>NZ_JBVHOQ010000024.1:0-132285 GCF_055568375.1 Streptomyces sp. NPDC026062
TTGAGACGTCAGACATCTCGATCAACAGCCCGGGGGCCTCGCTCGTTGCACTTCACGGCCCATCACCCGATCGGGGGCCAACTCGAAGAGGCTCATTGAGCAGGGCCTTTATCAAAGAGCGGGTGACGAGAATCGAACTCGCGCTCTGAGCTTGGGAATCACCCTGTCTTCAGTCTTCCCTGTGTGACCTGACCTGCAAAACGCAGTCGCACAGCATCTTTCGACCCCTGGTGGGTGCTGCTGCTTACCGCTGTCAACCACTCTGACTGGCACGAAGTGGCACGGCCGGTCCCGGATGCAGGTCCAGGCGACATTGGTTGGTGTTGTCGACCGGGAGGCCAGGGCGTCGGGTATCGATGTGGGTCACCGCGATCGGTGTCGGGACCAGACCGGGGGAGGCCGGGCTCGGATCGGGGGCGTGGGGTGGCGGCGGTTGCGGTGGAGGTGTCGACCGGATGCAGGCGGGTTCCGGACAGGCCCGGCTGCGCTGTGTACAGAGGCAGGTGAGGCGGGAGGGGCGACGAGAAAGAGCAGTCGGCATGACAGCGGCTTCAACTGTTGGTTTGCCCTGTGCACCGGGCGAACAGAGTGAGCCTCCGTGCCCGAGCGGCAGGTGAGGCGAGCGCCGAAACGGCTGGCCGACAGCGTTCTGCCGGGCCGTACTTCTGGGACATTGAGTATCGAATTTCGGACCCGCTGCACGCCGCCGGGGTGTACGCCCTGCCGTTCTGAGAAGCCGCAGGAGGGCTGAGCCCAGGCCCCGCGGTACGTGTCGGGCAATCGCACTCAAGCACCGGATCGCGCAGGCAGTACCGACCTCATCAACAGGAGGCACGCCCATGCACGTCCGCACCTCACGTCTGTCGAGCAGACCCGTCCGGGCCGTGATGCTCGTTCTGGGCATGGTGGCCGCTCTTCTGGCCGCAGCTCTACCCGCAGCCGGCCCCGCACGCGCCGCTGTGCCCGACCGCTGGGGTTTCGCGTACCTGGACAACGCGACACCGCCCGCAGGCTACGCACCCGACCCCTCGCGCCAGTGGGGCAGTTGGGCCTCCCCCTCCGTAAATCCCGTCAAGGTCGACCAGATCGGTCTCGGGTCGTACGTGGTGCACTTCCCGCTGATCGGCGGACCGGATGGCATTGCCCACGCCACCGCGGTGAACAGCGCTGCCCACTGGTGTCAGATCGCCGACTGGAAGACCGTGGGACCCGGTCAAGACGTGTACGTGAACTGCTACCTCCCCAGCGGTGCACCGGACAACTCCACCTTCACAGTCCTCTACACGAGCAGCAGTGGACTGCCCACCACACCCTCCGGTTCGTACGGCTACCTGAACTCGGACAGCAGCGGCACCGTCCTCACCCAGTACAACTCCGCAGGCTCCGCCAACGCGGTGAGCAAAGGCTCGACGGGCATCTGGAAGGCGTGGCTGCCCTCTCTCGGGCTGTCCAGCTACGCTGGCGATCTCCAGGTCACCGCGGTGGACCCGAAGCAGGGAGCGCGGTGCAAGGTGTCCGACTGGACACCGGGGACGGCGGGGCAGACCGTGATCGTTGCCTGCTACGACGCGTCCAACAAGCCGTACGACACCGAGTGGACTCTGAGTTACTCCTATCTGCGAGCGGTACACGGTCCGGCCTTTCCGCCGAAGTCCTTCGGGTACCTCTGGTACAACGGGTCGCTGCCCGCGCTGACCAACTACAACTCCAGCGGAGCCACCAATAGCCTCGGCGGCTCGGGAGCGCCCTTCACGGTCACCATGCCGTCGGTGGCCGTCCCGTCGGACACCGCCCAAGTCACTGCTTACGGAAGCAGCGCCGACTACTGCGGCCTGTACAGGCCCTGGGACAGGACCAGTGGTTCCGTCCGGCTCTACGTGGCGTGCTTCGACCCCGGCGGAGCGCCGGTGAAGACACCGTTCTTCGCTGCCTACACCTCGGCGCTCTGACCTGAGGCACAGCTGCGACCGGAGCGCGTCCCTGGAAGCGCGCGCTTCGAGCACTCCTGAGTCGGCCGGCGAGCGGCAATCGGGCGGTGCGCCGGTCTCGACGTGTCGGAAGCGTCGGCCCGCCGGCCGGCCCGACCGGATGTAGCCCAGAAGTAGTCGAACGAGAGAGCCGTGCCGATCCACAAGCATGCGGACCACGAGTGGCAGCGTGAGGCTGTCGGCGGGTTGGACCGGAGCCACGGGCTACCCGCGAAGAGTGGTGCGACCAGCGGAAGGACGGGACAGGGGGTGCTGAGGTGGTGCGCGGTTCCTGAACGTGTTGAGACAACGATGTAGGTCCCGGTCTCCGACCGGGGCCTACATCAAAGAGCGGGTGACGAGAACCGAACTCGCGCTCTGAGCTTTGGAATCAATGGTTCTTGGACTGGCGCAGTCGCCCTGACCTGCATGTTTGCCCGGTCCAGGTGAGGTCGGCGAGGTCTCTGGGAGCCGCACTTGACCGCTGATGTGCTCCGCAGGGCACGGATGGGGCACGACGGCCGAGGGGCGATCAGCCCCCTCTCGCGTAGTCGGCATTCGGCGAGCCATCAGCCTTTGTGCGGGGACGCGAGCTCGTGAAGTCGTTCCCCGATGTCGTCGGCCCAGGTCTGTGCCCACTGACGTAGCCCGGCGATCGCGTCGTCGTCGAGTCCGTAGGCGGCGAATTCGGTGTCATCGATCCAGTCGGCTCCACCCAGCTGAGCTTGGAGCTCGCTGAGATCGAAGGAGTCCCGGGCGTGGCGCCGTCCGAGTTCCTCGAGTTCGACCGGGGTTCCTACGGCCCGTGGCGGCCTGCACGTCGATAAGGTCCCTGGCGAGTCCGCGGTCGGCCAGGGCGCGGACTTTCGTGCCCACGACATCTTCGAGGGACAGCACCAAGCCGTGCTCGGTGTTTACGGGTGGCCGCCAGAGTACTTCCTTGAGGATGTCGACCTCGCACTCTTCACGGCTGACAGGGTCGGTGACGATCAGGCGCGCGGACAGCGGGTCCGCTTCCAGAGCACTGACCTGCCACCCCACGCTGCTCCAAGCCGATGCGTATGGCAGTCGCAATGTTGTCCATGCACTCGAGGTTTTCGGTCGCGACATCGAGGTCCTGGCTGAGCCGATCGACCAGACCGTGCGCCTGGACTGCGTAGCCACCGGTAAGCGCCAGAGGATATGCGCCACCTACGGCGAGCACGTCTGCAAGCAGGCGACGGTGCAGACCGGTGAGGTTCACGCAGCGGCCTGGGTACTGTGAGCCAGCTCGTCGAATGAGCGTTCCCAGACTTCACGGACATCACGGCTGATCAGCGTGCGCAGTGTAGGCCACAGGCTGACGAGAAGGCCGCGATTGAGGTATTGGATCGGATCGTCGTGCTGGCCCTCGGCCAGGGCGATGCGGTATTAGCTCATCCGTAGACGTGGCTGGTCAAGGTCGAACGTGGTCAGTCCGGACCATGCCAGGTGGAGCGGCAGGCTCACTGTGCCGTGCTCGGGGCCGGCGAGCTCGGAGAGCGCTGCGGGCGCGCGCCGGGCGATCTTGGCACGGCTGAGATCGGAAAGGCTGGGCTGTGATGCCGTACGTCGATTATCCAGGGAGAGGCCGGAGAAGCCGACCGGACGGTGACAAGGTGCCACATACGAGGAAGCCCCGGGCCGCTGGCCTGGGGCTATTTCATGGAGCGGGTGACGAGAATCGAACTCGCGCTCTGAGCTTGGGAATCACTTGGCACTCGGACCCTAATGTGCCGCCTGAACTGCGGGAACAAGGTCATGCTTCCCGGATCCGAGTGTCGTATCGGCACCTGTGGTGACCGCTCCATACCGCTCCTACTGGCACGTAGTGGCACGGCCTGTCACAGATTCAGGTCCAGGCGCCATGGAGGTCCTCCGGCGTGAGGGTGGGGACGTCGGCGGTGCAGCCGTTGCGGGTGACGGCAAGCAAGGGGGTGGTGTCGTCGGCGCCGGGGAGCTGTGAGCGGTGGGTGATGAGGCGGGCGAGGTCGCGGTTGTCGAAGGGCTTCTTCTCCAGCCACTTGACCGAACCCACGAGGGTGATCTTCTTGGCGATGGGGGCGCGGTCGGCGCCGACGATGTCGATCTCCGGGTCGTTGGTGCGGGTCCAGTAGCCGCCGATGGCATCGGTGTCCGCAGGTAGCTGCCCGTCGTCGGAGCCCAGTCGCCACAAGGCTTCGCGGATGACGGGCTCGATGGCCCTGCCCCGCCAGGACGTCCAGCTGGCGCGGATGGTGTCGAGGACGCGGTCGCCCCGGCCGCGTTCGATCGCGGGGATGCCGGGGCCGATGAAGGAGAGCCAGAAGCGCAGGTACGGGTCGTCGATGCGATAGCGGGTTTCACGGCTGGGTTTGGTGGAGAGGGGCAGTTCCGCGGAGACCATGCGGCGGGAGGTGAGGAGCTCCAGCGAGCGGGATACCGAGCTGGGGTTGAGGCCGCCGGCGGCTCTGCCGATCAGGGTGAAGGTGCGTTCGCCGTGGCCGATGGCGCCCAGGACGGTGCGGGCTTGCGCCTCGGCGGGGAACTCGGCGGCCAGGGACCGCTCGCCGCTGACCAGCAGGGCGGAGGTCGGCCTGCGCAGGGCCAGTTCGAGGTAGTCCCACAGTCCGGCGCCCTGTGGCCATTCCTCCAGGATGAGCGGGAGACCGCCGGAGATCAGGTAGGCGTCGAAGGCGTCGGCGGGCGGCAGATCGAGCATCGCGGCGACCTCTGCCGGATTCAACGGCGGCACCACCAGTTCGGTGCCCCGCTGATAGAAGGGCCTCCCGTAGGTGTTGAGCTGTTCCATCATGGCGATGTCGGAGCCGATGAGGATGAGCAGAACGGGCAGTTTCGACAACGTCCGGTCGAATGCCTTCTGCAGTGTCCCTTCGAAGCTCGGGTCCTCGCGTACGAGGTAAGGCATCTCATCGAGGACCACCACGCTGGGGGAGTCGGCGGGCAGCGCGGAGGCGAGCATGGTCAGTGCGGCGTCCCAGGTCAGCGCGGCGGCGAAATCACTGAACCGCGCCGCATCGGGAAGCCGGGAAGCGGCCACCTCGGCGGCGAAATCAGACAGATCCTCCTCCCGGGAGCCGCCGACGGCGGTGATACGCGTGGAGATTCTGGGCAACACGAAAGCCCCGGGCCGCTGGCCTGGGGCTTTTCCATGGAGCGGGTGAACGCTTGGTACTTCATCGTCCGCACCGCTGTGTCGAAGCGTGGCCCGCGCAGGCCCTCGACGCCCATCCGGTCCGCCACCGAACGCGACTGCTCACGCACCCCAGTCCGCGCCGGAGTCCCAGCCCATGTCCTCCGGCCGGCCGTCCAGTCCCCGGCGTCCTCGCGCCCGGTCGGGGAGGGATTTCGGAGTGTACATACCGAAGACCGGCGTGCCCGGGGTCCCGTCCGTCCCGCGAACGTACTTCTACGAATGGGCCAGGATTACCGCCCGCTCGCGTTCGTACATCTCGATTGCTCGCGGATCCCCGTCGTAGTAGGCCTCCCAAAAACCGGCCTCGTTCCAAGATTCTGGACACAGGGAGAAGGATCCGGATTCGAGCTGGAAGTATCGCCAGGTCGGCGGCAGAGAGTGGGAAGTGACGGTGAAAATTCGGGTGTCGAAGAGCGCGGACTGCCTCAGCCCGCCCTCAATGAATTCGATGCGGAAAGAGCTGGCCATTTTGAAACGAGTGGAGATTTCGAGAACCGCGTACTCATGTCCATTAGTGAGGGTGGCGATCCCCTGTGTGATTTTGGGGTCCGTGGTGTTGTCGATGTTCACTCGAACGCGCATGCGCCTTACCTTCTGTTCATGATTACCTTGTAGTCGTAATTCAAAACCCGCCCCGTTTCGGGATTGTAATAATAATGCACCTGGAAGTCCCCGTAAGGTGACTGGTGCGTCCTGGTGGTGTATTTACCCCAGTCGCTGAGATTGCTTCCGTCCGACGTCATGGCCTCACGCACTGCGGGGTTGCCGATCTTTTCTCCATCGATCACCCGCCGTGAGTCGGCGATAGCATCGGGCGTGAGCCAGCCGTTCTCATTGAAGATGGAGCCGGCTGATTCTCTGCGCAGTTGTTCGGCGAGCCGCTGGCCCTCGGCCGAGCCCGGCACGAAGTTCTCGTTGACATCCTTGCCCTCCCGCCCTGTGTCGTTCAGACAACGAGGTGCCAGGCCCAGGGGGTCGGACCATGTGTGTGGGTTGTGGACGTACGTCGACGGGTTGGGGGCCGGGGCCAGCCCCAGGGGGTCCGGTGTCGTGTAGCGGGCTGTTTCCGGGTCGTAATGCCGGTGGTGGTTGTGGTGGAGGCCGGTTTCGGGGTCGTAATACTGGCCCGGGAATCGGAGAGGCGTGTACGCGGTGCTGCGCCTGGCCCAGGTGGTGGTGCCCCAGAGGGTGGTTCGGGTGTGCCAGGCCAAAGAACCCGTTTCGTCGACGAGTTCGGTGGGTGCGCCGACCAGGTCGGTGACGATGGCGAAGAAGCGTTCGTCCACTGTGTGCTGGGAGGAATCGGCGGAGAGGATGCGTTCGGTCTGGGCCAGGGGGCCGAGCCCTTGGTGGTCCCAGGTGAGGACGATGGGCCGGGGCAGTCCGGTTGCGGTGGTGACTTGTTCGCAGAGGGTGGTGCCGTCCCACGTGAAGCGGGTCTCCTCGACCACGGTCCGGTGGTCGTCACCGAGGCGCTCCTTGGCGATTCGGCGGCCAAGCGGGTCGTAGTGGTACCGCCATCGAGAGCCGTCCGGGGTGGTGGCGGCGGTCATGCGGTCTTCCGCGTCCCATTCGTAGCGCCAAGTGTCGGGCTTGCGGGAGAGTCTGGCCTTTTGGCGCAGGGTGATGCGGCCGGCGGCGTCGTGCTCGTACCGCGTGTTCCCAGCACGGGTGATAGTGGTTCCCGTGTACGAACGGAGACCGGTGGCGTCGTGGCCCGGGTGGGATGAGGGCCACGTGGCGGCGGTTTGGTTGCCGGCGGCGTCGTAGGCGTACGCCTCGTTCCAGTCGGCAGCCGTGACCCGGGTGACGCGGCCGGCGCCGTCCAGGTCGAAGCGGTGGGACCCGTTGAGGCTGTCGTCCAGACCGGTGAGGTACCCGTCGGTGCGGTAGGCGTAGGCGCGTGTGTTCAGCGTGGTGCGGTCGCGGCCAACAAGGTGCTGGGTGCTGAGTCGGCCCGCCGCATCCCAGGTGGAGGCGAGGGTAAGGGCGCCGCCGAAGGAGCGTTCTCGTTCCCGGCCGGCAGAGTCGTGGGCGAAGGTGATGCGCCGTTCACCGCAGGTCAGTTCAGCGGGCCGGCCCGCCGCGTCGTACCCGTAGGTGGTGCTTCGGCCGGTGGGGGTGACCCGGCGGGTGCGCCGTCCCAGCGCGTCGTACGCGTACGTGGTGGCACGGCCGTCCGCAAGTTCCGTCTTCACCCGCCCGGCCTGGTCGTACTGGTAGATCAGCTCGGTGCTCGGGCCGTTCGCCTGCACCAGCCGTCCTGCGGGGTCGTACGCGAATGTGGTCACCCGGCCGGCTGCGTCCTTGCGGATCACGCGGCCGAGGGCGTCGCGAGAGTAGGAGACGGTCTCCCCGAGCGGGGTGACGGAGGCTGCCATCCTCCCGGCCGCGTCGACGGTGTAACCCGCGGTGCGGCCGTCGAAATCGGTCTCGGAGACCAGTCGGCCGGCGCGGTCGTAGGCGTACGTCCAGGTGAGTCCCTGCGGGTTGGTGACCCGGGTGAGGCGCAGGTCCGCGTCGTGCGTGAACTCGTACCGGGCTCCGTCGGGATCGGTTCGGGCCGCCAGGAGATCGAAGTGGGTGTACTCGAAACGACTCGTTCCGCCGATGGGATCGGTATGGGTGAGTCGGTTGCCCTCGCCGTCGTAGGTCCACGACTCCGTGCCGCCGTCCGGGCCGGTGCGCTCTGCGAGTTCACCGTTGAGGTTCCAGCGCAGGAGGGTGACCGCTCCCAGTGGGTCGGTGACGCGCACCGGGCGGCCCAGAGAGTCCCGGTCGTAGCGGGTGGTGCCACCGAGCGGGTCGATGATCTCCACAGGCAATCCGGCAGGGTCGCAGCGGACCTTGGTCACGTTCCCCAGTGCGTCGGTGACCGAGGTGATCCGGCCCGCCGTGTCGTAGGTGTAGCGGACGGTGCTGCCGCCGGGATCAGTGACCGCCGTGCGATTGCCGTGGTCGTCGAATTCCTGCAGGCGTCGGGAGCCGTCCGGTTCCACGAGCTCGGTCACGTGCCCCAGCCGGTCCCGCATGACGCGGAGACGGGCGCCGTCCGCCTGCGTGATCCCGGAGACTCTGCCCTCCTCGTCGTAAGACAGCGTGGTGGTGTGCCCAAGCGCGTCGGTGTGCGTCAGCCGGTGCCCACGGGCGTCGAAGGTGTCGCGGGTGGTGTTGCTCAACGGGTCGGTAGTGGCCAGGACCCGGCACCTGCTGTCGACGAGATGACGGGTGGAGCGGCCGTCGGCGGTGGTGAGGGTAGTCGTCCGGTTGCCCGTGGACGGATCGGGTTCGGTGTATGTCAGGGTGAGCTGGAAGTGGCCCGCCTCACCACCCTCCGCAACGACGCGGTCCCGGTCGTCGTAAGCGTAGCTGTATCGGCTGTTGTTGGAATCGATCCACGCTGTCACCCTGCGGCGTTCGTCGTAGGCGAAGGTGAGGGCGGCGCCGGACGGTTTGGTGACGTTGGTGAGGTTGCCGTCGGTGTATCCGTAGGTGCGCAGGGGGAGGGCCGCGGTTGGGTCGGCGGTCGTGAGTCCGTTCTCGCCGGTCGTGGGGGTAAGCGCCAGGCTCGTAACGAGTCCGTCTGCCAGTGCCAGCTTCAGGTGGTGGCCGGCGGAGTGGACGAGTGCCAGGGGTGTGCCGTCGTCGGTGCGGTCGAACGTGATGGTGTTGTTGTTGCGGTCGCTGATCTCGCCGAGCCAGGCGTTACCGTCTTCGCCGGGTTCCGTTCCGGGCGGGGCGTCGAAGTGGCGTATGAGGCCGGTGTCGGGGTCGGTGAGCGTGTAGTCGCCGTATGCGTCGCGTTCCAGGGTGCTGCGTGAGGTGCCGGTTTCGGGGCGGGTCGGAAGGCCGGGGACGGGGTGGGGGTAGGTGATCAGGCGGCCGTCGTCGGTGAGGTGGATGACGCCGGTGGCGTCGATCTCCAGGCGTTCGTCGACGGTGGAGGACCAGGAGGGGCCGAAGAAGCGGCCTGCGGTGTAGCCGGATTCGACGCGGCGGGTGAAGGCGAGCGGAAGGACGCCGGGCAGGACGATGTCGGTCTGGGGCAGGAACATGCGGCCGGAGGCGAGGTCGACCGGGTCGGTGTCCTTGGTGGTGCGTTCCAGGTCGGGGCGGTTGTGGGTGCCTTCGGGGGCGTCGTCGATGAGGCGGCGTGCTTTGTTCGCGTCCTGTGCGAGGTCTGCGAGTTCCTTCGCGGTCCGGGCTCCCTTGACTGCGGCGCCTCCGCCGCCGGTCGCGGCGGTGAGGACCAGGTCGGGGACGAGGCGGCCGAGTCCTTCGGCCGGGTCCTTCATGAAGTCGGTGACCATCTGCTTGCCGGTGCCCCAGGGGTCGTTGGCGACCTGGACGAGTCCGGCGGCGGTGTTGTTCAGCGCGAGGGCGTACTCGGCGGGGTGGGTGAGGTTGTACGGGTCCATCGGGTTGACGGTGCGTACGAAGTTGAGGAGCCCGGCTGTGCCCTTGGCGATCCCGCCGACGAAGTGCGTGTTCATGATCTGGGTCTCGGCGAGCCCGTCCATGGCCTGCTCGGCGTAGCTCGGCTTCTTCGGCGCGGCGTCGCGCGCGGCGGCCACCGCGGTGCGGGCGGTCTCGGCTGCGGTGTTGCGTTGCGTACGGGCTTCCGCCAGGAGTCGCTGTGCTTCCTCCATGCGGGCCTTGCCGGGGTCGGTGAACTCGCCGGGCCTTGGCGGCAGGGTGGCGGGGTCGCGTTTGTCGGCGGGCAGGGCGTTGTACGTGTCGACGGCCTTGTTGAACGTGTCGCACTTTTCCTTGTGGGCGTCCATCGCCTCCTCGGAGGCTTTGGTGCCCGATTTCCACTTGTCGATCGCCAACTGGGCCTGGCCCTGGGCCCATTCGACCGTCCCGGCGAATGACTCCAGCGCCCCTGCGGCCTTCTCGAAGGCGTCGGAGGCCTTGAACCACTTCGGCGGCTCGATGGAGACCGAGTCCCGGAACGCGTCCGCCGTCTTGCCCTTGAGCTCGGAGGCGTCCAGGCCCTTGAGCCCGCCGCCGACGTTGTCGAGAGCACCTTGCAGGTTCTTCAGGTGCGTGGCGGTCGAGCGGATTTCGGACGGGCTGCCGTAGATCAGCTTCTTCTTGTCCTCGGTCTGCCCGAGGTCCATCTCCTCGACCTCGGCGCCCATCCGGTTCGCCACCGAACGCGACTGCTCACGCACCCAGTCCGCGCCGGAGTCCCAGCCCACGTCCTCTAGCCGGTCGGCCGTCCAGTCCCCGGCGTCCTCTACCCGATCACCGACCCACTTCGTGCCGTCCTCGACGGCGTCCTCGATGACGTCCGGAGTCAGATCGCTGACAAGATCCCCGAGTCCCATGGTTCAGTTGCCCCCGTTGTCCTGCTGCTGTTGCCGGGCCCGCTCCTCGGGCGAGGGCCCGAACGTCTCGTCCACCGACCGGTCGAACGTTTCCTGGTCGATGCCGAGCAGGTTGTTCATCAGGTCGCTCTGCCGGCCGCCGTTGCCCTCGGTCACCAGTGCCCGGCCGGTGTCCTTCCAGGTCTGCCCGGCCTCGTCCGCGGCCCGCTGGAACGACTCGGGGCTGTAGTCGGGGCTCAGGTAGTCCGGGGTGAGCACGTCCCCCCAGCCCTGCTTGACGATGTCGGCCTCGGACGCGTTCGGATTGCCCACACCGGCGTTGACCACGATCTTCAGCGTGCCCTCGATGTACTTCTCTTCCTCCCACAGGACCCCGGCGGACAGGCACAGCTTCGCCGCGATGGCGTTGGCGTCCTGGACCAGCGCCCGGACCCCCCACTCCCACCGCTCGCAGAAGTCCTCGAACGTCACCGACAACCCATAGTGACCGGCCTCCATACCGGTCATCGACAGGCCCGACACCCCCTTGCCCAGGACCGCCCCGGTGCCGGAACCGATCTCCTCCAGCTCGTCCACCGCCGCCCGCAGACCACTGGTGATCTTCTTGACGCTCGCCGGATCTATGTGCAGATCCCCCGCACCGCCGCCGCTCATCGCCCCTGCCCTTCACCGTGGCCCGGTACGACAGCCGAAGCCTCCGCGTCCTGCTCGTCGATGGCGACCGCATCCGGAACGATCCCCGCCACCGGCGGGAAGAACATTGACCCGTCGGGGTCGGCGATGTTCACCGCGACCCCCGCCGGCACCCCCATCGCCGGAACGATCTCGTCCAGCAACCGTGCACCCCGCAACTCCGCGAACTCCCACGACCGCCCGGCGCCCCCGCCACCGTCGAGTGCGTTCCGCGCCTGAGCGAACCGGGCCAACGCCACCTCGTCCGTGAACCCGCACACCCAGCGGACTCCGCCGGACTCCGCGGTCCACAACCCGCCGCCGTCGATGGGCACCAGCACCAACGCCCGCCGGAACTCCCCCAGCAGCGCCCGCGGATCACCCACCCCGGCCCGCTGGTCCGCTATCCGCTCCGCTAGCACTGTCCCCTCGGCCATGAAGCCCCCGTTCACCATCCGCCGATCGGTCCCGAACACCGTAGAACACCACGCCCGCGCACGGATCGGCAGTTCCGTCGGCCATGGCTGCTTTCGGCCGGCGGGGGCGTGAAGGTTGAGCGAGGCCAGGAGCACCGGCGGCGGACAGCCTGTCCCACGCGGCCACCGCGCTGGGTGACAGTTCCGGCGTTCTCAGTGCACACCAGGGCGCCGTGAGCACAGCTCACGGTAGACATACCGTGGGCCAGACAACAAAGAAGCCCCCGGCCGCTGGCCTGGGGCTTTTTCATGGAGCGGGTGACGAGAATCGAACTCGCGCTCTGAGCTTGGGAATCAACGGTGGTTGGTCTCGTGAATAGCGTCTGACCTGCAGGAACGCGCACCGGTGGCATTGGCCCGACTGCTTCGTCAGCCCCCTGGTGACCGCTGTTTACCGTCCCCACTGGCACGTTGTGGCACGAGCTCCCGTGTGGACAACCGCCCGGACGGGCGTCCGGTCTGGGCTGCGTGGCCGATGGTGATCGCCGGGTGGCGACTATCAGGATGAGGTTGCTCCGATGGGCCGGCGGCAGACGCAGCAGGCCCAGCTCTGAGGGCGGCCTGGTGCGGTGTGGCCGGTCGTAACCAGGTGGTCAGGTCGACTGCGTGGGCACAGTGGGGGTCGGGTGCGTCCTTCACCCGGCGATTCGAGCAGGTAGGTGCGCAGAGAAAGAGGGTTTTGCCCGTTGTCTGCGGTAGGCAAGTGCAATGCGCCCATGCGGTTGGGGAAGGTGTGTCACTCATCATCTTGGCTATACGAGGTGATCCCAGCGTCGATTCTCTTCGAGGCGCGATCGAAAAAGCGATTAGGAACGGGCTCATCGCTTGAGACGATGGCTTCACGGCGTTCGAAGAGGTCCCGCACAACCTTCTCTAGCTCTGGCTCAGTTTTAGACTGAGACATTGCGATCTCCAGGCGCGCAGCGTGCCTCAGATTCGTGTATTTTCGAGCCGACTCCCTGTAGGAGCTGGCTTGCTTCCCTGATCCGATGAATGCGGCGGTAGCCGCAACAGCTCCAGAAACGGCAGATACGGGGCCGCCAATCTTTATTGAGTAAAAGGCGGTTATCATTCCGGCCAGTGCGGCAACGAGCGCCGGCAAGAAGACTATGATGCGGCTCCAGAAGTCGGCAGATTTCGCTGCCTCGAAGTAGGACTGGGCACTGTAATTCGCATCAGTGCTCAACGTGGTGAGAAGGCCCACGGAAGGAGATGGAGCTGGTGTCATCATGACTGCCTTTCATATCACTGGGACTTTTGGAGACGTGTCGAGATAGGAAGCAGTTAGGCCGAGTGCATCTTTATGCTGGGCGATGGAAGTGAAGAGTCTTTTGGGATAGTAGCCCGATTCGTACATCCCGACCATCAAGGCACGTCTCATCGAGTCCTCTTGCTCGTTCTCGAATCGGTGCTTCATTAGCATTCCGCTGGATAGGCTTCCCGATCGGGCAATGTAGCGCACCGCAAATTCGCGGGGCAAGCTTCCTCTGTTTTTGTCTTCCAGAATTTGCCATGCGGCGTCAATTATTCGGGCGTCCTTGATGCCATATTTCAGGGCCATTCGAAGAACCTGGAACTGCGAGTACGGGTACGGTGAGATCTCGCCGCTGCTCATCATGGAAGCTAGTTTGGTGGCAACCTCGCCATCTCTTCCATCAATGAACTTTGCCATGTAAGCAAAGATTTCTTTAGACATGTGAGGGTGCCTAGTGGCATTATCTAGGACCCAAGGAAGGGCGTAGTCGTCGTTCAGTCGCTTAAGCCTGTTAATGGCAAATCGAAGATCTCGGACGGAAATTTGGTCCCGTTCCAGTACGGTATCGAAATATTTGCGAACCAGATCGGATCTGCCGGGGTTTCCAACGGCTATCCCGTACTGAATGGCATCTTTTTCGGCGTCGCTGAAATAGTTGATCGCACTTGATGTGTTCATTATGTCTGTCTTCTGAGTTGCCATGCTCAGGCGTCGTGAGCGTAGGACGTCATTTATCTGCAGGAGTGAATCTCTGAGCTCCCAAAAATCTGACCCGAATAGGTACATGTCATCTGAGTACCTTAGGGAGCGCACGCCCCTGCGGCGCAACAATTCATCGACGGGGAGCAGGTACAGGTTAGCCAAAATACCGGATGCATCGGATCCCTGCGGAATTCCCCATGCGCTATGGAAAGATTGAAAAGAATCCAAATATATTCGGAGCTTATTGACCCACTCGACCTGACCGGTTGCGGCCTCTAGGTCCTCTGTGAGGGTCTCAAGGTGGATGCTCTCGTAAAAGGATGTTACGTCTGTTCTTGCCGCATAGTGATTCGGATTTTTGATCAAATGTCGAGAGGCCGCCTTTTGCATTCGCAGCCACATTTTGATTGGATCGCGGAACGTAAAGCTGAGTCGATTCCATCTGTAACTATAGACAGAAGGGAAGATTTCTTTGTCTACGGAGTGAGCCAACCCGAAAACGAGGGACTCGTAGAGGATTCTGTCGCGAATTGAAAAACGCACTAGTGGGCGAACTGAGACCGGATCTTTAGGGAGATTTATAATCTCGATGCTTCGGATCCGAGTTTTATCTTGCGCGAGGTCGTCCCTGATCGCGTTGTGCAGAGACGGCCAGAAGCGTGAGATATCGTCCAGGCCGATGACATCTGGAAGTTCTTCCAGATAGCGGCCCTTATAGTGGTTTTTCCATGTAGCGTCAAGTATGCGAGCTACGTTGAGCATTGTCCCCCCAAGCTCCACATATCGACTGATGTCGTGGTGGAATACTAACTGGGTATCAGATATGGGCTGAGGCGGTGCTGTGGTGTGACGCGAGGGCTTCAGCCCGTGACGCGGGCTGCCTGTTCGCGGAGCTCCTGGGCCTCCGGGACTCCGCTGTAGCGACGCAGTCGTACACGCATGTCCTGGAGTGCGGCCTGAACCTTTACCGAGCGGATGCCGTCGGCGCAGTCGAGGAAGTCGCTCCAGGTGGCCACGGCGCCGTCGACGTCACCTTGGCGGAGGCGGACGCCGCCGAGGTCGGCGAGGACGATGGCGCGGGTGCGGCGGCGGTCGAGGCCGTGGATGTCGAGGGCGAGGTGGAGGTGTTCCTCGGCGGCGTCGAGGTCGCCGAGGCGGGAGAGAATCATGCCGGACTCGTGGGCCCAGCGGCCGGGGGAGTAGTGGGCGGCCCAGGAGTCGCCGGCTGCGGCGGTCGGCTTGCCGATGGCGGTCTCGGACAGGGCGAGGTGCTTGGTCGCCATGCGGCGGTCGTCGTCCTGGGCGGCGGCGTTTGCGAGGGTGGCCTCGTAGTAGGCGATGGCCCGCGGGTTGTCGAGCTGGTGACCGTACTCCACGCAGGCTTCGCCGAGCTGGACGGCTTCGGCGCGATAGCCGAGGTCTACGCACTGGACGGCGAGACCCCGGAGAGCCGTTGCCGACAGTTCCGGATCGCCGGCCTCGGCGGCCAAGCGGAAGGAATGCGCGTAGTAGCGCTGGGCGAGGCCGCGCAGCTCTGGGGTGTCGCCTTCGTCCTGTGCCATCCAGCCGGCGAGGTGGACGAGCTGGGAGGTCGCGGCGAACAGGTCGCGGCCGGTGGCTTCGGTGAAGTGGCCTTCCAGCCAAGGGGCGACGTCTTGGGTGAGGTAGCGGACGGCCAGGTGGCGGGCGTGCCCGCCACCGAGTTCGGAGGCGGAGTCGCCGAGGGCCTTGACCATGTGGCGTACGGCGGCCACCTCGCCCTGGCCGACGCGGACGGCTCCGGGAAGGGCGGTCTTGGTTCGGCGGGTGATGCTGTCCATGTCGGGCAGGCCGAGTGCGGACAGCGCGTATCCGCTGGAGGCGAGGATGAACTCCCGGCGTTCCACGTCGCTCCTTCCCAGGTGCAGGACTGATGCAACGGTATCTGTGTGGGGTGCCACAGGCGTGGGCTCCGAGAGGTTGATCGCCTCGGGATCCAGTGCCAGCACCTGGGCGATGTAGGGCCACCAGTGGCCGGGGGTTCGTTCGCCTTCTATCCACCGCCGGGCGTGCTGACGCTGCAGGCGGCGCGGGTCACCGCATTCGGCGAGGCCGAGAGCACGAGCCAACTCCGATGGCCCCCAGCCTCGTTCATGGCAAGCCCGCTTGATCAGTTCCGCGACGGCCGGGTTCTTCGGCACCCCGTCACCCTCTCCACCTGGATTACGCGGGATTACGCAGGACTACATCCTGGGCCCTGTCCCGTGAGTGCGGACCGTCGTTCACTGAACATCACCCCGCAGATCTCCGATTGGCTCGAATAGGCCCTGTTCAGGGCCTATTGGTGCCTGCCCGGACACGTTGAGAGGAACCGACGGTGGCGATGCGCAGTGACAACGCACGGACCCGCACGATCCCGCTCTCGCGCCACCCCAGCGCGGCACACGGCTCCGCGGTCCGAGAGGCGGTCCGATGAGCCGTTCCTATGTACCCGATCCGCTGGAGACCGCCCTGAGCTGGGCGTGGGCCCTCGGCACAGCTGCCGGGCTCGCGATGGTCGCACTTCTGGCCCACACCGAGCACTCCTCCGCTCAGGTGCCGTTGGCGCAGCTGATGCTCAGCTCCGAGGACGTTCCGTTGTCCGACGGCCCCGTATAGACACCCTGGCCCGTCCTTGCCTCTCGCCTCGGTTCGAGGCTCGGGGCCCCATCGAGTCCTTGCCGCAGGGCGCTCACGGCGCCCTCGCAGGCGTACCCGCTCCGCATCATCAGTGAAGGGAAGCCGATGTCCAGTCCGTACAACAGCGACACGTATCCCCTCCCCGTGTCGGTCGCGTTCAGCGGCCCCGACAACACCGGGAAGACCAAACAGATCGGAATCCTTGCCCGGCGCATGGGCCCGGCCGCGACCTCAGCAGGCCCGCTCGACCACTACGACCCCCGCTGGACCGCCATCAAGGCCGACGGCATGGCCCGCTGGTGGTTCGAGACCGGCCCGGTCGAGGAGGTCGCCGACGTCCTCGCCACCTCCTACCTGGAACGCTCCCGGCACCCCTTCTCCGCGCCGGTGCGCCTGTTGGACCGGGGCATCCCGATGCTGGAGGCGTCCGTCGCCGCGACGGTCGCTGTACGAGACGACCTGGACGCCGCGCAGGCCGCAGACCGAGCCCGACTCCTGCTTGCGCCGTACGAGACCGACCTGCGGGCCGCCGAGGAGGGCGAGCACGCCCTCGTCCTCCTGCACTGCGACGACCCGGAGGAAGGTACCCGCCGGAGCCTGGCTCACGAGGTGACCGTCACCGACATCTACGCGGCGTACCAACGTCACCTCCATGAGCAGATCAACCGCCTCGTCGGCGAGGGACGCTTCCCGATGGCGATCCGCATCAGCAATCGGCCGACCGTCGCCATCCAGGACGAGGTGCGCCGGCTCCTGGCGCCCCTGCACCCGGACGTGCCCGGCAGGGCTCTGGCAGGAGTGCACGTCACCGCGCTGGGCGGGATGTCGGAGAGCGGCAAGAGCACGGCCGGCGAGTACCTGCGCACCCAGCACGGCCACGCCCGCCTCAAGATCGGGTACCTCATTGAGGACGCGGCCGGGCGGGCGGGGATTCACGACCCGTACCGGCTGGGATCGGTCGTGCAGGCCGAGTTGATCGTGGACTCGTTGGACCGCTTCTGCCAGGCCCACCATTTCCTCGACTCCGTGAGCATCGAGTCGCTGCACGACTTCGACTCGACCTCCGAACTCGCCCGGATGCTCGGACCTCACCTCACCATCGCTTACCTGGACGCCTCCGAGGCCACACGCTCCCGGCGGGGTACCGCCGGGGCCCAGGACGTCGCCGACCGTGACCTCGTCAAATGCGCACGAGGCGCGGACAAGATCGTCTCCATCGCGCACGAGGTCATCGGCAACGACGGGCCACGCCTGGAGCTGGAGCGGCGGCTGGACCGCATCGCGCTCAACCGCCGCTGGCCGGAGCACCAGCCCTCCACAATGCCGGTCAACGCACTCGGACTCCCCGTGCACCTGGAGTCCTATCTGGCGGAATTCCTTGACCGGACCACCGGCCTGCGCCCGTTGATCGATCTGCTGGCCGTCACCGGAAGCGGTGCCCGGGGCAAGTATCAGCACGGCTGGAGCGACCTCGACGTCCTGGTCGTGGCCGACGCCTCCTCCCTCGACGAGATGCGCCAGATCCTCGCGGATCTGGCGAACGAGCTCGGTGGGGTCAAGCTGGGCATGACCGTATTGACCCGTGCCGAGTGCCAGGCCGGCGCCATCACCTCTCGACTGCTTCACGTCCTCGCTCTTATCGGCAGTGGGTCGCTGGTCCCCTTGTGGTCCACCCCTGGCCTGGCTCTGCCCGCTCCGGACGCGGCCACCGACGTGGCTGTAAGCCTGCGCGACGGCATCCAGGCCGCCATCGAGATTCGCCGCCAGTTCCTCAAGGGAAGCCCCGACCTCCGTGCCCTCTACAAGGTGACCGCACTGCTCGCGAAGATTCAGCTCCGCTTCAGTGGGATCGAGTGCCCCTCCGACAGCGACGCCCTCACCGTCCTCCTCGACGCCACGCAGCAGGACACGAGCCTGGTCACCACCGCCCGCACCGAGCCGCTCGCTGCCGAAGCGCTCGCACTCCTCGTTCTCCAGGCATGGCTGGACACCCTCCCTGGGGAGACGCGGTGAGCGCGAACGTCCGACGGCCCATGGCAGCAACGGGCGTCTTCCATAAGCCAGTGGCGACCCGGGAGCGGGCCGAAGTCGAGGCGAAGGGGTGGGCACAGCTCTCCTCCCGCATCGCGGTTCCGGCCCTTCACGGGCAGATCGCGCTACCGGACAGACAACTCCTCGCCTACGAGGACGTTTTCGCCAACGGCCGGTGCGAGCTGTTGATGGGTGATGTGATCGCCCTTGCCGACCGCGATCCGGCCGTCCAGCCCCGTCTGGCCCGCCTCGTGGACGGGGTCTGTGCCGACCTGCGAGCAGCGGCTGAGGAAACCGGGAGGAGCGTGCCGCTGGCCGAGTGCGTCCCGGACCTCTACCTCGAACGCATTCGCCCCGGTAGCCGACTGGACCGCTGGTATCTGCGCCGCGACCTGTCACTTGCCCTGCCCCACACCGATACGACCCTCAGCCTCCGGGAACTGGCTGGCTTCACCCTTACTGCCAACGGCAGACCGCTGACGTTGAACGTCGCCGACACCATCGACAATGTCCGCCTTGCCCTGGCTCCCGATCGCCGCAGGCTCGCCGTCCTCACGCAGGGCGATCCCACGGAGCCCAACATCGCCGACCCACTGTGCTGGCTCGACTTCGAGTTCGCCGGGCGCAACACCGTCGCGGGCGAGGCCGCCAACCTTCTCTGGTACCTGATGGCCCTGGGCGGCTGGCTCGTTCCCCGCTACCAGCCCGACGTGTACGCCCGCACGCTCCGCCTCGCCCTGCTGCCCCTTTCCCGCCCGCGCATCGAGCACCTGGAACTGCACCGGACCAGTCGGCACATAGATGTCCGGTACTCCTGGAACACCAGCCCCGGCCGTGCTGCGGCCATCACCCGCGCCTTGGACGGCCTCCGCAGGGAGAACGACAGTGGCCTGGAGGAGATCCGCGCCTTTCTCGCCCTGCGCGTCCTCGGCGTCATCCCGCCCTCCCGGCTGACCGGGCACGACCTCCTGCTCGTCCTGATCAAACTAGCCGAGAGCCAGGACCCGCACACGACGCTCGACACCTTCTTCACCACCGCACCGGCCCCTCACCTCCACCCCGGCGAACGGAGCAGCAATGTCCCTGCCCCTGCTTGAGACTCCTCTCCAGACCCGGCCGCTCCAGGGCCGCACCGCCCTCGTCACCGGCGGGGCCTCCGGCATCGGCGCCGAGATCGGACGAGCGCTCGCCACCGCCGGAGCAACCGTCGCGGTCAACCACCTCGGCCAGGACCCCGACGCCCACGCCCTCCTCGCCGCCTTCGAGCGCGCGGGCAGCCCCGGGATCGCGGTGAACGCCGACCTGACCGATCCAGGCAGCGTCCAGACCATGACCGACCTCGTCCGCGCCGAGATCGGACCCGTCGACATCCTGGTGAACAACGCGGGCTCCTACCCCCGCGTTGCCTGGCAGGACACCGACGAGAGCGCCTGGAACTACTCCCTCGACGTGAACCTCACCGCTCACTACCGCACTTGTCACGTGTTCACCCCCGGCATGATCGAACGCCGCTGGGGCCGGATCGTGAACATCGGCAGTGTCAACGCCCGCGCCGGCCGGACGAACCTCGTCGCGTACAGCACTGCGAAGGCAGGGCTGCTGGGACTGACCCGCTCTCTCGCCCGCGAACTGGGCCCGCACGGAATCTGCGTGAACACCGTCATGCCCGGTGCCATCCAGGTCGAGGCCGAGAACACCCTCCCCGCCCAGCACCGTGCGCGGCCGGAGGACCAGATCAAGCGCCAGTGTGTCCCGCGCCGTGGCCGGCCTGAGGATGTCGCGGCCTTGGTGGCGTTTCTCGTGGGCCCCTCCGCCTCGTTCATCACGGGGCAGTCCGTCCACGTCGACGGCGGCTGGCTGCTGCACTGAGACCACCAACAAGCAAGGAGACAAACCGAAATGATCGAACGAGTCCGCGCTGTCCTGATCACCGCCGACGACACGATGCTGGTCATCCGCCGCACCAGGCCCGGCATCCCCGAATACTGGGTCCTGCCCGGCGGCGGCGTCGAACCCAGCGACGAGTCCCGGGAGGCGGCCCTCCACCGGGAGATCCACGAGGAGATCGCGGGGAAGGCCGACATCATCCGCCTCCTCCACACGATGGAGTCCGACGACGAGCGGCAGCTCTTCTACCTCGCCCGCATCGCGACCTGGTCCTTCGACGACCGCACCGGCCCCGAGTTCAGCGCCGAAGGCCGCGGTGAATACGCGCTGGAGGAGATTCCGCTGACCGCGGAGGGGCTCGACGGTATCGACCTCAAGCCCGAGGAGATCACCCACGTCCTACGGGGAGCCATCAATGAGGGAAGCCTCGGAGTCGAGGCATCGCTCTGAACCTTTGAGTACGTCAGCACGCCATCAGGGCCGACTCTGAGATGAGTCGGCCCTGATGGCGTCCGTACGCGCTCCTGGCTTAACGTCGCTTCGATGCCGCACGTCCTGGGCGTAGTAACGGGAGGCGAGCCCCGGCCGCGTCTCCTCGGGCCGAGCGGCGCTGCTACTGGACCAGCCGGAGCACCGGCTTCTGTTCCTGAACGTCCAGCAGGTTCTGCACCCTCTTGCTTGTCCACGCCAGCTCATGAGCCAGTCGGGAGATCGATAGGCCAGCTTCGCTGGCAGCCAGCTCGAAGGCCCGGCCAAGCAGTGAAGGCCGTTCACCAGGGAAGTTCGAGACGGATTCGGCGGTGAAGCCCGGCTGGCCGTCGAGAGCGCGTAGACGCTGGTACGTCCGGCTGGCAGTCGCGTCGGAGATCAGCCCCAGCTCGCGGCATCGGTAGACGAGCGAATGGAGGGAGACTCCCCAGACCCCCCTGAGCTCGGCCAGGCGTGCAAGATCCATTCGCCGCGGCAGGAACGGCAGGATGCTGTCCTGGGGGGTCAGGAACTCGGCGGCGAAGGCATCAGCCTGCTTCTCCTGACGGCTGTCACCGGTGGCATCGGCGTGAAGCACGAGGTGGCCGAGCTCATGGGCAGCTGTGAACCGGTGCCGGTAGATGTCGTCGGCCCGGGCGGCGGTCAGAACGACGAGTGGCCGTGCTGCGCGGGTGGAGAAGGCGTCCACGCTCGCGGCGGAGGGATCGCTGGCAGGCGGCATGACCACCACGATCCCGTGGGACTCCATCCGCCTCACCAGATGTGTGACAGGGCCGTCGCCGAGGCCCCAACGCCTGCGGAGTTCACGAGCAGCGGAAGCGGGGTCGGTGGACAGCTCTTCGCCGGGATGGACCTCCCCACCGGCGAAGCCGGGCAGATCGACGAGGGGCAACTGAACCCGCTGTTCCAGCGCGTATGTGAGCTCCCAGACCTGCTCGGCGAACGCGAGCGCACGTTCCCGCTGGGACTTCGGTGTGCTGCGCAGGCTTCGGAAATGCGCCATGGAAGCGTCAAGCCGATTAGCCGGCCTCCCCAGCAAAAAGAACGTCACGGGAACCCCGAGGACCTCTGCGAGCCGGGGGATCAAGTCAGGTCGTGGCTTCGACACCCCTGTCTCATACTGCCCCACGGCTGCAGGCGTCACCCCGAGCCCGGCCGCCACGTCCTTCTTCGTCATCTCCGCCAGACGGCGAGCTTGCGTCACCCGGGTGGGATCGAAGAGGTCGTAGACGGCGCGGGGCGTGACGCCTCGTTCTTCCGTACCGGGAATGAGGTCTTGCTTAGTGGGTCGCATCGTCTTCGCTGCTCTGGTCCTCAATGAGTTCTGCCTCGGTCTGCACGGGTACGTGCAGGGCCTGGTCCGAGGCGGTACGAGAGGACAGCGTAAGGGTGGGTTCGAGTCCTTCGGCGAAGCCGGTGTGTGCCGTGACCTGGCCCGGAATGCTGATCGGGCGCAGCGTGTACGAGGTGACCTCCTGCGGCAGGTGGAGCGGCTCCGGATCGGTTGCCCACTCCAGCTGCCGGTTCATCCCGAGCGCCGCGATGCCCCAGTACGCCTCAAGGAGCTCGGAGGCGTTGCAGGCGAAGGGAACCAGAACCAGCTGGGTGTCCTCCGGGACTGTCGCCAGAGCGCCGCGCGGCTCGGCGATCGGGACGGTCGGCCCGAAGTCGAGGTCGAACGGAACCTGAGTGTGCTTCGGCGCCGGTGCGAACGTGAAGAGTTCCCGCACCAGCCGGGACTGGCTGGGGATGCGTGCGCTACGTACGTCCGACTTGGTGTTGGAGTACCGGAACGGGTAGATCAGCCCCTTGCCGATGAGCATCAGCTCGTAGGAGAAGCCAAATGGCTTGACCGCGCGGGCGCCAGGAACCTGCTTCAGTTCGTCCTGAAGCCGCTCGTACTGGTTCTCGTACCGGCTGGTGCCGTAGACGCGGGTGGTGCGGGAGGCGGCTTGTTCCTGCGCGGCCTGTGCGTTGGCCTGCATGTTGCGAAGGCCCTGCCCGACACGGCAGCGTGTATCTGCTGCTTGCTCGCCGAACACGTCGGTCGTCCACAGTGACGAAGGCATACTCATGCGGACGACTCCTCGGGTCGGACTACGCATCGAAGCATTGCAGTGCGGCTTTGACTTTAGTTGGTGTCGGAGATTTTGCACAACTGCTTTGGTGCTCGGCGTTTCTGTTGCCCAATCGTCACTGGTGTGGCCCCGAGGAGGTCGTGGCGCGTGGAGGGGATGCTGGGCCATTGAGCATGGGTGCTGGAGGCTGTGCTCCCTGCCCGGGAGCTGCCTGTTCCCTAAAGGAACAAGGCAGGCGTTCCCTGAGGGAACGCCTGCGCCGTTCCCTGAGGGAACGCCTGCGCCGTTCCCTGAGGGAACGCCTGCGCCGTTCCCTGAGGGAACGCCTGCGCCGTTCCCTGAGGGAACGGCGCAGGCGTGGCGGAACTTGCCTCTGCCGGCTGATGGCTGAGTTCCTCGGGCCCAGACCTCTCACAGGCGGCGAGCCAGAGTGGGCTCCTCGGGGTGAGGTTCAGCGCGTGCGGCGCTGCTGGCGGGTATTGGTCTGGCGGTAGGCGGCCGACGGGGATGCCGGGGCGCTGCTGGTGGTGCCGGCGGTCAGGTCGGCGAGGCGGTGGAGGCGCCAGGTGAGGACTTCGCTGAGGCTGGTGGCGGTGTCGGTTTCCCGTCGGACGGTGGCTTGGGTGAGGAGAGCTGTGGGCTTGTGGCCGACGGTTTCAGCCCGTGCGAGGGTGGCGGCGAGAGACGGCCAGCCGGGCTCCGCGAGAATCTGTTCGGCCAGCTCGGGAAGAGCCCGGCGAAGTGTATTTTCCTGTCGCCGACGCAGAGTCTCAGCCAGCCGTTCCCCGCGCTGCCGAAGCGTGGTCAGGGGCTCGGTGGCGGTGGCCCGGTAGGCGGTGCGGAGGTGCGGGATGGTCTGGCGGGCGGCTTCAGCCTGCTGGTGGTGTTGCCGGGTGCCATGCCAGTGCTGGGCGGCGATGACCGCGAGCAGGAGGGCGTCGAGGACGATCGTGAGGAGGGCCCCGTCTTGCGGGGCGGGCTCGCGCAGGACCGCCTTCACCGCGCAGCGGGTGGACTGAGCCTGCTGGTGCTGGGCGGGGATGCGAGATCGGGCGGCGCGCTCGAAGACGGTGGCGGCTTGGACGAGCTGTGGCCGGAGGCCGACAGGGGCTACCAGAGGGAGTGCGTCGAGGGCCTCGGCTAGGACGGTGATGTGGGCCTGTCCTGCCTCGTCCTCGTCGTGGGCGAGGTGGTCAGGCGTCTGGTCGACGGCGATGGCGAACCGCCGCCAGGCTGTGGTGCCAGTCTGCTCCGTCAGTTTTGTCTCGGTGGCTGTCAGGCGTTCGGCGATCTTGGGATAGGAGAGGTCGGGGGCGAGGGTGGAGCCGGAGAACCACACCGGCTCGCCCTGGGCGTTGGTGTCATCGCTGAGGGCGACCTTGTAGCCGCGGACGTCGCCGGACGGGAAGTACTGAACGTCGATGAGGGCACCGGTCCCCTCGATGATCTGGAAGAGCTCCGCTGCGGTCGTGGCCGCCGAGACTGCTGTGCGGACGATGGTGCGCAGGTGCTCGCGGGAGGTGCGGGCATTGCCCGTGCGGCGGGCCTTCTCCTGCTCAGCGCGGGTGGGGCGTTTGGCGGCGGTGCGGTCTCCGCGCGGAACCTGGCGGAGCCCGTATTCCTTCTCGACGGCGACGAGTTCCTGGTCGGCGCGCAGGAAGTCGTTCCAGTTTCGTGCTGGGCGGAGGTCGCCTCGGACCTTGGTGGCGACGATGTGGATGTGGTCTTCGGCGTGGCGTACGGCGACCCACCGGCAGGCGTCGGCGTCGCCGTCCGGAGCGATGCCGGCGGCGTTGAGCACGCGGCGGGCGACGGTGGCCCACTCCTCGTCCGACAGGGCCCGGTCCTCGGGTGCGGCCCGGACCGAGCAGTGCCACACATGTTCCTTCGGGGCCTTGTCACCGGCCTGCTTCACGCGAAGGTCGAGGGCTGTGGTGAGTTGGGAGAGGGTGGCCTCCGAGTCACGGCCGGGGTCGGGGGCGAAGCCGTCCCACGAGGCGATGAGGTGAGGATCGGTGTGCTCGTTGGCACGGCCGGGTCCGTAGAGGTAGTTCAGGACGCCGCGGGTCTTGTGGCCGGGCTTGACGATGTTCGCGATCAATCAGATGGCCCGGTGCTGTGTGGCGGCCACATCGGCGGCGATGTCGATCGTTGTGGCTGCCTGGCGGGCCAGGAGCAGAACCCGCGCGGCCTCTGTCAGTACTGTCTTGTCCCCAGGGTGTGGATCGCCGCCCGCGTTGAGGCGGTGGGCGATCTGGTTGACGTTCGTACCGATCCGAGCGACCTGCGTACGCAGCGCGGCCAGCTCGTCGATCAAGTCGTCTGTCGCAGTGCGCCGGTCGGGCAACGCGTAGTCGCCGTGGAGGTGGGTCATGACCAGGGCCCCGACGAAGTGAGCGCCGGCCAGCCCGAGCCGATGTGCCTCGGCCTTGATCTCGCTCTTCTCCTCCGCGCTGTAGCGGACATCGACCCGCTCGGTGCGCTGGACGTCCTGGCGCGCACGACGGCTGGCGACCCGGTGGAGCGCAGCTTCTTCAGCGGCCCGCACCACACCGCCGTTCGTCCTGGGAGCGCCCTCGCTCCCAGGTGTCCCCGTCACCCCTGGGGCGGGCACTGCGTTGGACCGGCCCTTGGACGGTCCAACGCCATACCTTGCTCCGCCTGATGCCGGGGTGGCGGTCATCTGCTGCTTTGCTGACGAGGGTTCGTGGTCGAGGCCGTGCATGGGGGCTCCTGCAAGCGGTGGTGGAGGGAGAGGGCCTGTTCCTCCCGTGCTGATTCATGAGAGGAACGGGCTGGGGTGACGTGCGGTGCGAGGTTCAGTCGGTGCTTGTGGTGACGGCGTCGAGTTCGGCCTGCAGCAGGTCCTTGACCTCGTCCAGACGGCTCCGGGAAATCCCGAAACCCTGGTCCCTGACGGCCTTCTCGATGTTGCGGCGCGAGGCACGGCCGGCTCGCCCGAGGGGAGCCGTGCGGCCGATGGCCACGACCTGCTCCAGGGAAACGCTCGGCTGCTTGCCTCCCGGCTTACCGGGCTGCTGCGGCAGATCGGTGTCCGTGTCCGTGGTGTGTGGCGGCGCGAGCTCACCGATGGTGTGTTCCGCACCGGGTTCGTGGCGGTCGTCGCTGTTGTGGCGGTCGGTGGCTGTGGGGCGTCGGGCCACGAGGATGTAGAAGTGGACGGCTCCGGCCAGGGCGAGCGGGGCGATGGCGGAGATGACTCCGACGGTGATGTTGTCGAGGGCGAGGTTGGTGTGGCGGGCCTGCTGGTTGAGGCGGACGGCGTGCAGGACGTTGGCCCAGATGCTTGTGGCGGTGGCGACGCCGACCAGGGCGGAGACGTAGAGGCGGGCGGACAGGGGTGCGGTCCGCAGGATGAGCAGGGCGCCGATCCCGATGGCGATGAACCCGTCGATGACGAGTGGGAAGGCATAAGTAAGCGCCCGGTGGATGTGGCTGGCGGCGGCCATCTGACGCAGTGCGTCGTAGGACAGTGCGAAGGCGGCCACGGCCAGCAGCGATACGCCCGTGCGGATCGCGGTGGCCAGTGGCAGCGGGGCAGACGGTGCCGTGGTGATGGCGGGGGAGGGCAAGGGAAATGCTCCAGAGTGCGGGTGTGGCTGAGGTGGCCTTGAGGGCGGGGGACCCGTCACGACTCGTCGCGTGCCTGGTCAGGGCCGGTACGGGTGCGGCGGTAGTGACGAGTCGACTCGTCACCGGACCGCGACTCGTCACCGCGCTGACCTGCGCGGGGACGGGTCGTGACGGGTCGTGCCGGGTCAGGCCCCGGTCGCCGTTTCGGGGGTGGGCTCGGGGCAGTAGCGGGCCCAGGAGTCGGCGAACTGCAGGCGGGTGAAGCCACGGGCCTGGACGTTGCCGTGGAAGCGGCGGGTGACCGAGCTGATGTCGTACTCCTTGAGCAGGAGTTGCAGGCCCCGAGGGGTCAGTCCGTGGGCGGTGTACTCCGCCCAGGGCATCTCGTCGTCCTGGTTGAGGATGTCGAGGAGTCGGCTGGTGCGAAGTGCCGGCGGGTTGCCTTCGGTGGTGAAGGCGCGGCGGATGTCGGCCAGGAGGCGGATGCCCAGGCTGCTGCGGTCCTGGTCGTGCTCGGCTTCGTGCTTGGCCATGATCTGGCAGGCGGTGCGGGCGAGGTCCGGCCATGCTCCGCCGGCGAGGTCGGCGACGCTCACCAGCGGCTGCCAGGTGTCGGCCGCCCGGTCTTCGACCGGCATGGCCGGTGTCAGTTCCATTGCCTCGGCGTGCAGGGGAGTCAGCCAGGCGACGAGCCGGTCACGTAGCGCGTGGAGGGGCGGGGTGTCACGGAAGGTGCGGAACTCCGCTACCTTCTCGCCCGGCCTGCGGCGCCGCATCCGGATGACGATCGACCGGTCCATGATCGTGTCCGGCAGGTCGCCGATGCCGGCGAGGGCCGCCATGGCGAAGGTGGGGAACTTCGATACCTCGTGGTTGGGTCCGGAGACCCGCAGGGTGGGGCGGTTGCGCTGGTGCCCCGCGTTGAGCAGGCCGCGCATCTCCTCGTTCTTCTCCGCGACCTTCGCGGAGCCGAAGAGCGTGTCGGCCTCGTCGACCAGCAGGGTGGGCGGTGTGGCGGTGATCGACCGGAACACCGCGGCGGCCGACGCGTTGACTGTGATCAGCGGATCGTGGACGCTCTCGGTGATCACGTCCAGCAGCCGCGACTTGCCGCACCGCTTCGCCGGCCCCACGACGGCCAGTCGCGGAGCGTGCTGCCACGCCGTCTGCAAGTGAGTAGCCGCAACCCACAGGGTCACGGCTGTGAATGCCTCCCCGCTCGGCAGTACGACGTAGCGGCGAATCTGCTCCCGCAGTTCCGCGAGCACCGCCTCGCCTTCGGACAGTGGAGCAGGTTCGGGCTCCTCTGTCGGCGGCGGCACGGGCTCGGCGGGGCGGCCGGGTATGGCGACCGGCGGCCATAGGACGGCGGTGTTCGGAAGGGATGGCGTGCGCTGGGCGGGATCGTCCATACTGGACATGTAGCTCCTCTGCTTGCGGGCCAATGGGACGGCAATCCCGGGCTCGCACTCAGTCGTTCAGGGATGGGCGGCGTGAGGTTTGCGCTCTGAGCCCCTCGGTGTTGGGTCACCGGGGGGCTTTTTGTATGTCGTGGCTGGTTGGAGGCATGCCTCAGCGGATCGGTGCGGTCTGCTGGGGTGCTTTACAGTACCACGGACTATGCGGATCGCATAGTGCTATGCGATCCGCAGAACGGATGCTAATCTTGTTCCATGCCGCACAACCGGCGGTACACGCAGCGAACGGGAGGAGGGAGCGATGCCGGATGACGAGGAAAGCCCTGAGGGTGTGCTCCTCAGCGGCGAGGAGAACGCCGCTGTGCGGGTCAAACTGGAGCGCGAGAAACGCGGCTGGAGCACCACCACGTTGTCCGACCGCATGAACGACGTCGGCTTCGACATGAACCCGTCTGCGGTCTGGCGCATCGAGAACCGCAAGCGCCGGATCAACCTCGATGAGGCCATCGGCTTCGCCGAGATCTTCGGCATCCCGCTCAGCAACTTCGTCGGGCCGCCCAGCCTGGCGACCATGGGCCGTGCCATGGAGCTGATCGACAACGTCGTCGCCGCCTACAGAGCCTCCAACCGTGCCAACCACGAGGCACGCAAGGCCCGCGACCAGCTCGACGCCTATCTCGCCGACCACCCGGACATCCGCGAAGAGGCTGACGTGATGGTCTCCAACGCCATCGCCACCGAACTGATGAAGAGCAACGAAGAGTACGGGCCCGACTCGGACTCATAGCGGCCCACACCACCTGGCGCAGCGGGAACGCAAACCCCCGCTGTGACCGTCCTGCCCATCCCATCCCTGAACGACATGAGGCCAGGCCCGGGGTTGCCGCCCCATCCGCCGGCCAGAACCGGAGCACTCACTTGCGCCCTTCGGCGATACCGCACACCCCCGTTGAGCACCCGCGACCGCAGGGGGAGGTGACCACTACCGACACCCTCCTCACCGTGGAACAGGCTGCCGAACGCCTCGGCACCGGCGTGCGCTTCATCCGGCGACTCATCCAGGAGCGCCGCATCCGCTACGTCAAGCTCGGCAAGCCCGTACGGATCCCCGAGAGCGCCATCGCCGCGTACATCGAGGAGCGCACCGTTCCGACTCTCGGCGACGCGCGTTCCCGCTTCGGGAAGGCCGCCTGATGGCCGCCCGCAAGCCGCAGCGGCGGCGTGAATTCGGCACCGTTCGTCAGCTCCCGTCGGGGCGGTGGCAGACGCGCTACTGGGCTCCGGACGGCAGTCGTCGCACCGCCCCGGAGACCTTCGAGACGCGTACCGAGGCCCAGACCTGGCTCACGCTCACCCAGGCCGACATCGAGCGCAAGCACTGGGTTGATCCCGACGCCGGCTCGATCAACTTCGAGACGTACGCCATGAAATGGGTCGAGGAGCGCGGGCTCTCCGCTACCACGGAGGAGCTGTACCGCAGGCTCCTGCGCCTGCACCTGCTGCCCGCATTCGCCTCGGTGAACCTGGACGACATCACGCCGCCGAGGGTGCGTACCTGGCGGGTCGAGCGGCTGGGGACTACCGGTGCGACGACCGTCGCCAAGTCCTACCGCCTACTCAAGGCCATCATGGAGACGGCGGCCGACGACGAGCTGATCCGCCGCAACCCCTGCCGGATCAGGGGCGCAGGCAGCGAGAAGGCCAGGGAACGCCCGACGGCCACCGTCGAACAGGTCGACGCGCTCGCCGACGCCATGGGTCCGAGGTGGCGGCTGATGGTCTACCTCGGTGCCTACGGGCCCATGCGCCCGGAGGAGCAGGCCGCCCTTCGGCGGCCCGACGTCAGGCTCGAACCGCTCGCGGTCAAGATCCGGGACGCTGCACCCGAACTGACCACCGGCCGCCGCGTCGAAGGCGACACCAAGTCGGCCGCGGGAAGGCGAACCGTCTTCCTCCCGGCCTTCCTGTACATCGAGGTGAAGCGTCACCTCGATTGGTACGCCGAGAAGGAACCCGACGGACTCCTGTTCGTCGGGGAGAGGGGAGCCCCCTTCCGCCGGTCCACCTTCGGCCGCAAGTGGCGCAGGGCTCGGACCAAGGTCGGCCTGCCGGAGGGCTTCCGCTTCTACGACCTCCGCCACACCGGCCACACCCTGTCCACCCAGTCCGGCGCCACGCTCAAGGACACGATGGTCCGCGCCGGCCAGTCCTCGGAGAAAGCGGCGCTGATCTACCAGCACTCCGACGGAGAGCGGCAGCAGGAGGTCGCGGACGGCATCAATGACCTGGTCCGTGCCCAACGGATCAAGGCAGCGGAAGTCGTTGGGTCGCAGAGCGCTCGCGAAGCCTAACGAGCAGACCGGCTCGGGGCTGTCCGAACACAGCCCCGAGCTCGATGCGTATCGGAGTTCGGCCGACGTGCCGCGTGCTTCCGCAGTGGCGGACGTGGATACGCCTCCGGAATAGCCATCTTCGGTCTTGCTGTCAGACGTTGCATCTACGCTGCCTCTCACCGAGAACACAGGGGGAACGGTGAGTGGTGCAGGATCGCCGCAGCGATGGCATCCAGTACAGAGAGTGCACAATCGGCAGGTTGAGAAACATGTGGGGCGGGCGGAAAAGGCTGCCGCTGATCTGGGCGTCGCCTTCGATACGCACAGTGTCCGTAAGGCACTTGCATTTCGATGGGCCCCCTATCTGCTGAGACTGCGGCGAGTGCTGATCTTCTTCGTGGTGCTGGGCGTTACAGCCGTTGTTACCTACCGCCCGGCTTGTCGACCTGGCGGGATCCTCGATGTTGGTCCCACGTCTTGCGGGTCCTACTCTGCTTACGTTCTCGGACCTGGGGGCGACCCGCGGGCGACTGGGGTCTTCGTCTGCGCCTCGTTGGTTCTCGTTTTCCTGTGGTCGACATGGCGCGCGGAGCACATCGCGCGGTGCTACGAGCCGCTCTACCCACTCCTCAGCTTGCTCTCGGCCAGTGGGGATCTGGTCGGTATGGCGGAAAGCCATTACACAGATGCAGGGCGACTCCGTAAGAAGGTCTGGAGAGTTGGTCTCCCTCTGCGGGAGGTAGCTGGAGATGCTGCATCTGCGTTCGGGGTTAGCCGGGCAATCCGAAAGGAACTCGTGAGCCACGTACGGCTGGTGGAGACGACGTTTACGCAGGCGGCGGACGAACTTCTGCGAGATCGCGAGGGCGCGGCGCGGAAGCTTGGTCTGCTTGCCGCGACTGCCGCGAGCAGCATCGCCGTCGATCGCTTTCAGGAAATCCTCCCGGAGGCATTGCTCCCGAGCGAGGAATCTGGAGAGGGCTCTTTGGCACCTGACCGGGTGGACGGCCTCCGCTTGGCGAAGGCGTGCACATGGTCGGTACTCTGCGTAACGCTCTTCTCGCTGCTCCTCGCGGGGCTAGGTGTGCCGGCGGAGCTGATGGTGCCATTGGCGATACTGGCCTTCCCTGTGGCCGTATACGTGCTCTTGGCGGCGCGGCATGGGCTCAACGAGGCGTCACGTCTGACGCGAAGCATCAGCACGTTCTTCTCCTCTGGACCTCCGGTCTGACGCTGGATGCTCATACACGGCTGTGCGAACTGCTGACCATGTCGAGTGGAGAGTTCCTACTTGACCGCCCGAGCGGTGACCCAGGTCACAAGGGGTGCGTCTCGTTATTCGAGATGCCCGGACCGGTGTTCCCTGGAGTGGGTCGCGAACGGATCGCGAAACAGCGCCCCATGGCGACTTAGGGCACGTGGAGGGCACGGAGCCCTCTGGGTGGTCTAGACAACAAACAAGGCCCTGGTCTCTGACCAGGGCCTTCATCATGGAGCGGGTGACGAGAATCGAACTCGCGCTCTGAGCTTGGGAAGCTCATGTTCTACCATTAAACTACACCCGCGTAACGCACTGGTCGACCAGCGACGCATCGTCCCACACTGTACCCCATCGCAGGCCCCCGAGGTGTGAGCCCTGGCGTGCGGCCCGGTGAGGCTCCGGTGATGGCCCGGTGGGGCGGGGCGGTGGTGGACGGGGGTGTGCCGGGCGGGAGTTGGGGGCGTAGCGTGGGCTGCCGGAGTGCCGTGTGCGGCGGCGTCCCGTTCATCCCCTAATGTGGCTTTCTCGTCCACGGCTTGATGGGGAAGGGACTTGATGGAGTCCATGGAGCGCACCGTCGTCCGCTGTGCCGAAGGGCACGTTTTCGCTACCGCCTCGTTCCCGATGCAGCAGCTCGGGTCCGGGCGGATCGGTCCCGGGCGGCTCATCCGCTGTCCTCGTTGCGCCCGGTTGCGGCATGCCGTGCCCGTGGGGTTCGAGGAGCGGTAGGGCTTTCGGGAAGGCGGCGACAGGCGCGCGGGGCGGCCCGATGGGGGCCGGCCCGCGCGTTCTGCGTATCCTCGGTGGGTGCTTCTCTCAGACAAGGACATCCGGGCCGAGATCGACGCCGGACGCGTACGTATTGATCCTTTCGATGCGTCGATGGTGCAGCCGTCGAGTATCGATGTGAGGCTCGACCGCTATTTCCGGGTGTTCGAGAATCACCGCTATCCGCATATCGATCCGGCGGTCGAACAGACCGATCTGACCCGGACCGTGGAGCCGGACGGGGACGAGGCGTTCATCCTGCATCCCGGTGAGTTCGTGCTCGCCTCGACGTACGAGGTCATCTCGCTGCCCGACGATCTCGCCTCGCGGCTGGAGGGCAAGAGTTCCCTCGGCCGGCTCGGGCTGGTGACGCATTCGACGGCCGGGTTCATCGATCCGGGGTTCTCCGGGCACGTGACCCTGGAGCTGTCGAACCTGGCGACGCTGCCGATCAAGCTCTGGCCGGGGATGAAGATCGGCCAGCTGTGTATGTTCCGGCTGAGTTCGCCGTCGGAGTTCCCGTACGGCTCCGAGCGGTACGGGTCGCGCTATCAGGGGCAGCGTGGGCCGACCGCGTCGCGTTCCTTCATGAACTTCCACCGGACGCAGGTGTGATGCCCGATGAGCGATGACGTGCGGGAGAACCTGACGTACGACGGCTTCGGGCACGCCGTGCGGGAGCTGGCGCAGGCCGTGGCCGATGACGGGTACGAGCCGGATGTGGTGCTGTCCATCGCGCGGGGCGGGGTGTTCGTCGCCGGCGGGCTGGCATACGCGCTGGACTGCAAGAACATTCATCTGGTGAATGTGGAGTTCTACACCGGTGTGGGCACCACCCTGGAGATGCCCGTCATGCTGGCGCCCGTGCCGAACGCCATCGACTTCTCGGACAAGAAGGTCCTCATCGCCGACGATGTCGCCGATACCGGGAAGACGCTGAAGCTGGTGCGCGATTTCTGCATCGATCATGTTGCCGAGGTGCGCTCCGCGGTGATCTATGAGAAGTCGCATTCGCTCGTGAAGTGCGAGTACGTGTGGAAGAAGACCGATCGCTGGATCAACTTCCCCTGGAGCGTGGAGAAGCCCGTCGTGCGGCGCAGCGGGCAGGTTCTGGACGCCTGACGTACGGAAGAGAAGTGACGAGAGCCCCTGCGGGTCCCGGGATGGGGCCGGCAGGGGCTCTCGCTCTTTCTAGATCGTGCCCAGTTTGAGGATCGAGACCAGGGCGAGCAGCTGGATCGCCGACGCGCCCAGCGCCTTCGGCCACGGCAGGTCGTGGGACTTGCTCACCATCGAGGTGAACAGGGCCGCCGCGGCCAGCCAGGTGATCCAGCCGAGGATCTGGACCAGGGAGTTCTCGCCGCCCAGGAAGAGCGCGAAGATCAGGCGCGGGGCGTCCGTGATCGACATGATCAGCATGGAGAGGCCCACGGTCGGCTGCCACGCGCCGTCGCCGCCGAGCTGGCGGGCGAGGGTGTGGGTGACCGCTCCGAGCACCAGACCGCCGAGCACGAAGCCGACGCCCGTGATGATGACGTAGGGGATGGCGTTGCCGACCGGTGCGTTGATCGCGTCGTCGCGGGCCTCGTCGAAGCCGAACAGTGCCAGCAGGCCGTAGAGGAACGTGACGATGAGCGCCGGGCCCCAGACGGGGTAGTCGCGCATCTGCCAGAACGTCGGCGCGGGGCGGGTCACGATGCCGCTCAGCAGCTGCTTCCAGTGCAGGCGCGGGCCTGCGGGCTGGGCGGGGGCCTGGCCGGCGCGGTAGGTGTTGCCGTCGCCGTACGGGTCCTCGTTGATGCTGAAGGCCTGGGTGTGACCGGGGCTGTTCGCGTACGGGTCGCCCTGGTGGGGGTGATGGGGGTGGTGGGGGGCGTGGGGCTGCGGGTACGGGTCGGCGAAGTACTCGGGTTCGTCGGGCCCGCCGCCCTGGTAGCCGCCGTTGTTGTAGCCGTTGTTGTACCCGGCGTGGTGCGGGGCTCCACCGCCTCCCGTCGGCGGCCATTGCTGCTGTCCGTACGGCGGTGGTGCCTGATTGCCGTACGGCTGCTGCCGCGGTTGCTGTTGCCCTTGCTGCGGGGTGCGGTTGTCCCGGCCGCGTCCGATCCTGAATCCAGCCACGTAATCGAACGTACCTGGTCCGCGCGGGCCGGGTGGCCGGGGCGGGGGAACTGGGCCGCCTTTGCCGCCTAGCTGTGACATCCCCTAGGGGAACCCAGGGGGGCTGCCACCAGGCTCCCAGGGGCTGCCCCCCAGCGCCCGCCGTGAACAGGGCGGTGGGCGGGACGTCACCGTTCTTGGGTGCCGGGGAGGTGGGGCCCGACGGGGGAGGCGTGGTCCGGGGAGGCGGGGGTGTCCGGCCCGACTTGCCCCGACCTGCCGATGCCTCCGGAGCGGCCGCCCCCCCATGACGCGACACCGTGGCCGCAGAACCAGAAGCGGCCGGTCCTGCCCCCGAGGCAGGTCCGGCCGCTTGTGCAACGCGGTGGCGCGTTACCGGTTACCCGTCACTTCACCGGTTCGGGCTCCGGCGCGTCGGCCGTTTCCGGCTCGCCCGCGGGGTCGGCGGGGGTCTTCACGGATTCGAGCAGCAGCTGCGACACGTCGACCACCTGGATCGACTCCTTCGCCTTGCCGTCGTTCTTCTTGCCGTTGACCGAGTCGGTCAGCATGACGAGGCAGAAGGGGCAGGCGGTGGAGACGATGTCCGGGTTGAGGGAGAGGGCCTCGTCGACACGCTCGTTGTTGATGCGCTTGCCGATCCGCTCCTCCATCCACATCCGGGCACCACCGGCGCCGCAGCAGAAGCCGCGCTCCTTGTGGCGGTGCATCTCCTCGTTCCGCAGACCCGGGACCTTCGCGATGATCTCGCGCGGGGGCGTGTAGATCTTGTTGTGACGGCCCAGGTAGCAGGGGTCGTGGTACGTGATCAGGCCCTCGACCGGCGTCACCGGGATCAGCTTGCCCTCGTCCACCAGGTGCTGGAGCAGCTGCGTGTGGTGGATGACCTCGTACTCGCCGCCGAGCTGCGGGTACTCGTTCGCGATGGTGTTGAAGCAGTGCGGGCAGGTCGCGACGATCTTCTTGGTCGCCTTGGCCTTCTTGGTCGAGTCGTCCTCGTCGTCCTCGCCGAACGCCATGTTCAGCATCGCGACGTTCTCCTGGCCGAGCTGCTGGAACAGCGGCTCGTTGCCCAGGCGGCGGGCCGAGTCACCGGTGCACTTCTCGTCGCCGCCCATGATCGCGAACTTGACGCCCGCGATGTGCAGCAGTTCCGCGAAGGCCTTGGTGGTCTTCTTGGCCCGGTCCTCCAGGGCGCCGGCGCAGCCGACCCAGTAGAGGTAGTCGACCTCGGTGAGGTCCTCGACGTCCTTGCCGACGATCGGGACCTCGAAGTCGACCTCCTTGGTCCACTCGACGCGCTGCTTCTTGGCGAGCCCCCAGGGGTTGCCCTTCTTCTCCAGGTTCTTGAGCATCGTGCCCGCCTCGGACGGGAACGCGGACTCGATCATCACCTGGTAGCGGCGCATGTCGACGATGTGGTCGATGTGCTCGATGTCGACCGGGCACTGCTCCACGCACGCACCGCAGGTGGTGCAGGACCAGAGCACGTCCGGGTCGATGACGCCGTTCTCCTCGACGGTGCCGATCAGCGGGCGCTCGGCCTCCGCGAGGGCGGCCGCCGGGACGTCCTTGAGCTGCTCCTCGGTCGCCTTCTCGTTGCCCTCCATGTCCTTGCCGCCGCCGGCCAGCAGGTACGGGGCCTTGGCGTGCGCGTGGTCGCGCAGGGACATGATCAGCAGCTTCGGGGAGAGCGGCTTGCCGGTGTTCCAGGCGGGGCACTGCGACTGGCAGCGGCCGCACTCCGTGCACGTGGAGAAGTCGAGGATGCCCTTCCAGGAGAACTGCTCGACCTGCGAGACACCGAAGACGGCGTCCTCGGCCGGGTCCTCCCAGTCGATCTCCTGGCCGCCCGAGGTCATCGGCTGGAGTGCGCCGAGCGCGACCTCGCCGTCGGCGTTCCGCTTGAACCAGATGTTCGGGAAGCCGAGGAAGCGGTGCCAGGCGACACCCATGTTGGTGTTGAGCGAGACCGTGATCATCCAGATCAGCGAGACGCCGATCTTGACCATCGCGGTGAAGTAGATGAGGTTCTGCAGTGTGCCGAGTGCCAGCCCCTTGAAGGCGAGGACCAGCGGGTACGAGACGAAGTACGCGGCCTCGTAGCCGTCGACGTGGTGGATCGCACCCTCGAGACCGCGCAGGGTCAGGATCGCCAGGCCGATGACAAGGATGACGTACTCGACGAAGTACGCCTGCCAGGCCTTCGAGCCCGCGAACCGCGACTTGCGGCCGGCCCGGGACGGGAGGTTCAGCAGCCGGATGGCGATCAGCACGAGGATGCCGACCGTCGTCATCAGGCCGATGAACTCGATGTAGAACTCGAACGGCAGCCATTCACCGATGATCGGCAGCACCCAGTCGGCCTTGAAGAGCTGTCCGTACGCCTGGAGCAGCGTCGGCGGCAGCGTCAGGAAGCCGATGGCGACGAACCAGTGCGCGAAGCCCACGATGCCCCACCGGTTCATCCGGGTGTGGCCGAGGAACTCCTTGACCAGGGTGATCGTGCGCTGCTTGGGGTCGTCGGTGCGGCTGCCTGCCGGTACGGGCTGTCCGAGGCGGACGAACCGGTAGATCTGCGCGACCGCTCGGGCGATGAGCGCAACGCCGACGACGGTCAGCACCAGCGACACGATGATCGCGGCGAGTTGCATGTGGGGCTCCTCGGGCCTGCGAGGGTGGGATCCAGCGATGAATGTTGCGTACTTGGCAGTCGTGCTCAGCAGTCGTGCTCAGCGGTCCGGCTCGGCGGTCGTACTCAGCAGTCCTGCTCGGCGGTCGTGCTCAGTGCCGATCCTCGGCACTTCGCACCGAACGTGCACCCAGCAGTCTTACTCAGCAGTCGCACCAAGCTATCTTACTAAGCGGTAACTTAATCAGTCTGTGCTGACACTATCCACTTATTCCGCCGTCCTGTAGCCGGGCAGGCGGTGATCTGTGTCGCTCAGGTCTGCCTTGCCGCGCCGCGCGAGACCCCGGACCGCCTCGCGCAGGGGTGTGCCGACGGCTTCCGTGAGGATCGCCAGGTCCAGGCCCAGCCGGTGGTGCTCGGCGTAGTGCTGGTCGAGGAGATCCGGTTCGTCCCACGGCATCGCCGAGCGGTGACGGACCTGGGCCAGGCCGGTCAGGCCGGGCTTCAGTTCCCGCCGCCAGTCTCGCGCACCGGCCGGCCGCTCGTGCGCGCGCCCCGGCGTGAGCGGGGCCGGGCCGACGAGGGAGAGGTCGCCCCGTACGACGTGGGGCAGCCGTGAGATCACGTGGAGCCGCAGCCGCCGGGTGCGCAGTGACCGCAGGACGAAGGGTCTGCCGCCCCTTCCCACCCGGGCCGAGTGGGTCAGTACGCCCCCGGAGCCGCGCTGCACGACGAGGATCAGGGCGGCCGCGGCGAGCAGGGGGGTGGCCAGGAGCAGGAGGGCCGAGCCGAGCGCCAGGTCCAGGGCGCGCTTCGCGGTGGGGCGGGGCAGGGCCGCCGGTGTCAGCGATCCCAGGACCGTGCGCGCGGCGGTGCGGTGCGGGGCTCGCGGGGGCCGCGGGGTGCGTCCGGCCGGTCTCCGTCGCTGCCGCTGACCGTGGATCTGCCCTCGCCTCTGCGTCTGCATCGTTCGCACCTGCCTGGGTCGGCCGACTGGGGTCGGTGCTCGTTCGCCGGTTTTGCACGGCTCACGGCATTTTGTGACAGAACGATCCCATGAGGCGATGATGGGGAGGGGTGTGTGGCCCGCGGGGGTGGGTGAGTGTCGCCCGTACGCACCCCGGCGGGGTGCCGGGCATCCGTATCCGACGTGTGTCTGCCGTCGTGGACCTCGGTGTTTTACCTGGTGGGGCTGGGGTCGTGCACGTTAGTTGAGTCGACTCGACTCAGGTCTGTTGACAGTGTGGCGGGTGTCGTGCATCCTTGAGTCAGATCCACTCAAGTAGTCAGTTGGAGGAATTGAAATGGCACGTGCGGTCGGCATCGACCTGGGCACGACTAACTCCGTCGTCAGCGTTCTCGAAGGCGGCGAGCCCACCGTCATCACCAACGCCGAAGGCGCCAGGACCACGCCGTCCGTCGTCGCCTTCGCGAAGAACGGCGAGGTTCTGGTCGGCGAGGTCGCCAAGCGCCAGGCAGTGACGAACGTCGACAGGACGATCCGTTCGGTCAAGCGCCACATGGGCACTGACTGGAAGATCGAGATCGACGGCAAGGGCTTCAACCCGCAGCAGATGAGCGCCTTCATCCTGCAGAAGCTCAAGCGTGACGCCGAGGCGTACCTGGGCGAGAAGGTGGCCGACGCGGTCATCACCGTCCCGGCGTACTTCAACGACTCCGAGCGTCAGGCGACGAAGGAGGCCGGCGAGATCGCGGGCCTGAACGTCCTGCGTATCGTCAACGAGCCGACGGCCGCCGCGCTGGCGTACGGGCTCGACAAGGACGACCAGACGATCCTCGTCTTCGACCTCGGTGGCGGCACCTTCGACGTGTCCCTCCTGGAGATCGGCGACGGCGTCGTCGAGGTGAAGGCCACCAACGGCGACAACCACCTCGGTGGTGACGACTGGGACCAGCGCGTCGTCGACTACCTGGTGAAGCAGTTCGCCAACGGGCACGGCGTGGACCTGTCCAAGGACAAGATGGCTCTCCAGCGTCTCCGCGAAGCCGCGGAGAAGGCGAAGATCGAGCTGTCGTCCTCGACGGAGACCTCGATCAACCTGCCGTACATCACGGCGTCGGCCGAGGGCCCGCTGCACCTGGACGAGAAGCTCACGCGTTCGCAGTTCCAGCAGCTCACCGCTGACCTCCTGGACCGCTGCAAGAACCCGTTCCAGAACGTCATCAAGGACGCGGGCATCCAGCTCTCCGAGATCGACCACGTCGTTCTCGTCGGTGGCTCGACCCGTATGCCGGCCGTCGCCGAGCTCGTCAAGGAGCTCACGGGCGGTCAGGACGCCAACAAGGGTGTGAACCCGGACGAGGTCGTCGCCATCGGCGCCTCGCTCCAGGCCGGTGTCCTCAAGGGCGAGGTCAAGGACGTCCTGCTCCTCGACGTGACCCCGCTGTCCCTCGGTATCGAGACCAAGGGAGGGATCATGACCAAGCTCATCGAGCGCAACACCACGATCCCGACCAAGCGCTCGGAGATCTTCACGACGGCGGAGGACAACCAGCCGTCCGTGCAGATCCAGGTCTACCAGGGCGAGCGTGAGATCGCGGCGTACAACAAGAAGCTCGGGATGTTCGAGCTGACCGGTCTGCCGCCGGCCCCGCGCGGTGTGCCGCAGATCGAGGTCGCGTTCGACATCGACGCCAACGGCATCATGCACGTCGCTGCCAAGGACCTCGGCACCGGCAAGGAGCAGAAGATGACCGTCACCGGTGGCTCCTCGCTGCCGAAGGACGAGGTCAACCGGATGCGTGAAGAGGCCGAGCAGTACGCGGACGAGGACCACCGTCGTCGCGAGGCCGCCGAGTCGCGCAACCAGGGCGAGCAGCTCGTCTACCAGACGGAGAAGTTCCTCAAGGACAACGAGGACAAGGTCCCCGGCGACGTGAAGACGGAGGTGGAGACCGCGCTCACCGAGCTGAAGGAGAAGCTCAAGGGCGAGGACACCGCCGAGATCCGCACGGCCACCGAGAAGGTCGCGGCCGTCTCCCAGAAGCTGGGCCAGGCGATGTACGCCAACGCCCAGGCCGAGGGCGGCCCGCAGGCCGAGGGACAGCCGGGTGCCGAGCAGGCCAAGGCCGATGACGATGTCGTGGACGCCGAGATCGTCGACGACGAGAAGGACTCCAAGGGCGGTGCGGCGTGACCGAGGAGACTCCGGGCTTCGAGGAGAAGCCCGACGTCCCCTCCGGCGCCACCCCTGACGACGCCGAGCCGAAGGCCGCCACCCCCTCTTCGGAGGAGGCGGCGGCCCCGGCCGGGGACGCGAACCAGACAACGGCCCTGACCGCACAGCTGGACCAGGCCCGCACCGCGCTCACCGAGCGCACGGGCGACCTCCAGCGGCTCCAGGCCGAGTACCAGAACTACCGACGCCGCGTGGAGCGGGACCGGGTCACGGTCAAGGAGATCGCGGTCGCGGGTCTCCTGTCCGAGCTCCTGCCCGTGCTCGACGACGTCGGCCGGGCCCGCGAGCACGGTGAGCTCGTGGGCGGGTTCAAGTCGGTGGCCGAATCGCTGGAGACGGTCGTCGCCAAGCTCGGACTGCAGCAGTTCGGCAAGGAGGGCGAGCCCTTCGACCCGACGATCCACGAAGCCCTGATGCACAGCTACGCACCGGACGTCACCGAGACGACCTGCGTGGCGATCCTGCAGCCCGGGTACCGGATCGGCGAGCGCACCATCCGCCCCGCGCGGGTGGCCGTGGCGGAACCCCAGCCGGGGGCGACCCCCGCGGCCGCGAAGGAAGAGAAGAGCGACGACGAGGAGAGCGGTGGCGGCGAGGAGGTCTGACATTCCGTCCGACCACCTGGCGGCACACCGCTCGCCCACCCGTCCGGCCAAGCGGCCGGTCGTCCGGAAGGAGGGACGTCGATGAGTACGAAGGACTTCGTCGAGAAGGACTACTACAAGGTTCTCGGCGTCCCCAAGGACGCCACCGACGCCGAGATCAAGAAGGCGTACCGGAAGCTCGCCCGCGAGTTCCACCCGGACGCCAACAAGGGCAACGACAAGGCGGAGGAGCGCTTCAAGGAGATCTCCGAGGCGAACGACATCCTCGGTGACGCCAAGAAGCGCAAGGAGTACGACGAGGCGCGCGCCCTCTTCGGCAACGGCGGCTACCGCGCCGGACCCGGCGGCGCCCAGGGCAACTTCAACTTCGACCTGGGGGACCTCTTCGGAGGTACCCCGGGCGGGGGCGGCCAGGGCGGCGCCGGCGGTTTCGGCGGCGGTGGTGGTGGTCTGGGAGACGTCTTCGGCGGCCTCTTCAACCGGGGCGGCGGCGGTACCGGCACACGGGTGCAGCCGCGCCGCGGCCAGGACATCGAGTCCGAGGTGACGCTCAGCTTCACCGAGGCGGTGGACGGGGCCACGGTCCCGCTGCGGATGTCCAGCCAGGCGCCCTGCAAGGCGTGCTCCGGCACCGGCGACAAGAACGGCACCCCCAGGGTCTGCCCGACCTGCGTCGGTACCGGCCAGGTCTCGCGCGGCAGCGGCGGCGGGTTCTCGCTCACCGATCCCTGTGTGGACTGCAAGGGCCGGGGCCTCATCGCCCAGGACCCCTGCGAGGTCTGCAAGGGCAGCGGCCGGGCGAAGTCGTCGCGCACCATGCAGGTACGGATTCCGGCGGGCGTCCTCGACGGCCAGCGGATCCGGCTGCGCGGCAAGGGTGCCCCGGGCGAGCGCGGCGGACCGGCCGGCGACCTCTATGTCGTCGTCCATGTCGACGCCCACCCGGTCTTCGGCCGCAAGGGCGACAACCTCACCGTCACCGTGCCCGTCACCTTCACGGAGGCGGCGCTCGGCGGCGAGGTGAAGGTCCCCACGCTCGGCGGACCGCCGGTCACCCTGAAGCTTCCGGCCGGTACGCCGGGCGGGCGCACCATGCGGGCCAGGGGCAAGGGCGCGGTCCGCAAGGACGGCACCCGCGGCGACCTGCTGGTCACCGTCGAGGTGGCGGTCCCCAAGGACCTGGGCCCGGAGGCCCGGGACGCCCTGGAGGCCTACCGCAAGGCGACCGCGGACGAGAACCCGCGGACTGAGCTGTTCCAGGCAGCGAAGGGAGCTTGAGGTGGACGGCCGACGACGTAATCCGTACGAACTCACCGATGAATCCCCGGTGTACGTGATCTCGATCGCGGCCCAGCTCTCGGGCCTGCATCCCCAGACGCTGCGCCAGTACGACCGCCTCGGCCTGGTCTCGCCCGACCGCACGGCCGGACGCGGACGTCGCTACTCGGCCCGTGACATCGAGCTGCTGCGCACCGTGCAGCAGCTGTCGCAGGACGAGGGCATCAACCTGGCCGGCATCAAGCGCATCATCGAGCTGGAGAACCAGGTCGCGGCCCTTCAGCAGCGTGTCGCCGAACTCTCGGCGGCCGTGGACGGGGCGGCGGTGGCCATGCAGCAGCGCGAGGCGCAGGTGCACGCCTCGTACCGGCGCGACCTGGTGCCGTACCAGGACGTGCAGCAGACGAGCGCCCTGGTGGTCTGGCGGCCGAAGCGGCCGAAGGACTGAGGGAGCCCGGCGGGCCGGCAGGACCTACAGGTCCGAACGCCCGGCGGGCCGGCAGGACCTGCGAATGTACGACGGAGGAGCCCGTCACCCCGGAACGCCAGGGGTGGCGGGCTCCTCCGTCGTGTGCCGCGGTGTCTGCTCGGCGATGCCCGACTGGACCAGTAAGGCGCCCAGCTGGGTGCGGCTGGTGGCGTTGAGGGTCCGCATGAGCCTGGCGATGTGGGCGCGGCAGGTGCGGACGCTGATACCGAGTTTGCCGGCCACCACCTGGTCCACATGTCCGTCGACGAGCAGGCGCGCGATGCTCTGCTGGACGGCGGTGACGGAGGTGCTCGCCGGGGTCGCCCTCAGGGCTTCGGTGAGGGGGGTGGCCTGGGCCCACAGGACCTCGTACACCTGGATCAGGTAGCGGACGAGCGCGGGGTGGCGGATCTCCAGGGCCACGTCGCGCTTGGCGTTCGCGGGGATGAAGGCCACCGTACGGTCGAAGACGAAGAGCCGCTCGACGGTCTGCTCGATGGTGCGGACCTGGATGTGGCCGGGTGGCAGTTCTCCCAGATACGCCTTGATGGACGGGCTGTAGCGGGCCGGGTGCTGGTAGATGTGGCGCATGGTGGTGCCGCGCTCGACCGTGGACAGGGCCCGTGCCAGCGCCTTCTTGAGCTGTTCCGCCGGGCGGCTGCTTCCCGGCTGGAGCGTCAGGATCTCCTCCCGCGCGCCGTCCAGGGCGTTCTCGATGGTCGCCTCGATCAGCGGGATGCCTTCGAGGACGGTGATGGCCAGGTTGGGGTCGGTGCTGGCGACGGATGCCAGCGGGGCCAGCGAGTCCGCCAGTGCGGCGGAGAGCCTGATGCGCTCGTGGATCTCGCGCATGACGGGCTGCAGCAGGTGGGAGAGGGCCGCGGAAGGCGGTACCGGACGTATCCAGGCGGGGTCCTGGGGATCGGGGTGCACCAGGGCCAGCTCGACCAGGCAGGGCGCGGGTTCCAGCGCGGCGCGGGGTATCCGTCCGGCGCGCAGTGCCTCGGTGTAGATCCTGACCGCCACGTCGCACAGCTCGCGGGCCCCGTGCGTGTGGGCCGGTCTGTCCTCATCCCTGCCCATTCGGGACCCCCCACTTTTGGCAGTGCAGCAAGATGACGGTGGCGGAAGCGGAGTCCGCGGGCCACTCTGGGCGTGTCGAGGGAGCCGGGAACTCCCTCGGCTGATCACAGGGCGCGGCCATACTCTCCCCCGTTGTGTGGCTGTGCCCGATCGGCCCGGGGATGCGGGGGTCTTTTGGGGCCGGCCCGGTCAGGAATCCTCATCGAGGATTCCTGACTGGGCGATCAGATAGCCGAGTTGGGCGCGGCTGGTGCTTCCCAGCACGGCGGACAGTTTGGCGACGTGAGCCCGGCAGGTGCGGACGTTCATGCCGAGTCTGCGGGCGATCGCCTCGTCGACATGTCCCTCCACCAGCAGCGTGGCGATGGCGCGCTGGACGCCGGTGATGCCGTCGCGGGCCGGATCGTACGGAGCCGCCTCGTTCAAGGGGACGGCCCTGCGCCACAGTTGCTCGAACACCTTCGTCAGGTAGGCGACCAGGCCGGGGTGCCTCAGTTCGAGGGCGATGGGCGGATCGTCCCGGACCGGGATGAAGGCGACGGTGTCGTCGCAGACGATGAGACGCTCGATGAGTTCTTCGAGCGTACGGATCTCCATCCGGGCGCCGGCCATCAGGTCGACGTAGGCGAAGGTGCGCTGGCTGTGCCTGACCGTGTGCTGGTACAGGGTGCGGACGCTGATACCGGAATCTATGAGAGGTTTGCTGCGGGTCAGCGCTTCTCCCAGGATCTCCTCGCTGCGTTTGCCCCCGGGCTGGACGGTCAGCACCTCGGTCCGGCTCTCGGCGATGGCCAGGTCGAGGGCCGCGTTGATCCGGTCGATGCCTTCCAGCACCGTGATGGCGTGGGTGGGCGAGGGGCTCTGGGCGCTGATGGCCATGAACGGTTCGAACGCGTCGGCCAGTTCCAGGGACGTGCGTCTGCGGTCCTGGATCTCACGTTCCAGTGGGTGAAGCCGCTGTGCCAGTGCTGCGGAGGGCGGAACCGGACGGAGCCACGAGGCGTCGTCCGGGTCGGGCAGCAGCAGACCGAAGTCGACGAGGCAGGGCGCCGGTCCCACCTCGGCGCGCGCGATGCGTCCGACGCTCAGGGCGGCCGCGTACAGCCTGACTCCATCGGTGCATAGGTTCGTGACCGAGTGAGTATGTGTCGGTTTCGTATCTGTTATAGGCAAAACTCCACCCCCCAGGGTCCTGAACATTCAGGAACATGATGCATCGATCCTGTGGCTTTGACGTGTCCGAATGAGCCATCGTCTCTTGTGGAGCGGGGGAGAGGAATTCATCAAGTGAGGACGAAGCCGACTATGTACAAGAGAATGCTTCGCTCAGTGCTTGGCACTGTGGTCGCGGCTGCTGCACTGCTGCTCGTGGCACATGTCTCTCCGCCGGACGTCGGGTGGGGCAATGTGCAGGCCGCCCCCGCCGACCTGCACCAGTCCGATGTCGGGTGGGGCAATTCCGTGGTGAACCGGGCAGAAGTGTGACCACGCCGCCGGACGACCGGACCTTCCGGCGCGAGATGGCAACCGCCTACCGCTCAGGGTGGCATTTCATCGACCTCGTCACGGCGCTTCCTCATCGTGGTGATTCGTTGATGGTCACTCTGTTCGGCGACCCGGTCGTCGTCGCCCGTGAGGACGACGGTGAACTGCGGGCCTACCGCTGCCTCCGCAAGCCGCGCGGGGCGCCACAGCCCGTGCGCTGCGCCATTCGGTACGACATGATCTTTGTGAACCTCGCACAGCGTGATCACCAGCTGTTCGAGCCCGAAACCATCTCCGCCACCCCCCGAAGTGCCTGAGCGATCCCCCGTCGTTCCACGTCGCTCAGACACTCCCCCACACAACGGCGCCACCGTGACCTGAACACGGTGGCGCCGTTGTGCTTCTCCCGGAGACATTCCGGTCGGAGCAGTGCAGAAGGTGTCAAACCGTGCCATCTGTGCGAGTGGGGCCACGGTCCTCCATGCTCCGCCCTTCCAGCCCAAGGGGCGTTCATGAGCGGACACGAGGTCGAAGAGCTGCCGGGCCGGCGCGGACGTGACGGCGACGCCGCGTACCTGGACAGGACGCTGCTCCATCGCGAGGTGGAGGCCTCCTTCGACGACACGGTGAACGGGAGGGTCCTGCTGGCGGTGTGGCTGAGGGCCGCCGCCGTGGCGTTCGGTGTGTTTCTCCTCTTCGGCTTCGCCGGGCTCGTCGCCCTGGCCGGTGATCCGCGGAGCGGTCTCGGGATCATGGGGATCGGCGCGCAGATCGCCGTGATCGCCTTCGTCGCCGTCCTCCTCGCGTCGAGGATCGCCGAGCCGGTCGGTGAGTGGCGGGTCCTGCTGCCCGGCCGGGAGGCGCACGCCGAAGCGGCGTACACCGAGATCGCCAGGGTCGTACGGGAGCGCCGGCTGCCGGTCGTGCCGGCGTTCCGCCGTATCCGTACCGGGGGTGAGTACTCCCGGGTGACCCACCGGATGGTGCTGCGGGACGGGAGCTACGCCGTGTATCTCTCGGTGTTCGCCTACGGCACCGGCCTCTACCTGGGCTGGGTGATGTTGCGCGAGCGGCGGGGCACCGAACTCGTCGGGCAGTTCCTCTCCGGCCTCGTCAGGGGCTTCGGTCCCGCCGACACGGAGAGGGCCGTGATGCGGACCGAGCCGCCGCGAGCCCTGCGGGAGGCGCTGCACGCCGCGGCCCGGGAGGGGCTGTACGTCGCCGTCGACGGACGCGCGGTCGCTCCGGAGGCGGCGTTCCCGCACGGTTTCCCGCTGATCGAGGAGGAGACCGCGGTCGCGCTCCCGGCCCAGGCACCCGTGCCGATGGCGCCGCCGCCCGTGCCGCCCCGCAAGCCCTGGGCGAAGGGCGGCAGCTGACGGCGGGCGACGGGCCGGAAAGCCGCTCTGGTCATCCCCGGCCGAGCGCCCGGTCCAGGGTGATCTCGATGACGACCCGGTCGGGGTTGGGCGACGGCGTGCGCGCGTAGCGCTCCATGTGGAGGCGTACGGCGGTCTCGACCCTGTCCTGCTCCGTACGGACCCTGGCGACGCCCTCCAGGGTCGCCCAGCGGGCACGGTGCACCTGACAGGCGGCGACGCGGGCGCCGTCCGGGCCCGCGGCCAGGATGTTGGCGACCTTGCGGCTGTTCCTGTTGGTGATGACGCGGGCGAGGCCGGCCCCGGGGTCGTACGTCACGCACACCGGCACCACGTGCGGGGTGCCGTCGGGGCGGGGCGTGGTCAGGGTGCACAGATGGGACTCGCGCCAGAACGCGAGGTACTCCGGGCCGGGGTTGCGTACGTCGACTGCCATGGTGCCAGCGTAGGCAGCCCGGGGCGGGTTCGCGGCGGCGGGCGGACGACGGGAGGAGGAGGGCGGCGGGGAAGTCTTCCTTTTCGCCTTGAGTGGAATAGACTCAACTTTGTGCACGTTGATCGTGTCAGTAATGAGGACAGGCCAGTCACCGCAAGGAGGAGAGAGCAGACGTGGACGCCGAGCTGACCAACAGGAGCCGGGACGCCCTCAACGCGGCCACCAGCAGGGCCGTGAAGGACGGGCACGCCGATCTGACCCCGGGGCATCTGCTGCTCGCGCTGCTCGCGGGTGAGGACAACGAGAATCTTGTCGATCTGCTGGCCGCCGTGGAGGCGGACCAGATCGCCGTACGCACCGGTACCGAGCGGCTCCTGGGCGCCCAGCCCAGCGTGACCGGCTCGACCGTCGCCCCGCCCCAGCCCAACCGCGAGCTGCTCGCCGTCATCGACGACGCCGCCCGGCGGGCCAAGGAGCTCGGCGACGACTACATCTCCACCGAGCACCTGCTCATCGGCATCGCGGCGAAGGGCGGCCGTGCCGGTGAGATCCTCGACGGGCAGGGTGCCAGCGCGAAGAAGCTGCTGGACGCGTTCGAGAAGAGCAGGGGAGGGCGCCGGGTGACCACTCCGGACCCGGAGGGCCAGTACAAGGCCCTGGAGAAATTCGGTACGGACTTCACAGCGGCCGCACGCGAGGGCAAGCTCGACCCGGTCATCGGCCGTGACCAGGAGATCCGCCGCGTCGTCCAGGTGCTCTCGCGCCGCACCAAGAACAACCCGGTGCTCATCGGTGAGCCGGGCGTCGGCAAGACCGCCGTCGTCGAAGGGCTCGCCCAGCGCATCGTCAAGGGCGACGTGCCCGAGTCCCTGAAGAACAAGCGGCTCGTCTCGCTGGACCTGGGCGCCATGGTCGCGGGCGCGAAGTACCGGGGCGAGTTCGAGGAGCGCCTGAAGACCGTCCTCTCCGAGATCAAGGAGAGCGACGGCCAGATCATCACGTTCATCGACGAGCTGCACACCGTCGTCGGCGCGGGCGCCGGAGGCGACTCCGCCATGGACGCGGGCAACATGCTCAAGCCCATGCTGGCCCGCGGCGAGCTGCGGATGGTCGGTGCCACCACGCTCGACGAGTACCGCGAGCGGATCGAGAAGGACCCCGCCCTGGAGCGCCGCTTCCAGCAGGTGCTCGTGGCGGAGCCGTCCGTCGAGGACACCATCGCGATCCTGCGCGGGCTCAAGGGCCGTTACGAGGCCCACCACAAGGTGCAGATCGCGGACTCCTCGCTGGTCGCCGCCGCGACCCTCTCCGACCGCTACATCACCTCGCGCTTCCTTCCCGACAAGGCCATCGACCTCGTCGACGAGGCGGCCTCGCGGCTGCGCATGGAGATCGACTCCTCTCCCGTGGAGATCGACGAACTCCAGCGCTCCGTCGACCGGTTGCACATGGAGGAGCTGGCCCTCAAGAACGAGTCCGACACCGCGTCCAAGCAGCGGCTGGAGAAGCTGCGCCGCGACCTCGCCGACAAGGAGGAGGAGCTGCGCGGCCTCAACGCCCGCTGGGAGAAGGAGAAGCAGGGCCTCAACCGGGTCGGTGAGCTCAAGGAGCGCCTCGACGACCTGCGCGGACAGGCCGAACGGGCCCAGCGCGACGGTGACTTCGACAGCGCGTCCAAGCTGCTGTACGGGGAGATCCCCGGCCTGGAGCGGGAGCTGGCCGAGGCCGCCGAGGCCGAGCAGGAAGCCGCGAAGGAGCCCAAGGAGACCCTGGTCAAGGAAGAGGTCGGCCCGGACGACATCGCCGATGTCGTCGGTGCCTGGACCGGGATCCCGGCCGGCCGTCTCCTGGAGGGCGAGACCCAGAAGCTGCTGCGCATGGAGGAGGAGCTGGGCCGGCGTCTGATCGGGCAGACCGAGGCCGTGCAGGCCGTCTCGGACGCGGTGCGCCGCACCCGGGCCGGAATCGCCGACCCCGACCGGCCCACCGGGTCGTTCCTCTTCCTCGGCCCCACCGGTGTCGGCAAGACCGAGCTGGCGAAGGCGCTCGCGGACTTCCTCTTCGACGACGAGCGGGCCATGGTCCGCATCGACATGAGCGAGTACAGCGAGAAGCACAGCGTGGCCCGGCTGGTCGGTGCCCCGCCCGGGTACGTCGGCTACGAGGAGGGCGGCCAGCTCACCGAGGCGGTCCGCCGCCGCCCGTACAGCGTCGTCCTGCTGGACGAGGTGGAGAAGGCCCACCCCGAGGTCTTCGACATCCTGCTCCAGGTCCTCGACGACGGCCGTCTCACCGACGGGCAGGGCCGGACGGTGGACTTCCGGAACACCATCCTGATCCTGACGTCCAACCTCGGCAGCCAGTACCTGGTCGACCCCCTGACCAAGCCCGAGGAGAAGAAGCGGCAGGTCCTGGACGTCGTACGGGGGTCGTTCAAGCCGGAGTTCCTCAACCGGCTCGACGACCTGGTGGTCTTCTCCGCCCTGTCCGGCGACGAACTCGCCCACATCGCGGGGCTCCAGATCGACCGGCTCGCCAAGCGGCTGGCCGACCGGCAGCTCACCCTCGACGTCACCCCGGAGGCCCTGGCCTGGCTGGCCGAGGAGGGCAATGACCCGGCCTACGGTGCCCGGCCGCTGCGCCGCCTCATCCAGACGGCGATCGGCGACCGGCTCGCGAAGAAGATCATCGCGGGCGAGATCACGGACGGCGCGACGGTCCGCGTCGACCGGGAGGGCGACGGCCTGACCGTCGGCCCGGCGGCCTGACCCCGTCACCCCGGTGGTCCGACCGGGGCGTACGAGGTGCCACCGGAACCTCTCGGCGGCCCCGGTCCCCACCGGCTGGATATCAGCTTGTGGCGGATCGGGGCCGTGCGGGCTTGCCATGCCCCGCCCGGCATGGGAGAGGATGGCAGCCAACCGCACGAAGGGAAATTACGGTGAGCATCGATCCGTCCTCGATTCCTAACTTCGGGGGCCAGCCCGAACCGCAGGCGGCAGGACCGGAAGGCCCCGTCGTCCCTGATCAGGACCTTGTCAAGCAGCTCCTGGAGCAGATGGAGCTGAAGTACGTCGTCGACGACGAGGGCGACCTCGCGGCGCCGTGGGAAGACTTCCGCACGTACTTCATGTTCCGTGGCGAGGGCGAGCAGCAGGTCTTCTCGGTCCGTACGTTCTACGACCGCCCGCACGCCACGGACCAGCGCCCGGTCCTCCTCGACGCGATCGACGACTGGAACCGCCGCACCCTGTGGCCCAAGGTCTACACGCACACCCACGAGCCCGAGGAGGGCTCCGAGGACACCGGCTCCTCGGTCCGGCTGATCGGTGAGGCGCAGATGCTCATCGGCACCGGTGTCTCCCTGGAGCACTTCGTCTCCTCCACGGTCAGCTGGGTGCGCGCCTCCATCGAGTTCGACAAGTGGCTGCTGGAGCGCCTCGGTCTGGCGCCCGCCGAGGAGAAGGCGGACGACGCGGCTGCCGCTGCCGCTGCCGCCGAGGAGCAGGACGCTCCCGGCGCCTGAGCCGCACACGATGCCCGTACGGCGCGGGGGCGGTCCGGTCGGACCGCCCCCGCGCCGTGCTGTGTCACCGGTGAACCGGGCCTTCGTCGTGGTGGAGGCCGTGAGGGTCCGGAGCGTTTGCGACGCCCGGTCCGATGGCGCCCAGGTGCCCCGCGCTCGTAGCGCTTCGGTGCCCCGGCCTTCCGTCCCCCTCTTTTCCGGTCTCCCGGTCCCTCAGTTCATCCAGCCCCTCTCGTGGGCGAGGAGCGCGGCCTCCACTCTGTTCGCGGCGCCGAGGCGGCGCATGATCGCGGCCAGGTGCTTGCGGTAGGTGCGCACGGACACACCGAGATGGCGCGCCGCCGTCTCGTCCTTGTCGGCTTCCCTGAGCATGGCGAGGATCCTGCGTTCGATGTCGGACGGCATGTCCGTTTCCTCGCCCGGCAGTTCCTCCGAGGCCTCCCACATGCGTTCGTACAGCGTGACCAAGGTGGCCACCAGACCGGGTTCGCGCACGAGCAGCGCCCCGCCGAGGTCCGGGCGGGGTCGATGGGGGTCAGCGCGGCCGACCGGTCCACGATGATCACGCGCTCGATCGGGTGATGGGAGATCCGCACCTCGGCCCCGTGCGAGAGCAGCTCGCTCATGTAGGTGAGGGTGGTGTCGTCCCCCATGATCGCCGACCCCATGATCATGCGTATGCGCACCCCCCCGGCGCAGCAGCCGCATGTTGATCGGGTGCGAGACGGCGATCGACTCCTTGGTGAGCAGCCCGGTCGGTTCTGTGGTCATGTCCTCGGTCCGGGCGAAGAAGGTCAGCTCGTCGATGGCTTCCCGGACCGCTTCCACACCGTGCAGGTGCGTGATCATCCGGCCGTGTCCTTGGGCATCCGCGAGGGGCGGCCGAGCGGCCGACGAACGCTCATGGACGGCCCGCACTTCACCTTCCGGGGGCAGCTGGCTCCGGTCGTGGCACCCAGGGTCGACGTGGGCCTGGGAGTGCTGCGTCCGGGCATGGCCCGGCTGGCGGGCGAGGTGGCGGACGTCGTGATCACGTGGCTGACGCCGCCCGGATATCTGCGGGACGTCATCCTTCCCGCGGTGGCCGAGGGCGCCGAACGGGCGGGGCGGTCGTCGATGCCCCGTGTCGTCGCCATGGTTCCGGCCGGACTGGAGAAGGAAGGCCGCGAGGGGGCCGGGCCGGAACGGCTGGCGCTGGCCGGCAACGCGGCACACATGCAGGCCACGCACTACCTGGACATGCTCACCGATCGTCCAAGCACCCGAACCACCTGCACCGGCCGAATCGCCAGAACCGTACGAACCACCCGGAAGGAACCCCCCCCATGACCGCCTCCCGTACCCGCACCACTCTCGCCGCGACGCTCGCCGTACTCGCCGCTGCGGAGGTGGTACTGCTCGCCAGCGACACCTCCGACGGCGTCCGCTACGGCGTCGGCGCGGCACTCGTCGTCGCGATCCTCGTGCTGGTCGCCCGCCTCGCCAAGGGCGGCCCCACCCACTCGCCTCGCTCCTCACCTTCTGACAGTGCACGGGCCCCATGTGTGTGGGCCGGCCTGCACGACCGCCACCCTCTCTCCTCACGCGGAGCCGTCATGAACCCCTCCCACCCCGTATCGATCACCGGTCCGGCCGGAGCGCCGCCGGAAACCGCGGCGATCCGTTTCGTCGCGCTTCTTCCGGACGGATGGCATGCCGAGGTCGGCGAATTAAAGGAGAACCGTGTCCGTCTCCTGATAGTGCCCCCGCACGTGACCACGGCATCCGAGGTCGTCCGCGCCGCCGCCGACATCCTGTCCAGGCCCGGCCTCCAGGGGTGGCACCTGGCCGACGACTGACGTGCGGGGGGCGGCGATGGAGTACGCGCCCTTCGGCCGGCAAGGCTTTGACGGACCGGTCCCGCGCTGCCCGCTTCCGGCAGCGCGGAACCCACGGTCATATGAGTGTAACGAGTAGTATGTACAATGGCTTCATGAGTAAGAAGGAGGCGTTGACACGAGCAACGGCCGATCTGCTGTGGGAGCGCGGATACACCGGCACGAGCCCAGCCATGATCCTGGATCGCGCGCACGCAGGGCAGGGAAGTATGTACCACCACTTCTCCGGCAAGGCGGAGCTCGCGGTCTCGGCCATGACCTATATGAGCGATGAGCTCCGCTGCCGTGCCGAAGAAGCGCTCTCGGGCGAGGGGTCGGCCACGGCACGAGTCCTCGCCTTTCTCGACCTGGAGCGCAACCCGCTCGCCGGCTGCCGCATGGGACGCCTGGCTCAGGACTACGACATCGTCACCGATGCCGAACTGCGCGCGCCGACGGCGGACTTCTTCACCTGGCTCGCCGACCGCCTGTCCGCGGTGCTGGCGGACGGGGTCCGTACAGGTGAGCTCGTGCCCAACACCGACCCCGCCGCGATAGCTTCTCTCATCATCGCGACGGTGCAGGGCGGATACGTCCTGGCCCGCGCGCACCAGGACCCTGCTGTCTTCAACCAGGCAATCGATGGAGCCAAGCAGGTACTGGCGACTCTCGCGTCCGGCCCCGGTCAGGGCTGACCGCTCGTATCCGTCCGACGCCGACGGCACCCGCTGTTCGTGCGGCCTGCTCCGTCAGAGCGTGCTCCCCCGCTCCGGCGTGCGATCGGGGGCGTGTTTCAGGCGTGGCGGGCCCACCGGTGCCGCGCCACAGCGCCCGAGCCCTGCCGGAACGTGGCTTCGCGCGACGAGGACGCAGACCGAAGCGGTGGCGCCCGCCGCCGTCAGCGCCCACCAGGCGGCATCCGGGCTCACGGTGAACAGCAGGCCGCACAGTACCGGACCGGCTGCCGCCCCCAGGGAGACCCCCATCTGGCTGTGGGCTGTGGCCAGTTGCTCCCGGTCGGCGTAGGGCAGACCGATGACGTAGTGCAGCAGGCCCGCCCAGCCCCAACCGCCTCCGTACGCGAGCAGAGCTCCCACGGTGGTCACCGCGGGGGCTCTGTCCGTCAGAAGCGCCGTACCCGCCGCTCCGGCCACGAACAATCCCGTCAGAGCGGCCCACGCGGTTCCGGGTCTCCGGCCGACCAGCCAGCCCGCCGCCAGACGGACCACGATGTTCAGAGCCGCCCCGGCGGTCGCCACCGCGCCGGCGGCCGACAGCGACGCACCGCGCGAGGTCAGCGCAAGAACCAGGAATCCCCCCAGGCCGTTCCCGACCATCGCACCGAAGAAGCCGGCGCAGCTGAGGGCAATCAGAAAGGCGTCCCAACGCAGCGGCTCCCCGGCGCGGCGTTCCATCGGTGCCGAGGGCGGCGCGCCCGTGGACCTGTGGAACACGAGAACACCGACGCCGCCCACGCCGCACACCACGGCCGTTCCGGCGAACACGGACCGCCAGCCGACCGGGCCGGCCAGTGTCGGCATCGCCACGCTGGCGAGAAGGGTCGCGGCCGGCACGGCTGCTTGTTTGAGACCGAAGGCGAGTGCGCGCAGCCGGGGCGCACACCTCCGCATGAGAAGAGCATTGGTATGCGGTTGGGTGTAGCCGTAGGCCATACCCCCGATGGCCGAGCTGATCCACAGGCCCGCGACCGGAACCAGCGCAGCGGAAAGCAGTCCCAGGCAGGTGGCGCACAGTGCGACGGCGAGCGCGCGTTCCACTTCCGGTGCGAAGGCGGCACGTTTGCTGAGGAAGGCACCCGACAGGGATGCCATCCAGTACGCGGCCAGGATGGCCCCCATCCGTGCCGAACTCCAGCCGAATTCGGCAGAGATCAGGCCGTTCGCGGCCCCGGGCAGGAAGACGGGCAGCGAGGTGAGAACGGTGACTGCCGCGACGCCCGCGGCTGTCGCCGTGCCTGCCCGCCGACGGCTGTCGGGGCGGCCGTCCCCACGCTGGCCGGAAGGGGCGGAAGTGCTCACGGAACGTGTGCCCCGGCCCGGCCGAGGGATTCGACCGACCCGCGGTCGAGTAACGCGTCCGCGACCGCGTCCGCGTCGCCCAGCGTGACGGAGTCGACACCCGGCCGGACGCCCGCCGCGGTCGCCCAGTGCACACCCTCTGTGGGGACACCGAGTGCGAACCGTCGGGGATGTGCCTTCCCGTGTGCGTCCAGGAGGCGACTCGGCCGCTCCGTCACAGCAAGGGCTCCGGTCTCGAAGTGACTGCCGTCCGGGTCAGGGATGCGATGCAAGGACGCCTGGCCGGTCTCAAGGAGCCGCCGCAGCAGCGGATCGGTGGTTTCACGGACGTCCGGGGTCTGTATGCGGGCCTCGACGAGGGTGGTGACCGTGATCGGCGGCCCCGGGACGACGGGCGATGAGACCAGGAAGCCACCGGATCCCGCCGCCGGCGTGACGCGCATGCCCGGCCCCACCGGCCGTATGACACCGGCACGGACGAGTGCGGCCATCTCGGCGATACGACGTCTGGGCGGGCCGATCGAGAGGCTGGCGTTGAACGACGAATACCAGCCGCTCAGTTCGTCGCGGTAGGAGTTCCCGGTGATGCCTCCGTGGTCGACGACCTGACGGATCTCGTTCCGCAGGTCGCGCAAGACATCGAGGGCGGCCTTGACCGGGTCGTCGAGGTTGCCGCCGCCGGCCCTCGCGGCATCCTGCTCCAAATGCGCCACGAGCCAGCGCTCGAACGTCTTTCGGCTGCGCAAGTCCTGTTCCGTGTAGGGAGTCTCGACCGCTTTCCAATCCCAACGGTCGCCCTCGGCGATGCCATGGTGTCTCAGTAGCCGATCGTCCGGACGGCTCTCCCCGGAGAAGAGTAGGTAGTCCCGCAGAAAACTGGCCGTCGTCCCGTCCGGCACGCCACGCCCACGCAGGAGCACTTGGTAGTAGACGGCTTCGACCTCGCGGGCGATCAGAGGCCACACGTCTCTGCGGAAGCGAAGGCTGTCCCGTGACCTCGCGCGTTGCCGCAGCTCACGGATCACCCGGGCGGTGAGCAGCATCGGCTGGTGCCGTTCGCCCCAGCCCTTCTGGTTGTCACCACGCGCCTGGTAGGGGATACCTCGCCGGGAGCCCACGTACAGGCGTGGCTCCTGGCCCGAGGCGCGGTAGTCGAGTTGTCCGTCAGCGCGTTCCTCGAAGACGCCGCCACGGCCCTGGGTAAGGAGGCTCTGGTAGTCGAAGAACGTCAGCCCGAGCCCGCGGAGGCCCACCGGCTCGCCGGGGGCGATCGAGTCGAGATCGACCTCGGCCGGGTTTCCGGGCGGGATGTGGCGCGCGCCGCGGTGACGCCGAGGTGCGGGGGGAGGCGTGGCCGGCAGATGCCCTTGGGCGAGCACCACCGCGTCGAGCCGCAAGCGGTCGCCTCCCGCAAGCCGCAGTACCTGCTCCACGCCGTCCTCCACCAGTTCGACCGCGGTGTCCCGGTGGACGTGTACGGACACATGCCGCGGCGCCGTCTCCACGGTCCGTTGAAAGGCCCAGCGCAGATAGTGGCCGTACAGAGCGCGCGTCGGATAGGAGTTGGGCCCCAGGCCCCGCGCTTGCTCAAGAACGTCGTCCGGGTATGTCCCGGCCGCGCCCATCTCGACGAGCAGGGACGCCCACTCGAAGAGGCTGGGCCCCGGCACCACCGGGCCGGTACACGTGACACTCGCGTCGGTGAACACCGTGATCTGCTCCGAAACCGTGTTCATCAGCAGATGCGCGGACTGGTCGGTCCGCCACACCCGGCCGGCCCCGGCCGGATGCGGATCGATGACATGCACGGTCACCGATCCGGCCCCCGGGTCCTCACCCGCGTTCGCGCACAGCCGTTCCAGCACGGTAAGTCCGCGCGGCCCCATCCCCACGATGCCGACGCAAAGTCGACGGTTCAATGGAATTCCCCCCAGCTCTGCCGGCCCCTGATTCTGCCCTTGCCGATCATAGGTACCGAGGAACCAATTGATGCAGCCTCCGCGCAATTCATTCAGGTTGCGCATGAATGGCTTTGATGCGCTGGGTGAATGAATGGGGCGGCGAACCTATTTCTCATCCTTGCGGCCCGCTGGCTAGGTTCCTTGAGTGGCAAGCGGGAGACGCCCGCTGAACCATGCCCACCCGGAGGGTGAGCGCGGGAAGTAGAAATCGCGCGGGAGCCTTGCGCTCACCCTCGCCTTCCGTGATATGGACGGAGAATTCTCATGAGTAACTCCAGCCCTGTCAAATACAAGCCGTACAATCGCTCTTCGATTCAACGGGCGCCGCAGTGGAAACTCATTCCCCCCGACCTCCGTGAGGCTGTGGAGGTGGTGACCCACGTCCTGCCGTTCAGAACCAACCAATATGTACTCGACCAACTCATCGACTGGGACCGCGTACCCGACGACCCGATATTCCGGCTCAACTTTCCGCACCCGACGATGCTGGATCCGGACGACTACACCGTCCTGCGTGACCTGGTGCGGTCCGGCGACAAGCAGCAGCTGGCGAAGCAGATCCACGTCGCCCGTTCGCGGATGAACCCGCACCCGGCCGGCCAGCTGACGCACAACGTGCCCCAACTGAACGGCGAGGTCGTCCCGGGGATCCAGCACAAGTACGCGGAGACCGTTCTCTTCTTCCCGAGCGCCGGCCAGACCTGCCACGCCTACTGCACGTTCTGCTTCCGCTGGCCGCAGTTCGTCGGTGAGGACGACCTGCACTTCGCAGCCCGCGACGCCGAGGGTCTCACCGCCTACCTCAAGCAGCACCCCGAGGTCACCGACGTCCTGATCACCGGGGGCGACCCCCTGATCATGCGGACGGCCACCCTGGAGCGTTACCTCGAACCGCTCCTGGCGCCCGAACTCGCCCACGTCCAGAACATCCGGATCGGCACCAAGGCGGTTGGGTACTGGCCGCAGCGTTTCGTCAGTGACGTGGACGCCGACGACCTGCTCCACCTGTTCGAGCGTGTCGTCGGTGCGGGGAAGCATCTGGCGCTGATGGGGCACTACAACCACCCTGCCGAGCTCCGCCCCGCCATCGCGCAACAGGCCATGCGGCGCATCACCGGGACCGGCGCCGTGGTCCGCATGCAGTCCCCGGTACTGCGTCACATCAACGACGACCCGGGCGCCTGGCACGAACTGTGGACCCAGGGCGTCAGGCTGGGCGCCATTCCCTACTACATGTTCGTCGAGCGTGACACGGGAGCGCGCTCCTACTTCGAGCTGCCGCTGGCCGAGGCGTACGAGATCTTCCGCACCGCCTACGGGTCCGTGTCCGGGCTCTCCCGCACCGCGCGTGGCCCGTCGATGAGTGCGTTCCCCGGCAAGGTACTCATCGACGGGATGCCGACGATCCGGGGCGAGAAGGTGTTTGCCCTGCAACTGCTCCAGGCGCGTCAGGGCGATCTCGTACGGCGTCCCTTCTACGCGAAGTTCGATCCGGAGGCCACCTGGTTCGACGACCTTGTGCCTGCCTTCGGAGAAACTCACTTCCCCTTCGAAGAGGCGCCGGCGACGGACCGTTCCACCGTCGCCCGGCCTCTCGATTTCGCCGGGGCGTGAGCCGAATGGCCGAGGACACGCATCCGACGTACGAGGTTCTGGCGCTCCGGTTCGGCACGCACGCCGACCGGCCGGCGCGGGACAACTTCCTGGTCGACGAAGGCCAGTTCGCCCGGGGCAGCGACATGCCCATGGACTTCTACCTCTGGGTGATCCGCAACGACCGGCACCTCCTGCTGGTGGACACCGGTTTCCCCCAGGAGATGGCGGTGCGCCGCGGGCGAACCCTGTTCCGGGACCCCGTCGCCGCGTTGGCCGACCTGGGAATCGCGACCCAGGACATCGCCGACGTCGTGATCACGCACATGCACTACGACCACGCGGGGAATCTGGACCGCTTCCCTCACGCACGCATACACCTCCAGGAGGAGGAGCTCAGGTTCTGTACCGGGCCCGCCATGCGCCACCACATCGTGCGCAAGCCGTTCGAAGCCGTCAACGTGCAGTCCGCTGTCCAGGGCCTGTTCGAGAACCAGTTGGTGCTGCACCGAGGCAAGGCGGAGATCCTGCCCGGTGTGACCGTGCACCCGGTGCCGGGTCACACCCCGGGCACCCAGGTGGTCCGGGTGCCCACGGAACGCGGCTGGGTCGTGCTTGCCAGCGACGCCACCCACCTGTGGGCCAACATCCGGCTGCGCAGCCCGTTCCCGATCCTCGACCACCTCACGCCCATGCTGGAGGGCTACGACACCATCGAGGCACTGGCCGACGGCGACGACCACATCATTCCCGGCCACGACCCGCAGGTGGCCCGGCGATTCCCCCGACTTCCCGGTGCGTCGGACTGGGTCTGCCTCCATGAGAAAGCCCTCGACGGACTGGAAGCCACCGCGACGGCGAGCGGAGCGAGGCCATGATGCTCCGGCAGGTCCACCGGATAGCCATCATCGGCATGGGCCCGCGCGGCCTGGGGATTCTGCGGCGGCTGTCCGAGCTCGCCGGCGAACTGCCCGAAGGCCGCGTGCTGGACGTCCACCTCATCGATCCGGGTGAGGGCGGTCAGGGCGCGCACCCCGCACGCCAACCGGCCCACCTGTTGACCAACACCCTGGCCAGTCAGGTGACCATGTTCAGCGGCGACCGAGGGCTCTCGTTCACCGAGTGGGCGGTAAGCAACGGCTACCGGGAGTTCGCCACCGCGTTCTACCCCACGGGTGGCGATGCGGGCGACGCGGTGGGGGAGCACACCTATCTGCCGCGACAGATCCTCGGCTCGTACCTCAGCTGGGTCTTCGACGAGACGGTACGGTCGCTGCCGCCCGCGATCCGCGTGGTGCACCACCGGGACCGCGCTGTCGACCTGGAGGCCCGGGAAGGCGGAGGTTTCGCCCTCCATCTGTCGAAGGGCCACGTCCTGCCCAGCGACTACGTCTTCCTGGCCACCGGGCATTGCGAGCGGATCCCCACCGAGGAGGACCGCGCGTACGAGGAGTTCGTGCGGGAGCACGCCCCCGTCAACCCCCGGCTCGTCTACTGCCCCAGTCCGTACCCGGTCGACCGACTCCAGGAGATCGCCCCGGACTCCGTCGTCGCGGTGCAGGGCTTCGGACTGACCGCGCACGACGTGATCTCCGAACTCACCGTCGGCCGCGGCGGCCGGTTCCACGGATCCGGTTCGGAAACGGAGTACCGCCCATCCGGGCGCGAGCCACGCATCCGGCTGTTCTCACGCCAGTGCCTGCCCTTCGCCGCACGTGGGGTGAACCAGAAAGGGCTCACAGGTCAGCATCGGCCGCGCTTCTTCACCAAGGAAGCCGTGCAGAGCCTGAGGGAGCAGGCGGCGCGGCTCCGTGGTGACCCCCGGCTCGACTTCGAGGAAGAGGTTCTGCCGCTCCTGCTGAAGGAGATGGGGTACGCCTACCGCACGGTGCGGGACCGGTTCCCCGGCGCGGAAGAGGCGGGCGAATTCACCTCGGACGGCCCGCGGGCGTTCGAGGCGGTCCTCGATCCGCTGCGTGGACGGGAATTCGAGAACCAGGGCGCCTTCGACACGTTCTTCACGGACCACGTGGAGCGTGATTTGGAGCAGGCCGAGCTGGGCAACCTGACGAGTCCCTTGAAGGCGGCGACGGACGTCATTCGTGACACCCGGGCGAGCCTGCGGGAAGCCGTCGAGTTCTCCGGTCTCACCCCCGCCTCCCATCGGACGTTCAATTCCAAGTACGTCGGGATCATGAACCGGATCTCGTTCGGACCGCCCCGCCACCGCAACCACCAGCTTCTCGCGCTCCTGCGAGCGGGCGTCGTGGATCTGGCCGGCGGACCGGGGTGCCGGGTGGTCCTTGACCGGGAGGCGTCCCAGTTCGCCATCCGGACCGACTACGCGGACGGGGCGGAGACCAACCACGCCGATGCGCTGGTCGTCGCCCGGCTCGACGCCTTCCACCCCGAGCGCGACAGGTCGACGCTCACCGCGAACCTCGTGAAGCGCGGTGTGGTCCGCCCGTACGCCAACGGCTCGTACGAGCCGGGTGGCATCGACATCGACGAGCGGGGCCGACTCGTCACGGTGGCCGGCAAGCAGCTGCGCACCGCCTGGGCGGTGGGCTATCCGGTCGAGGGGCCGCGGTTCTACACCCATGCCCTGCCCCGGCACGCGATGGCCTCGCAGTTCATCAGAGATGCCGATCTGTCCGTGCGCGACATGATCGCGCACATCCGAGACCGAAACGATGTACCCCGGGAGGAAGAGCATGTCGGTGCAGACCGGAAGCCAGTTTCCCTACCATGAATTCCGGAAACGCCATGGGTCCGAGGAACCGGCCCCCGTTGTCTGGCGATGGGCGGACCTGGCCAAGGAGATCGAGGCGGCCGAGCACACGCCCTACGGGACGCTGACCCTGGCCGCGCCCGACGGGCGCCACGAAATCGTCCCGGGTACGTCGATGACCTTCCAGGAAGTTCAGCCGGGCGGGCGCACCACACCTCACGCGCACTCCTGGTGGCACCTGTATTTCGTACGGTCCGGATCAGGGTCCGTGATCTTCGACGACACTCAGGAGACGGTCGAATTGAGGGAGGGCGACATCATGCTCATCCCGGCGTGGTCCGTGCACCACTTCGAGAATCGGGACGGGACGACGAACCTGCTCCTCCTCAACATGTCGAATCTGCCGCAGTTGGCGGGCCTGCACAACAACTTCTCGAAAGAGAACGCGTAAACAAATCAGCCGGAGAGGGAGGCACACATGTTCAAGCGGATCGACCACATCGGCGTGATCGTCGACGACATCACGGAGGCTCGGGCGTTCCTGGAGAGCGTGGGGATGCGGCTGGAGCGGGCCCAGGACGTGCCCGAGCGGAACGTGAGGATCGCCTTCTACCGCTGCGGAGAGGGGCGGATCGAGCTCATCGAGCCGACCACGGATGAGGCCCGCCGGCGTCGGCTGGGCGAGGGCAACCAGGCCCGGATCGAGCACATCGGGGTCGAGGTCGACGACGTATCCCTGATCATGCAGGCCGTTCAGGGTCTCGGGGTCGAGCTCACCACCGGCGATCCCGTCCCGGTCGGGCCGAACCTCAATGCCTGGACCCAGCCGCAGACCTCCAACGGAATCCAGTTCCAACTGGTCCAACGGGACGCGGTCTGAGGGCTCTCCCGCAGGACGACCGCGAGGGCGCCCAGGGGCCCGCGCAAGCGGCACCTGGTCGCCCCGCAGGGCCAACACCCCTGCGGAAGTCCGAGTTGCGGGCTGTACATACTAGTAGTTACAGTCGTGGAGTGGATTCCTTGAAGACGTCGTCTGCGATCGATCCGGCTCCGGCCGTGGAGCGGCGCGGCTTGTCCGAACTGCGCGGGAAGCGGCCGGGCTGGATGCTGGCCTCGCTGCTCGGAGGCATGTTCCTCGGAAACGTGGACATCGCGGTGGTCAACGTCGCGGTCCCGTCGATCCGTGACCGCCTGCACGCGACCAGCGGCGAGCTGGGGCTCATCGTCTCCGGATACACGCTGGCGTACGCCATGCTGCTGATCACTGGCGCGAGACTGGGTGAAATTCGCGGCCGACGCTGGACGTACCTGGTCGGACTCGCCGTCTTCACCCTGTCGTCGCTGGCCTGCGGCCTCGCTCCCAACAGCGCCACTCTGGTGGGCGCTCGCGTGGTGCAGGGCGTGGGCGCGGCACTGATGGTCTCCCAGGTGCTGACGGGTATTCAGGTTCACTTCGACGGCTCCGCCCGTCGTCGGGCTCTGGGGGCGTACACCGGTGTCCTCGGGGCGAGTTCCGTCATCGGTCAGGCGCTGGGCGGGGTCCTGGTGTCCGCCGACATCATGGGGGCCGGATGGCGGCCCATCTTCCTCATCAACGTCCCGATCGGCGTCCTCCTGATGGCTGCCTCGTACGTCTTCCTGCCGGACGACACGACGTTGCAACAGAAGAAGCTGGACGCACCCGGTGTCGCGCTGCTGTCGCTCGGGCTGTTCCTCCTGGTGACCCCGCTGGTCCTCGGCCCGGACGCCGGCTGGCCGCTGTGGACCTGGCCGTGTCTCGCCGCCTCCCTGCTCGTGTTCGCCCTGTTCGCCAGAGTGGAACGCGACATCGCGCGGCGCGCGGGGGATCCCCTGATGAACGTCGCCCTGCTCGCCCGCAAGCATGTCGCCCTCGCCCTCGTCTCCCAAGCCGCCACTCGCGCCGCCTACTTCGCGCTTCTCTTCGTCGTCGCGCTCTATCTTCAGCAGGGGCTCGGCAAAAGCGCGGTCTACTCCGGCCTGATCCCGATCGCCTGGGTGGCAACGTTCGCCCTGGTCGGCCCGATCCTCGGCCGCGCCGGAGCACGCACCAGAATGCTCGCGGCCCCGATGGGCGGTCTGCTGATGGCTGTCTCGTTCGCCGCCGTGGCGGCCGGGGCGCAAAGCACGGGCTGGCTGATCGTCCTCCTCGGCATCGGCGGCGTGGGTTATGGGGCGGCGTTCAGCGGAACCCTGGCCCACCTGACCGAGTCCGTCGACGCCCGCTACGCGCCGGACGTGAGCGGTCTGTTCAATACGACACTTCAGATCGGCGGCACCCTGGGAGTGGCCGTGATCGGCACCGTCTACCTGGATCTCGTCACACGAGGCACGTCACCGGCTGGTGCGTTCAGCATGACCAGCGTCGCTCTGGCGACCGTATCGATCGCCGCCTCGGTACTGATCCTGTTCGCCGAAAGGGCCACAGCCGGAGCCGACCGGCACGAGGCCGCCGATCGGTGAACAGCGCCGACCGGAGAGGTGCCGAGGGCGCGGCATCCAGTTCCGGCGGGTCGGAACAATCCCATGTAGTAACCATCGACAAGGAGTTCACGCCATGGATGTAAACCGCCACCCCGGTGACTCGATCAAGGGGCCGGAGGATCGGTTCTCCGGCGATGTGTGGCTGTGGCCGCGGATCGGAGCGACTGTCAACACCGAAGTCCGCAACGTACTGTTCACGCCCGGATCCCGCAGCGCCTGGCACCGCCACCCCGCAGGTCAGGTGCTGCACGTCACGGAAGGCGTGGGCGTCGTGCAGTCCCGCGACGGCGAACGTCAGGAGATCAGGGCCGGTGACACGGTGATCTGCCACCCCGGCGAGGAGCACTGGCACGGTGCGGCACCGGGCACTTTCATGACCCATATCGCCGTCACCGACGGGCCGACCGAGTGGAAGGAACGCGTGACGGACGAAGAGTATGAGAAATGACAGCCGTGGATGAACGCTCTCTCGCCCGTCCTTGGTGACGGTGCGGCGCGCAGTGCCCCGATCCGGGAGCCGGGGCGCTGCGTGTGGACAGCAACTGTAAATGACTGAGATACGACCACGCCGTTCCGTAAGTGTTTGTGAATTCTAGTCACCCCGCAGTGGCTGAAAGAAGGTTCCGCGTTCCGTGATTGCAAGGTTCATAGGGTCATTCTCCTGAGATTCCAGGGAGCAGGCGATCAGGTGCATTCACTATCATGGCTGACAGGGTCGACCGGTGGCGCCGAGAGTGCCTTCGAGTCCCTACGTATCCTGCTGTCCATGAGAATCGAGCTGCACCACCTGCGCGGGTTCTTGGCCTTGGCGGATGAGAGACACTTCACCCGGGCAGCGAAGCGTATGAACGTGTCCCAGCCGACACTCAGTCGAAACATCCGGAGGTTGGAGGAACTGCTCGGGCAGCGTCTACTGGAGCGAACTACGCGTCAAGTGGCACTCACCCCTGATGGCGAGCGTCTTTACGATCAACTTCGTGTTCTGATACCGCAGTTGCAATCCGCGTTGCAGCCCGGTCCGGACGCCGAAACATTCCGGGTGGGCTTTGCCTGGGGTTTCCCCACGGGCTGGCCCCAGGAGGCCATTGCGGGGTTCGAAGAGGAGACGGGCATGTCGGTGCAGGTGCGCCGGCATGATGCCAAGCTCGCGGGTGTGGACCGCGGGGAGGTTGACCTCGCGATTCTGCGAGGCCGAATTGATGCCCCCCGTATGGAGGTTGTCACCCTGCTGCATGAACGAAGGGTCGCGGCCGTCTCCACCCGCTCGGGGCTTGCGGGGCGGGACGAGATTCACTGGCGCGACATTGCCGCCCATCAACTTGTCATCAATGAAGTGAGCGGGACGACGAACTTGGCCGAATGGCCCGCAGACTGCCGGCCCGGGGTCTCCGTCGTCTGTCGTAATTTTGACGAATGGTTTGAGGCTGTTGCGGCAGGCAAAGGCGTGGGCGTGGTTCCTGAGTTCGTCGGCCGGCAGCACATCCATTCATTTGTGTCGTTCCTTGCCATTCCGGACGCGCCACGCGTGCCACTCAACCTGGTCTACCCGCAATTCGGCGCACATCCCCTGATACCGCAGTTCATCGCCTTGGCGCAGGTCGCCGTTGGCAGGTCCCCGGCAGCCGGTGCCGGGACGGACTGAGGGGGTGTGCCCTCGGGGCGGCCCTCTTGCGCGACCGCTCCGGAACCCAGGGGCGCCGCGAGGCGGTCGTCCTGAGCCATGTCCGGCCGCGACGACGGGTGGGCCGGTGGTGGCCGCTTCGAGCGTGAGGCCCTGGCGTGAGGACTTCACGCCAGGGCCTCGCTCCATGCGGGACGGTCCTTCGTCGCCCGGCGTGCCGTCCAAGGGTGAGGTGGGGCGGGTCTCTCACCCGCGCTGATTCAAAGAGGGCAGATCGTGGCCCCGGCGGGACCGCGTTCGGTACGAAGGAGTCGTGTTCACGATGCCGAGCGGTGGAGCCGGGCGACGGCCTCCTGGAGGACCTCGTCCTTCTTGCAGAAGGTGAACCGGACCTGGCCGCGGCCGGCCTCGGGGTCGTCGTAGAACACGGAGTTGGGGACGGCCACGACGCCGCACCGCTCGGGGAGGGTGCGGCAGAAGGCGTAGGCGTCCTTTTCGCCCAGGGGCGTGATGTCGGTGGTGATGAAGTACGTGCCCTGCGGCTGGTAGACCTCGAACCCGGCCGCGCGCAGCCCGTCGCCGAGCAGGTCGCGCTTGCGTCGCAGGTCGGAGCGCAGGCCGTCGAAGTACGAGTCCGGCAGGCGGAGCGCCTGAGCGATGGCGTACTGGAACGGGCCCGCGCTGACGTACGTCAGGTACTGCTTGGCGGTCCGGACCGCTGAGACGAGAGGGCCGCTCGCCGTGACCCAGCCGACCTTCCATCCGGTGAACGAGTAGGTCTTGCCGGCGGATGAGAGGGAGACGGTGCGCTCGCGCATGCCGGGAAGGGCCGCGAGGGGGCGGTGCGTGCCGTCGTAGACGAGGTGCTCGTACACCTCGTCGGTGACGACGAGCAGGTCGTGCTCGACGGCGAGTGCGGCGATGGTGTCCTGTTCCTCGGCGGAGAGGACCATTCCGGTCGGGTTGTGCGGGGTGTTGAGGAGCAGCAGTCGGGTCTGTGGAGTGATCTTGTCCCGCAGTTCGTCCAGGTCCGGGCGGAAGGACGGGGCGCGCAGGGTGAGCGGGACGCGCTTCGCGCCGGCCATGGAGATGCAGGCGGCGTAGGAGTCGTAGAAGGGCTCGAAGGCGATCACCTCGTCGCCCGGCTCCAGGAGCGCCAGCATGGTGGCGGCGATGCCCTCGGTGGCGCCGGCGGTGACCAGGACCTCGGTGTCGGGGTCGAAGGAGAGTCCGTAGAAGCGCTGCTGGTGTTCGGTGATCGCGGCGCGCAGTTCGGGGACGCCCGGACCGGGCGGGTACTGGTTGCCCCTGCCCTCCCGCAAGGCGCGGACGGCGGCTTCGCGGATCTCCTCGGGGCCGTCGGTGTCCGGGAAGCCCTGGCCCAGGTTGATCGCGCCTGTCGACATCGCCAGTGCCGACATCTCCGCGAAGATCGTCGTCCCGAGTCCGTCCAGCCTTCGGTTCAGCAGTGGCCTGGTGCTCATGTCTCCACCGTTCTCACTCGTGTCCCCGTCGAAGGGCCGTCGCGCCCTGGGTCTCCACGCCCATCCTGACCCATTTCCCGCCCCATGACGCAGGGAGAGTGGTCTCCGTGCGGGGGCGTGTACCGCGAGGGGAGGGCTGCGGGGGGAAGCTCTGGAGTTGCTCAAGTCCGCTTTGACGGTGCGGGGGCGGGGGAATTCCCCCGGCACGCGGGAAATCGGTGCGGAGCGGGGGCCTCGCTTCGGGGGAACGGAAGGACGTGGGGTCCATGAAGGGATTGATCATCGGGGTCGTGGTGGTCGTGGGGATCGTGCTCCTCGTCACGCTGCTGGTGAGCGCGGGGAACCGCAGGAAGCCGCTGGGCCGGCGGAGCCGGGGGAATCGGCGCGGCGCTGCCGGTGCGGCGGGCGGTGGCAGCTGGTGGGCCGGCGATGGCGGCGGTTCGTCCTGCGGTGGCGGCAGCGTCGGCGGTGGCGACTCGGGCGGTCACTCCGGCGGCCATTCGTGCGGCGGGGGATCGTCGTGCGGTGGCGGGGGCGGATGCGGCGGAGGCAGCTGAGAAAGGGCAGTTGGGCCGGTGAGCCGGGCCGGCAAGCCGGGCCGGGCGCCCGGCGGGACCGAGGGCATGACGCTCTAAGTCCCGCCGGGCGTCTTTTCGTTGGGCTTTGTCGCGCGTTCGTGTTGAACACCTGAACCGGCAGGCCCCCGAGGGGATGGAAACCACGCCAAGTTGGGCAAAAACGCTGCGAGTGCGACCCGGTTCGTGATTCCCTCGGTGAAGAGAACATCCAGCCCTCGGACCCCAGTTGGACCTGATCGGGCGCCTCCCACCTCCCACGTGCACCACGTCGGGGCGCCCCCTGTCCACGTGTCCATGTGTGTTTTGCGGAGCCGACCCATGCTCACGACCCTCCATACGGCCTATTCCGACACCCGTGCCGCCGATCTGGCCTGGGCGCTGGGGCGTGAACCGCTCCCGGCACTCGCTGTACTCGACCTTCATCTCGGCGGCGCGCAACTGCAGTTACGCCTGCTCGGCGCCTCTCACCAGGTGCTGCTGGAGGAGGAGCGCGGCAGCTGTTCCGAAACCGTCGCCTGTATCCCGGGCAGCAGCACCCCCCTGCCGCTGGGCGTCTCCAAGCGGCTGGGGGACTGGGAGTACGAGTTCGCGGCGCGTGTCGAGACCCTCGGTGCGGGCTCCTTCGCGGGTCGTGCGCAGGAGTTGCTGGCGCTCGTCGCCGACCACCCCCATGGACTGGCCGGGACGTTCCCGGGGAGCCCGCACGCCTTCACCGCCATGCTCGCCCAGCGGACCGAGGGCCAGGTGCGGTGGCGCACCTGGCACGCGTATCCGCAGGAGGGCCGGCTGGTGGTGACGCGGACCCGGGTGGGTGTGCGGATGCCGGCGGCGGCCCTGTGACCGGCGCCAACTCCATGAAAAGCGCGCTGATTGCACCCTTGTGGGTGACAAGCGGCGACGTTTCAGTGACGTAGCGTTCGCGGCATGATCGACCAGCAGGTGCCGTTGCGTGGGGGCGCGGCACGGCTTCCCGTGCGACCGAGAACCGGCAGGTATCTCGTGCTTGCCACCGTCTTCGTCTGCGCCGCCTGCGGGCTGGTGTACGAGCTCGAACTGGTCGCACTCGCCTCCTACTTGATCGGTGACTCGGTCACCCAGGCGTCCGTCGTGCTGTCCGTGATGGTGTTCGCCATGGGCATCGGCTCGCTGCTCGCGAAACGGCTGCGCAGCCGTGCCGCGGTCGGCTTCGGGCTGATCGAGGCGGCCCTCGCCCTGGTCGGTGGCTTCTCCGCGCTGGTGCTCTACGCCTCGTTCGCCTGGATCGGGGAGTCGCGGTACGCGCTGGTCGGGTTCTCGCTGGCGATCGGGGTCCTGATCGGTGCGGAGATTCCGCTGCTGATGACGATGATCCAGCGGGTGGACCGGCAGGACGCCGGCGGGGCCGTGGCCGACCTCTTCGCCGCCGACTACGTGGGCGCGCTGGTCGGGGGCCTGGCGTTCCCGTTCCTGCTGCTGCCGATGCTCGGGCAGCTCACGGGCGCGCTGTTCACCGGGGCGGTCAACGCGGCGGCGGGCGGGGCACTGGTCCTATGGGTGTTCGGGCGGGATCTCACGGCCCGGTCCCGCTGGCTGCTGATCGGCGCCAACGTGACGGTGATCGCGGTGCTCGCCTCGGCCGCCGTGCTGGCCGACGACTTCGAGCGGGCGGCGCGGCGTGCGGTGTACGGGGACCAGGTGCGGGTCGCCGTGCAGACCGAGGTCCAGGAGGTCGTGCTGACCGGCGCGGACCGGGGCTCCCTCGACCTCTATCTGGACGGGCGCCTGCGGGTCAGCTCCCGCGACGAGTACCGCTACCACGAGGCGCTGGTCCACCCGGCGATGGACGGGCCGCACGCCCGGGTGCTGATCCTGGGCGGTGGTGACGGTCTGGCGGCCCGTGAGGTGCTGCGCTACCCGGACGTGCGGAGCGCGACCGTGGTGGAGCTGGACCCCGCCGTCACCCGGTTGGCCCGTACGGACCGCGCGCTCTCCGCGCTGAACGCGCACGCCCTCCGCGACCCCCGGCTGACCGCGGTGACCGGGGACGCGTTCAGCTGGCTGCGGATCGCCCACGACCGCTACGACGTGGTGGTCGCGGACCTGCCGGACCCGGGGATCTCGGCCAGTACGAAGCTCTACTCGGCGGAGTTCTACGGGCTGGTCGCCCAGGTCCTCGCACCGGGCGGCCGGCTGGTGGTGCACGCGGGGCCGGCCGTGAGCCGCCCGCGCACGTACTGGACGGTCGAGGCGTCGATGCGGGCGGCGGGGCTGCGAACCCGCCCCTATCGGATCAGCGGGCGGTACGCCGGATTCGAGGCCGGCCCCGACCGGGCGACGGAGCGGAGGGCTCGCCCGCGCGGCTGGGGCTTCGTGCTGGCCGGCCCCGCCGCGGCCCCCGCCCTCGGTCTGGCCCCCGGGGCGCCGCCGCTGCGTTCCCTGACGGTCCCCTCGCTGCGGGACGCGGGACGGCGGGCGGAGTCCGGTCGGCTGCGGGGCCAGGCGCCCTCGACGCTCGTGCACCCGCGGTACTGGGACGAGCGGTGAGCGGGGCGTGCCGGGCCGGTGGCGGCGGGCCTCCCGGGGATGCCGAAGCGCTGACGTGGTGGCCGGGGCTGAGTAGGCTCGGTTTCCATGGAGCATGAGGTGTTCGTTCCGGTTCCCGTCCCGGCCCTTCGGCGGACGCTGAGCGATCCTGCGCGGGTCGCGCGCTGCGTGCCGGGTCTTCAGCAGGACGCCGACACGTCCGCGGGCCCGCTCGCCGGCCGGCTCAGGATCCGGGTCGGCGGCCACACCATCACCTACCGGGGCACGCTGCGGCTCACCCCGTCGGCGGGCGGGGGCGCGGGTGAGGCCGCGTACGGCCTGTCCGTCGCGGGCGAGGGGGTGGAGGCGCGGGGCAGCGGTTCGGCCCGGCTGGCCCTGACCGTCCGCCTCACCGGACGCGACGGTGGTACGGCGATCGCCTTCGAGGGCACGGTGAGCGGTGACGGCCGCCTGCTGGAGCTGGACCCGGCGGCCGCGCTGTCGGCGGCCCACCGCCTGCTGGACCGGTTCGCGCAGCAGCTGGTGACGGAATCCCTCGCCGCGCACACGGGGGCGGACGCGGATACGGGCGGGGTCGCGTCCGATGAGGACGGGGACACGGGCGGGGGTGCGTCCGGCGCGCTCGCGAGCGGTCCGGGCGAGGCCGCGGGCGGTGCGGGCGAGGACAGGGCCGCGACCGGCGCGGACGAGGGCACGCATGGCGCGGACGAGTCCGGCGGGGCCGGGCCCGAGGGCGCGGAGGCCGAGGGCGAGGAGGCCGCGGGCGGGGGTACGCACGGCGCGGGCGCGCCCGGTGCGGACGCCGCCGCCGAGGAGCAGGCCGTCGGCGAGGCGGTGGAGCAGGCCATCGAAGAGGCGGCCGAGGAGGCGGACGTCCCGGGTTCCGCCGATGCCGTGCCCCCGCACGACGCGGCCGAGGGAGAGGGGCCGGGGGAGCCGTCGTCGGACCAGGCCTCGGTCTTCGACACCCCGGTGCCGCCGTCGTCGCTCGACCCGGTGGCCGGGATCGAGTTCTCCGTCCCGGACGGGCCCCCGGCCGAGGCCGCGCATGCCCGGCGGACCATGATCGGCCGCAGCGCGGAGGAGGTCGACCACGCTCCGCCGCGCGGCCGGTACGCCCCTGTGCCGTCGCCCGACTCGACCGGTGCGGGTGCCACGCTCCGCTGGGTGGCCCCCGCCGCCGCGCTCGCCCTCGCCTCCGCGGTGGTGGTGGGACGGGCGCTGCGGCGCCGGAGGTAGCAGCGCCAGTAGGGTCGTCGTGTGAGCAGCAGCGAGAAGGACGTCCGGCTGTCCGTCGGCGACGCAGAGTTGACCGTGAACCCCGCCAACGGCTGCCGTATCAGCAGCCTGCGGATCGGCGGTACCGAACTGCTGCGGCAGGGGGAGCGGTACGGCTGCTTCCCGATGGTGCCGTGGTGCGGGCGGACCGAGAACGGGCAGTTCCACAACGGCGATGTGCTGCATCAGCTTCCGCTGACCGCCCCGCCGCACGCCATCCACGGCACGGGCCGTGACACGGCCTGGCGCACCGCGCGGGCGAGCGGGACGGAGGCCGCTTTCTACTACGACCTGGCCGACCCGTGGCCGTACCCGGGACGGGTGACGCAGACCTTCGAACTGACCGAGTCCGCACTGACGTTGGCGTTCGGCGTCGAGACGTACGGGGACTCCTTCCCGGCCCAGGCCGGCTGGCACCCGTGGTTCCGGCGCAACCTCGGCAGTGGTGAGGACGTCCGGATCGCCTTCGACGCCGCATGGCAGGAGGAACGGGGCGAGAACCATCTGCCGACGGGGCGCCGGATTCCTCCCCTGGCAGGACCGTGGGACGACTGCTTCGGCATGCCCGATGGCGTCGATGTGACCCTCACCTGGCCGGAGCGGCTGGAGCTCACCGTGAAGAGCCGGACCGAGTGGGTCGTGATCTACGACGAGCAGGACGAGGCCGTCTGTGTGGAGCCGCAGTCGGGCCCGCCGAACGGACTGAACACCGCACCCCGCTATGTCACCCCGATCGAGCCCCTGGAGATCGCGACGACCTGGAGCTGGCGCAGCCTGTGAGGGCGGGGACGGCTGCGGTTCATGTGTCCGGGGCGCCGCGGTCCGTGAGTACGGGGCGACAGCGGGCGCCTTATCCTCGTAGCCATGACTGACGTACGTGCTGAGCTGTTGCAGCAGATCAAGGACAAGGCCGTAGTACACGGCAAGGTGACGCTCTCCTCCGGTCTCGAAGCCGACTGGTACATCGATCTGCGCCGCATCACGCTGGACGGCAAGGCCGCTCCGATGGTCGGGCAGGTCATGCTCGACGCCACCGCGGAGCTGGACTACGACTGCGTGGGCGGGCTGACGCTGGGTGCCGACCCGGTCGCCACGTCGATGCTGCACGCCTCCGCCGCCCGCGGGCAGGAGCTGGACGCGTTCGTGGTGCGCAAGGCGCAGAAGGCCCACGGGATGCAGCGCCGGATCGAGGGCACGGATGTGAAGGGCCGCCGCTGCCTGGTCGTCGAGGACACCTCGACGACCGGCGGTTCGCCGCTGACCGCCGTCGAGGCGGTGCGGGAGGCGGGAGGCGAGGTCGTCGCCGTCGCCGTGATCGTGGAGCGGGGTGCGGCTCCGGCCATCGCCGAGGCGGGCCTTCCCTACGTCCACGTCTACTCGGTTCCGGACCTCGACCTGTCCTGACCTGCGGTTTCCCTCAAGGGGGGTCGGTTTCACGTGAAACCGGCCCCCCTTGTCGTATCTCTGTGCCGGGAGGCCGGGAGCGCTGGGGGAGTACACCGGGTGGAGCCGAGGCCAGAGTCTGGGAAGATGGGGGCGACGATGACGTCGCCCCCAGGTCAGGGAACCAGCAACGCACACCCGCACATCCCAAGGAGCGGACAGATGCCCATCGCAACCCCCGAGGTCTACGCCGAGATGCTCGACCGGGCGAAGGCAGGCAAGTTCGCCTACCCGGCCATCAACGTGACGTCGACGCAGACCCTGCACGCTGCGCTGCGCGGTTTCGCTGAGGCCGAGAGTGACGGCATCGTTCAGATCTCCACCGGTGGGGCGGAGTTCCTGGGCGGCCAGTACAACAAGGACATGGTGACGGGCGCCGTCGCCCTCGCCGAGTTCGCGCACATCGTCGCCGCCAAGTACGACATCACGGTCGCGCTGCACACCGACCACTGCCCCAAGGACAAGCTGGACACCTATGTCCGTCCGCTGATCGAGGTCTCCGCGGAGCGCGTCGCCAAGGGTCTGAACCCGCTGTTCCAGTCGCACATGTGGGACGGCTCGGCCGAGACGCTGGCCGACAACCTGGCCATCGGCCAGGAGCTGCTGGCCAAGGCCGCCGCCGCCAAGATCATCCTTGAGGTCGAGATCACCCCGACCGGTGGCGAGGAGGACGGCGTCACCCACGAGATCAACGACGAGCTCTACACGACCGTCGACGACGCGCTGCGCACCGCCGAGGCCCTGGGCCTGGGCGAGAAGGGCCGCTACCTGCTGGCAGCGTCCTTCGGCAACGTGCACGGCGTCTACAAGCCGGGCAACGTCGTGCTCCGTCCCGAGCTCCTCAAGGACCTCCAGGAGGGCGTCGCCTCCAAGTACGGCAAGCCGGCCGGCAGCCAGCCGTTCGACTTCGTCTTCCACGGCGGCTCCGGCTCCACCGCCGAGGAGATCGCCACCGCGCTGGAGAACGGCGTCGTGAAGATGAACCTCGACACCGACACCCAGTACGCCTTCACCCGCCCGATCGTGGACCACGTGTTCCGCAACTACGACGGCGTCCTGAAGGTCGACGGCGAGGTCGGCAACAAGAAGGTCTACGACCCGCGCAGCTGGGGCAAGTCCGCCGAGGGCGGCATGGCCAAGCGCGTCACGGAGGCCTGCGCCAACCTGCGGTCCACCGGCACCAAGCTGAAGTAAGTCCGTCCGTACGGATGTCTGCGTGGGCCCGGCAATCCCTTGGGGTTGCCGGGCCCACGCATGTCCGTGCCCGGCAGGAACGATGTGAGGGAACAGCTGTGAGTACGTCCTACGACTTCGATACCGTCATCGACCGGCGCGGCACCTGGAGTGTGCAGTGGGACGGTGTCGCGGACCGGTTCGGTGTGGACGGACTGCTGCCGTTCACCATTTCGGACATGGACTTCGAGACCGCCCCCGAGGTGCTGGCCGCCCTGCGTGCCCGGCTTGACCACGGAGTGTTCGGCTACACGGACTGGCGGCTGGGCGACTTCCGCGCGGCGATAGCCCATTGGTACGTGACCCGGTACGACACCACGATCGACACCGGCCGGCTGGTCTACGGGCCGTCGGTGCTGAGCCAGTTGTCGCAGCTGCTCCAGATGTGGACGGCCGAGGGGGACGGCGTCGTCGTCCACACCCCGACGTACGACGGGTTCCGCAAGGCGGTCACCGGGCTCGGCCGTGAACTGCGGGGCGTCGGCCTGGGGGACACGGCCGCGCTGGAGCGGGAGCTCGCGCGGGAGGACAGCAAGGTCCTCGTCGTCTGTTCGCCGCACAACCCGTCGGGGCGGGTGTGGACCCGGGCGGAGCTCGCCGGAATGGCCTCGCTCGCGGAACGGCACGGGGTCGCCGTGATCAGCGACGAGATCCACGCGGACTTCGTGCACGGCGGGCGCCCGCACGTGCCGTGGACACAGGTGGGGGGCGACGGGCGCTGGGCGCTCATCACGTCCGCCTCGAAGGCGTTCAACTTCCCCGCGCTGACCGGTTCGTACGGGATCATCGGCCGCGCGGAGGACCGGACGGAGTACCTGCGCCGGATGGAGACCGCGGAAGGCCTGGCCTCGCCGGCGGTTCTCTCGCTGACCGCGCACATTTCCGCGTACCGGGACGGCGCGGCGTGGCTGGACGCCGCGCGCACGTATGTCGCCGGGAACCTGGAACTGGTCGCCGAACGGCTCAACGCGGCGTTCCCGGGTCTGGAGTGGGAGCCGCCGCAGGCCGGATACCTGGCCTGGATCGACCTGCGACGGGTGGGCGTGACGGACGACGAGGCGCTTCAGCGCGTACTGGTCGACCGGGAACGCGTCGCGGTGATGCCGGGGAGCGTGTACGGCGCTGCGGGCTTCGTACGGCTGAACGTGGGGTGTGCGCGGAGCAAGGTGGAAGCGGGGGTCGCGGCGCTGATACGTGGGGTGGAAGCGGTACGGGAGGCCGCGTAGCGGCGTCCTGGGGGTGAGGCGGGGGCGCGGGCCGTTCCGGGGAGCCGCCCTCGGGCCCCGTTCCTCAATCGCCGGAGGGGCCTGATTTTGCGATGCTGAGTCCATGGCGGAGAGCTCAGCAGGTCCCGGCGGTATCCGTGTCGCCTCCCCCACCGGCCGCTGGGTCGTCCTCACGACCGTCCTCGGGTCGAGCATGGCCATGCTCGACTCCACGGTCATCAACGTGGCCCTGCCCCGCATCGGGGAGGACCTGGGCACCGGCCTGGCCGCCCTCCAGTGGACCGTCAACGCCTACATGCTGACCCTGGCAGGTCTGATCCTGCTCGGGGGAGCGCTCGGTGACCGGTACGGGCGGCGCCGGGTCTTCGTCGTCGGTGTCGTGTGGTTCGCCGCCGCCTCACTGCTCTGCGGCCTCGCGCCGAACGCCGATGTGCTCATCGCCGCCCGCGCCCTCCAGGGCGTCGGCGGCGCCCTGCTCACCCCCGGGTCGCTGGCGCTGATCCAGGCGAGCTTCCATCCGGACGACCGGGCCCGCGCGGTCGGGCTGTGGTCGGGGCTCGGCGGGGTCGGTGCCGCCGTCGGACCGTTCGTCGGCGGCTGGCTCGTCGACGGGCCCGGCTGGCGGTGGGTGTTCCTGCTCAACCTGCCGCTCGCCGCGCTCTGTGTGCCCGTCGCCCTGCGCCATGTACCGGAGTCCCGGAACCCGGACGAGCAGGGCCGCTTCGACGTCCTGGGCGCGGTACTCGGGGCCCTCGCGCTCGCGCTGGTGACGTACGCGCTGATCGAGGCGCCGGGTGAAGGCGCGTCCCCGGCGGTGATCGGGGCGGCGGTGGGCGGGGTACTGCTCGGCGTCGCGTTCGTCCAGGTCGAGCGGCGGCGGCCGGACCCCATGCTGCCGCCGTCGGTGTTCGCGTCCCGGCAGTTCACCGTCGTCAACCTCGTCACCCTCTGCGTCTACGCGGCGCTCGGCGGCTTCTTCTTCCTCTCCGCCATCCAGCTCCAGGTCGTGGCGGGCTACTCCGCGCTCGGCGCGGGCACCGCCCTGCTGCCGACCACCGTCCTGATGCTGCTCTTCTCGGCCCGTTCGGGCGAACTGGGGCGGCGCATCGGCCCCCGCATCCCGCTCACCGCCGGTCCGCTGATCGCCGCCACCGGCATGCTGCTGATGCTGCGCGTGGGCCCGGGGTCCGGCTCCGTGACCGGATACCTGACCGACGTACTGCCCGCCGTCGCCGTCCTCGGTATCGGCCTGGTCACCCTCGTGGCACCCCTCACCGCGACCGTCCTGGCCTCCGTGGACACCAGCCGGGCCGGTCTCGCCAGCGGAATCAACAACGCCGCCGCCCGCGCCGCCGGGCTGATCGCGGTGGCCGCCCTGCCCCTGCTCGCCGGGATGGGGCCGGAGGCCTACCGGGACGCCGGGGAGTTCGCCGCGACCTTCCGGCGGGCCATGCCGATGTGCGCCGGGCTGCTGGTGCTCGGTGCCCTCATCGCCTGGGCGACGGTGCGTACGCCGCCCGTCGCCGAGGAGGCCGCGCAGCCCGAGTGCACGGTGAACTGCGGCGTCACGAGCCCTCCGCTCGAACCCGCGCCGGAAACCGGCCGGTAGTCCCGGCGCCCGCGCGGACATTGTGCGCACCTGGTGTCCGGGCGGGCCCGGTGCCAGGCACACTTGAACCCATGTCGATCCACGAGAACCTGCTCGGGGGCCCCGCCCCGACCCACCTGCCCGACGACCCGGAGCCGCGCGAGATGCTGGCCGCCGGCACCGCGCCCGCCGATGTCGCGGCGAAGTACCCGACCTCCTCGCTGGCCTGGGCACAGCTCGCCGACGAGGCGTTCGAGGGCGGCCGGGTCATCGAGTCGTACGCCTACGCCCGCACCGGCTACCACCGGGGCCTGGACGCCCTGCGCCGGGCCGGCTGGAAGGGCCATGGCCCCGTACCGTTCGAGCACGAGCCGAACCGGGGCTTCCTGCGCGCCCTGCACGCCCTCGCGCGCGCCGCGCAGTCGATCGGTGAACAGGAGGAGTACGAGCGCTGCTCGACGTTCCTCCGCGACTCCTCGCCGACCGCCGCCGAAACCCTCGGATAGGGCGCCCACCTCTGCCGGCCCCGTGGACGATCACTGTCCGCGGGGCCGCTGCCGTAGGCGGGAGAGGTCGTTAGGATGCGGGCAGGGGACCGGAGCTCCACCACCTCACGGTGGGGGCGGACCGCTACCCGGAAGCTCGTGTCGAGGAGACAGCGATGTCGACGATTCACCCCGACCCCGAAGCCACCGGTGCGCAGACCCCGCACCTCGACTTCGCGGGAACGACTCCGTACGAGGACTATGTCCAGGCGGATGTCCTGACCCACCTCCAGCACCTCCGCTCGGACGACCCCGGCGAGATGGTCTTCCTGGTCACCACCCAGGTCATGGAGCTGTGGTTCACCGTCATCGTCCATGAGTGGGAGACCGCCGCGCACGCCCTGCGCCAGGACCGGACGGCCGTCGCACGCGACGCGCTGAAGCGGTCCGTGCGGGAGCTGGAGGCGCTGAACGCGTCGTGGACGCCGCTCGCCCAGCTCACCCCCGCCCAGTTCAACTCCTACCGGTCCGCGCTCGGCGAGGGATCCGGTTTCCAGTCGGCGATGTACCGGCGGATGGAGTTCCTGCTCGGCGACAAGTCCGCCTCCATGCTCGTACCGCACCGGGGCGCGCCCCGCGTCCACGCCGAGCTGGAGAAGGCACTGGCCGAGCCGGGTCTGTACGACGAGACGCTGGCGCTCCTCGCCCGGCGCGGCCACGCCGTGCCCGAGGCGGTGCTCGGCCGCGACCTCACCCGGAAGTACGAGCCGTCGCCCGAGGTCGAGGCCGTCTGGGCGGAGATATACGCCAACCCCGACCAGCACGACGAGCTGGTCCGCCTCGGCGAGGCGCTCACCGACGTGGGCGAGCTCGTGTGGCGCTGGCGCAACGACCACCTCGTCGCGACCCGGCGGGCCATGGGCTCCAAGACCGGGACGGGCGGTTCCGCCGGGGTCGCCTGGCTGGAGAAGCGCGCCACGAAGAACGTGTTCCCCGAGCTCTGGACGGCCCGCAGCCATGTCTGATCTCCAGGAGCGCGCACAGGCGCTCGACACCGCGGACCCGCTGGCACCGCTGCGCGGGCTGTTCACCCTCGACGACACCGTCTACCTGGACGGCAACTCGCTCGGTGCCCTGCCCCGCCATGTTCCGGCCCGGATCCAGGACATCCTCGCCCGCGAGTGGGGCGAGCTGCGCATCCGGTCCTGGGACGAGAGCGGCTGGTGGACCGCGCCGGAGCGGATCGGCGACCGGATCGCCCCGATCGTCGGCGCGGCGGCCGGGCAGATCGTCGTCGGCGACTCGACGAGCGTGAACGTCTTCAAGGCCGTCGTCGCCGCCACCCGGCTGGCGCCGGAGGGCCGCGACGAGATCCTGGTCGACGCCTCCACGTTCCCCACCGACGGGTACATCGCCACCTCGGCGGCCCGGATGACCGGCCACCGGATCGTCCCGGTCGCCCCCGCCGACGTGCGGGGCGCGCTCGGTCCGCGTACCGCAGCCGTCCTGCTCAACCACGTCGACTACCGCTCCGGCAGGCTCCACGACCTGCCCGGCCTCACGTCGGCGGTGCACGCCGCGGGCGCGGCCGTCGTCTGGGACCTGTGCCACAGCGCGGGCGCCCTGCCCGTCGGACTGGACGAGCACGGGGTGGACCTGGCGGTCGGCTGTACGTACAAGTACCTCAACGGCGGCCCCGGTTCGCCCGCGTACCTGTACGTCGCCGAGCGGCACCAGGCGGCCTTCGACTCCCCCCTGCCGGGGTGGACGTCGCACGCCGACCCGTTCGCGATGACATCCGGTTACACCCCTGCGGACGGCGCCGTACGGGGCCGGGTCGGGACGCCCGACATCCTGTCCATGCTGGCCCTGGAGGCGTCCCTCGACGTCTGGGACGGGGTCGGGATCGAGGCGGTCCGGGCCAAGTCCCTGGCGCTGACGGACTTCTTCCTGGAGTGCGTGGAGGCCTATGCCCCCGAGGGCCGGGTCACCTCCGCCACCCCCGCCGCCCACGCGGAACGCGGCAGCCAGGTCGCGCTGCGCTGCGAGGACGCAGAACCCGTGATGGCCGCACTCATCGCGCGCGGCGTCGTCGGGGACCTGCGGCGGCCGGATGTGCTGCGGTTCGGCTTCACCCCGCTGTACGTGGGCTTCGCCGACGCGGAACGTGCGGCGCGGGTGCTCGCGGACGTGTTGACCGGTACGGCCGCTCCGGCGGAGTAGGCTGCCGGGTCCGTCCGGTGACCGGCTCGCCCCGGTCGCCGGACGGGCAGCGGAACGGGCAGCGGAACGGCCGTGACGACGGCCGATGGCGGATGGCCAGGGGGTGGCACCGGATGCTCTTCGACATCGACAACGACCTCGCCGGCGAGGACGGGATCGACCGCTCCGGCCACATACGGGCCTCGCGCCAGGTCCTCGCCGATGTGGTGCACCGCCCGGAGGATCTTCGCGCGCTGTGCGACATCGGCTTTCCGCAGCGCCCCTTCTGGCTGGCCCCGGCCCTTGCCGAGGACGGCTGCTCGGTCGGGGAGGGCCGTCCGGTGGTGGACCTCGGGGACGAGGTGGAGATGGTCGAGGAGGAGTCCGGCGTACTGCTGCTCCTCGGTGCGGTCCAGGCCTGGTATCTCTTCCTCCACCTCGGCGACGGCACGGTGCATGCCCTTCCCGACGAGCTGGAGCTCTTCGACGGGGACCTGCGCCAGGTCCACACGGACCTCTCCTCGCTCCGCCACCTGCTGGAACTTCTGCACCAGCGGGCGAGGAAGGCGGACCGCGAGCCGGCCCGCGGTGAGCGGGCCGCGCCGGCGCCGTACGCCGAGCTCGCCCGCTTCGCCGACAGGGTCCGGGACGAGTTCGCACGCGTCGACCCGGTGGCCTTCTCCGAGGAGGAGTCCCGGGAAAGTCCCTGGGTCCCCTTCTTCGGCGATCTCCGGGGCGGGCTGTACGGCAGGTACTACGCCGGGCCCGGCCCCGCCTGACGCCGGATCACCTGCCGCGGGGGAGCGGACGCTGCCGTACTGATACCGTCCCCGCAGGTCAAGCCAGTTGGGCATGTCACAGGGACGGTTGGAGCAGCATGTCGGATTCTGCCGCGCGTGATCAGGACGCAGCCGAGACCGAGTCGGCGTTCTCGCATCCGGTGGTCGCCCCCGATGTCTCGGCCGCCTACGGCAGCCACCCCGACCAGGTGATCGACTTCTACGCCCCGCGTGACGGGCGTGCCGGTGCCCCCGTCGTGGTCGTCCTGCACGGTGGGGCATGGCGGGCACCGTACGACCGGCACCATGTGTCGCCGTTCGCGGACTTCCTGGCCAGGCGTGGCTTCGCCGTCGCCAACGTCGAGTACCGGTGCGGCAGCGAGCTCCCGCAGCAGCGGGGCTCGGGCCCCGTCGCGGGCCGCTGGCCGGAGACCTTCGACGATGTCGCGGCGGCGATGGACGCGCTGCCGGAGCTGCTGGCGCTCCACCTGCCTGCGGCGGACGCCCGCCGGACCGTTGTCACCGGGCACTCCGCGGGCGGGCAGCTGGCCCTGTGGGCCGCTGCCCGGCACGTCCTGCCGGAGGGCTCGCCGTGGCGGCTGCCGCGCCCGCCCGCGCTGCGTGGTGTGGTGGCGCTCGCTCCGATCGCGGACTTCGCCTCGGCCGTCGCACTGGATGTCTGCTCGGGTGCGATCGGGCAGTTCCTGGGGAGCGCGGAGGACTTCGCCGAGCGGAGCGTGCACGCCGATCCGGCCCTGTTGCTGCCCACCGGCATCGCGACCGCCGTGGTGCAGGGCACCACCGACCTCACCGTGCCGCAGGCCGTCTCGGAGGCGTTCGTCGACGCGGCGGCGAAGGAGGGCGAGACGGTGGGGCTGACGCTGCTGCCGGACGTCGGACACTTTCCGCTGATCGATCCGGCCGCCGACGCGTGCGCGGTCGTCGCCGAGGAGATCGCCCAGCTGGCCTGGTGAGGCCGGCGGTACGTGGCGGGGGGACCCGGGTAGTACTTGCGACGGACGGTTCAGGATCCGCATCGGTGCTGACGACCCGGGACGCCGGGCCCCCTACCGTGGAAACGTGACCGAGACCAAGACCAGAAGTCCGGAACTCCGGGTGGCCGCAAGGGCGATAGCAGGCCTGCGCCAGGACCTCATCCACGACGCGTTCGCCTACCGCCCGTCGCCGCAGATGCGGACCGACGGGCTGCTGACCAAGCGGCTGCCGGAAGGGCTGCGGGCACGGGCCGCGTGGACTCCGCACGCGGTGGTCCTGACGGCCGCGCTGATCACCTTCGTGGCGGGGTTCTCCCGTACCGGCAACGCCGGTGTCCTCGTGTCGGGGCTGCTGCCCGCCGCCTGCGTCGCGATGACGCTGGTCAGGCCGGTCGGGGCGTTCTGGATGTCGATGGCGCTCGTCCCGGTGACCATGGCCGTCGGCGGCGAGGACGGGCCGTGGGGGCCGAGCACCTTCTTCGCCCACCTGGTGGTGCTGTCCGTCGTCGCGGCCAGGACCCGGCCGCGCGCCGCGGCGTGGATGTGGGGCCTTACCGTGCTGTTCGGCACGCTCCTGGAGAACGTCGCCGGGTGGGACTTCGTGGGGTCCACCGCGGCCATGGCGGTGGTCTCCGCGTTCGCGCTGCTGCTGGTGAGCGTGGTGCAGATCCGGCGGGAGGCGGAGCGCGAGGTCACCGTGCAGCGCACCGTCACCGCCGTCGAACGCGACCGGCGCACCCTGCTGGAGGAGCGCACCACCATCGCCCGCGAACTGCACGATGTGGTCGCCCACCACATGTCGGTCGTCGCGATCCAGGCCGAGGCCGCCCCCTACCGGGTGGAGAATCCGCCGCCCGAGCTGGAGCAGGCCTTCCTCACGATCCGGGAGAACGCCGTCGCGGCCCTCACCGAACTGCGCCGGGTCCTCGGCGTCGTACGGGCCGAGGACTACGAGGCGCCGGACGCCCCGCAGCCCACCCTGGCCGAGCTGGACGGGCTCCTCGCCAATGTCGGTGAGGCCGGGCTGCCGGCGGAGAAGACCGTGACCGGCGCGGTGCGCGAACTGCCCCAGGGGGTCGAGCTGTCGGCGTACCGGATCATCCAGGAAGCCCTCAGCAACAGTCTGCGGCACGCGCCGGGAGCCACCGCCAAGGTCGAGATCGGCTATGTGCTGGGCGGCCTCGGGCTGCGCGTCGTCAACGGTCCGCCCACCGGTCCGGTCAAGCCCTCACCCGGTGCCGGGCACGGGATCACGGGGATGCGGGAGCGGGTCGCGATGCTGAACGGTGAGATGACCGCCGAGACGACGGCGGAGGGCGGCTACGAGGTCACCGCCTTCATCCCCGTGCAGGCCGCCGTCCCGTCCGACACCCCCGCCCCGTCCGATACCCCTGCCCCCGCCCCGTCCGTCGCTCCGGCCGGGGGGCAGGCGTGACGGGCTCCGCCGGTACCCCGATCCGGGTGCTGATCGTCGACGATCAGATGATGGTCCGCGAGGGCTTCTCGGTGCTGCTCAACGCGATGCCGGGCATCGAGGTCGTCGGCGAGGCCGTCAACGGACGCGAGGCCGTGTCCCAGGTCGCCGCCCTCCGCCCCGACGTGGTGCTGATGGACATCAGGATGCCGGAGCTCAACGGCATCGAGGCGACCCGCGAGATCGTCGCCGCCGACGCGGACGCCAAGGTGCTGGTGCTCACCACCTTCGACCTCGACGAGTACGTCTACCAGGCGCTGCGCGCAGGCGCGTCCGGCTTCCTCCTCAAGGACGCCTCGGCCCGGCAACTCGCGGACGGTGTACGCGTGGTGGCATCGGGCGAGGCGCTGCTGGCCCCCACGGTCACCCGGCGCCTGATCACCGAGTTCTCCAAGCTCGCCGCAGCCCCGAGGCCACCGGCCCTCGCCCAGATCGGCGATCTCACGGAGCGCGAGACGGAGGTGCTCGTCCTGATCGCCCAAGGCCTGTCCAACGCGGAGATCGCCTCGCACCTGGTGGTCGCCGAGTCCACCATCAAGACCCATGTGAGCCGCATCCTGGTGAAGCTGGGCCTGCGGGACCGGACCCAGGCCGCCGTCTTCGCGTACGAGGCCCGGCTGGTCACGCCGTCCTGAGGACACCCCCGCTCCGAGTCGTCCGGGGTCGTCCGGGAGGGGCGGGCGGAGGCGGATGCTCCGGCCCCTCCGCCCGGTCGGTCCGGTGCGGGGCGGGCCTGGTTCCCGGCAGGGCTGGCCCAGGCGTGAATGGCCGGTTAGCGTCGGTCCATGGACCAGCCCACGCCCCCCGACTCCGGCCAGGACGCACTGTTCGACCCCTGGTCGGCGGCGTTCGTCGCCGACCCGTACCCCGCCTACACCGAGCTTCGCGCGACCGGCCGGGCGCACTGGTTCGAGCCGACCGGCCAGTGGCTCGTCCCGCACTACGCCGATGTGTCGGCGCTGCTGCGCGACCGACGGCTCGGCCGCACCTATCTGCACCGGTTCACGCACGAGGAGTTCGGCCGGACACCGCCGCCCCCCGAGCACGAGCCCTTCGAAACGCTCAACGGGCAGGGGCTGCTGGACCTCGAACCGCCGGACCACACCCGGATCAGGCGCCTGGTCTCCAAGGCGTTCACGCCACGCACCGTCGAACAGCTCGTCCCGACCGTCGAGCGGCTGGCGTCCGCACTGGTCGACGACTTCGTCGCGCAGGGCGGGGGCGATCTGCTCACGGCCGTCGCGGAGCCGTTGCCGGTCGCCGTGATCGCCGAGATGCTCGGCATTCCGGAATCCGACCGGGCTCCGCTGCGGCCCTGGTCGGCGGCGATCTGCGGAATGTTCGAACTCAACCCGTCCGAGGAGACCGCACGAGCCGCCGTCCGGGCGTCCGTCGACTTCTCGGCGTATCTGCGTGAACTGATCGCCGAACGGCGCGGGAACCCGGGCACGGACCTGATCTCCGCGCTCATCGCCGCCCACGACGAGGGCGAACGGCTCACCGAGCAGGAGATGGTCTCCACCTGTGTGCTGCTGCTGAACGCGGGACACGAGGCGACCGTCAACACCACCGTGAACGGCTGGTGGACGCTGCTGCGCCACCCGGAACAGCTCGCCGCGCTGCGGGCGGACCACGGACTGCTGCCCACCGCGGTGGAGGAGCTGATGCGGTACGACACCCCGTTGCAGATGTTCGAGCGCTGGGTGCTCGACGACATCGAGATCGGGGACACGGTCATTCCGCGCGGCTCGGAGGTGGCCCTGCTCTTCGGCTCGGCCAACCGCGACCCGGCCCGGTTCACGGACCCGGACACGCTGGACCTCTCCCGGCGGGAGAACCCGCACATCACCTTCGGTGCGGGCATCCACTTCTGTCTGGGCGCGCCACTGGCCCGGGTGGAGCTGGCCGCCTCCTTCGGTGAACTGCTGCGCCGGGCGCCCGGCATGCGGCTGGCCGCGGAACCGGAGTGGAACCCGGGCTATGTGATCAGGGGCGTGAAGGAGCTGCGCGTCGAGTTGTGACCGGGTGGGAGGGTTCAGGGCGGGCTGTGACCGGGCGGGGCCGGCTGTCCTCTGGCGCCCCTCGGAGGACAGCGGAGGACTCGGAGGACTCGGAGGCCGGCGGGTCCCGGCGGTTTCCGGGGCGCCCTCAGCAGACCGGACCGCAGAGCGACGGCGGCCCTTCGAGCACCTGGAACGTCGTTCCGAGGACGGCCATCACCGCGAGAAGCGCGCCGAAGCCGAGAGCCTGCCGCCACTTCCGCCGTACGAGGTACAGGGCGCCCAGCGCCGCCGCGATGCCGCCGAGGACCATGACCGGCAGGCCCTGCCAGACCACTTCCCACTCGGCCTCGCCCTCCAGACCGCCGAAGATGCGGCGGCGCGCGTAGGGCGCCCAGATGAGCATTCCGGCAGCGGCGCCGGCCGCCGCCATCGCGAATCCGGCGACTCCGGTCAGGGCTTCCCGTCGGTCTTCCATGCTGGAGACGACGCCTGTGGGCCCCGCGAGGTTCCGTAACGGAGCGATCGGTTCAGCACATCGCGCCATTGTGAGGCGGCAGGCGGCAGGCAGCGGGCGGCACGAGGGTCCGGCAGGCGCGTAGCTCACATCGCGTGCGGGTGCGGGCGGGCCGGTCGGTTCAGCAGGTCCCTGGGGACCGGCGCCGGCTCACCCGATCGGTCCGGCCCTCCCCCGTAGCGGAGGCTACCCCTGGACCACCGGCAGCATCAGCCCCCAGGCACCCGGCCGCACCGTCCACGTCCGGGTCCGCACCGGACCGCCGTCCTGTATGTCCGCCCGGTAGCGGAAGTCCGTGCCCGAGACCGTGACGGCCTTGGCCTCCGTGGTCACCGGATCGCCGTCCGGCGCGTGGATCGTCACCTCGGCGAGGCCGCCGTCGCCGCTGCCCGAGGTCACCGTCACCGATTCGACCGCGCGGTCCAGGTCGTGCAGCACGAGACCGTCCGCCTCGACGCGCAGCCGGTGCGTGCCCGGCGCGGCCACCGGCTCCGAGGGCACGGGGCTCACCAGCGTGCGGACCAGGGAGCGGCAGGTGTCCCAGACCGCGGAGACGCCCGAGCGGTCCGGCCGCGTGCCCGGGGCGCCGCTCAGGGGCGGGATGCGCAGCGCGCCCAGGACGACGCCGTCGCTGTCGTCGACGAGCAGGTCCCGTCGGCGTACCGCCCCGTCCAGCGCCGTGCGCGCCGCGGCCACCGCGCCCTTCGGCACGCCGAGCGAATGCGCGAGTTCCAGCGTGGCCCCGGTCCCGACCGGGACGAGCGAAAGGGCGCTCATGGCTGGTTCTCGCTCCCGGTGGAGCAGGGCGACCGCACGCCGCAGCGCGCGGTCGTCGCCTATCACCACCGGCCTCCGGGTACCCCGGCGAGCCAGGGCGCGGGCGAACTCCTCGGGCCCGTCGGGGAGGCAGATCTTGGCGTGCGAACCTGCGCTCAGCACGTCTTTCGCGATCCGGACGGACTCGCCGTCCGTGCGGCGGGCGACCGGATCGATCACCACCAGCAGATGGGGCGCACCGTTACCGGGGGGCTGGGCAGCCGACACCTCGGTCCTTCCTCGGGTAGCATCTTGGTGCAAGAGCCCCTTGCGCTATTGCGCCAGGGGCTTCGTCTATTCCGGGGCACCCGGTTCGACGGTTCAGGCCTTGTCGTACAACGTCGTACGGCATGTACGGCGTTTACGTACGCCCCCTGACCTTGGACATGCCCCGCCCGGAAGGGGTGTACGCCTGTGCCCGCACTTGTGCTGCTCGGTGCTCAGTGGGGTGACGAGGGCAAGGGAAAGGCCACCGACCTCCTCGGTGGATCCGTGGACTATGTGGTGCGCTACCAAGGCGGCAACAATGCCGGCCACACGGTGGTCGTCGGTGACCAGAAGTACGCACTTCATCTCCTCCCCTCCGGAATCCTGTCACCGGGGTGTACCCCGGTCATCGGTAACGGTGTCGTCGTCGACCCTGCGGTCCTGCTCTCCGAGCTGAGTGGGCTGAACGACCGCGGCGTGGACACGTCCAAGCTGCTGATCAGCGGTAACGCCCATTTGATCACTCCGTACAACGTCACGGTCGACAAGGTCACGGAACGCTTCCTCGGCAAGCGCAAGATCGGTACGACCGGGCGTGGCATCGGCCCGACGTACGCGGACAAGATCAACCGGGTCGGCATCCGCGTCCAGGACCTCTACGACGAGTCGATCCTGGAGCAGAAGGTCGAGGCGGCCCTGGAGCAGAAGAACCAGCTTCTGGCCAAGGTCTTCAACCGGCGCGCGATCGAGGCCGGCAAGGTCGTCGAGGACATGCTCCAGTACGCGGAGCAGATCAAGCCCTACGTCGCCGACACCACGCTGATCCTGAACAACGCCATCGACGAGGGCAAGGTCGTCCTCTTCGAGGGCGGCCAGGGCACCCTGCTCGACGTCGACCACGGCACGTACCCCTTCGTCACCTCGTCGAACCCGACCGCGGGCGGCGCCTGCACCGGTTCCGGTGTGGGTCCGACGAAGATCAGCCGGGTCATCGGCATCCTCAAGGCCTATACGACGCGTGTCGGCGCCGGTCCGTTCCCGACGGAGCTGCTCGACGAGGACGGCGAGGCGCTGCGCAGGATCGGTGGCGAGCGCGGTGTCACCACCGGCCGTGACCGCCGCTGCGGGTGGTTCGACGCCCCGATCGCGCGGTACGCGACCCGGGTCAACGGCCTGACCGACTTCTTCCTCACCAAGCTCGACGTGCTGACGGGCTGGGAGCGGATCCCGGTGTGTGTGGCGTACGAGATCGACGGCAAGCGCGTCGAGGAGCTCCCGTACAACCAGACCGACTTCCACCACGCGAAGCCGGTCTACGAGATGCTGCCGGGCTGGTCCGAGGACATCACCAAGGCGAAGACCTTCGGTGACCTGCCGAAGAACGCCCAGGCGTACGTGAAGGCGCTGGAGGACATGTCCGGCGCCCCGATCTCCGCGATCGGTGTCGGCCCCGGCCGCACCGAGACCATCGAGATCAACTCGTTCCTGTAAGGAGCACGGCGGCGGTGGCCGGCGGGCACGACCTGCCGGCCACCGCCGCATTCCGCACCCGCATACGTGGGCGGGATGGTGTGACTAATGTGTCCGCCATGAAGGAGCCAGGATGCTGCTGAGATTCCGGGTGGCGAACGTCCGGTCACTGCGCGATGAGCAGGAACTGTCGTTCGTCGCGTCCGAGGGGAGCGAGAGGGAGCGGGCCGCGGCACGCGAACTCGCCCTTTCCGACGGCAGCCGTCTCCCCGTCCACACCGTTGTCGGTGTCTTCGGAGCCAATGCCTCCGGCAAGTCCAATGTGATCGCCGCGCTGAAGAACATGAAGCACGCGGTCCTGCGCTCCTACGCCGAATGGACGTCCTACGACGGCATCCCCCGGGACGAGTTCGCTCTCGACCCCGAGGCCGCGGCCGAGACCTCTCTGTACGAGGCGGACTTCGTCCTCGGTGACGGCATCCGCTGGACGTACGGATTCGAGCTCGGCGCCCGGCGGGTGGAGGCGGAATGGCTCTACGCCTACCCCAAGGGCCGCCGCCAGGTGTGGTTCGACCGGGACGCCGCCCGTGACAAGGTTTTCGACTTTCCCGGCGACCGGCTCCACGACCGCGCCCGCCTGGCCCGTACGACCCGGCAGGACGCCCTGCTCCTGACACGCGCCGCCAACGACGGTCACGAGCAGCTCACCCCGGTCTTCGACTGGTTCAAGAACAACCTCTGGGACGTCACCCCCGAGACCGAGCGCACCCAGCGCGAGGACTACACGGCCACGAAGCTTCTGCGGAACGAGGACTTCCGGCGCCGGGCCGAGGAACTGCTGCGGGTCGCCGATCTCGGTATCGCGGGGGTGGAGGTCGAGCGGTCCGAGTCCGGGCGCCCGGTCGTTCACCTCATCCACGCGAGCGGCGGGGAACGCACCGCGATGGACTGGTCCTCGGAGTCCTGGGGGACCCGCTCCTGGTTCGCCCTGATCGGTCCGCTCCTGCTCGCCCTCGACACGGGCGCCGTCCTGCTCGTCGACGAGTTGGACGCGAGCCTGCACCCGCGGTTCGCGGCAGAGGTCGTCCGTCTCTTCCAGGCGCCGTGGGTGAACCCCGAGGGCGCCCAGCTGGTCTTCACGGGCCACGATCCGTCCCTGCTGCGGACGCCCGGCGGCGGCCGGCTCCTGGAGCCGGGACAGCTCTGGCTCACGGAGAAGGACGAGCGCGGTGCGACGGAGCTGTCGTCGGTCGCCGACTGGGAGCCGACGGACGAGGAGGACCTCATGGCGTCGTATCTCGCCGGGTCCTTCGGCGCGGTGCCCAAGGTCTCCGAGGGCCAGATCGGGCGACGGCTGGCGCGGACGGATGACTTGGCGCGGATGGAGGCGGAAGAGGGCTGATGGCCAGGTCAAGGGGTGGGGACAGCGTTTCCCGCAAGAAGGGCGGCGGGAAGGGGCGTGCGAACCGCGCTCGCCAGGTGTACATCTTCACCGAGGGTGAGGTCACCGAGCCCCAGTACATCGACATCATCCTGAAGCACGGCACACCGGCGACACCGGGCCGCGGTGTGGATCACCACTTCGAGAACGAGAACGCCGTGGGCAAGCACCGGAAGCCCTACGCCATGGTCAAGGACGCCGTCCTCACGTTGCGCAAGGTCCGGCGCGAGGCCGAGGACGCGGGGCTGACGGCCAAGGACTGGAACTACCCCGAGGTATGGGTCCTCTTCGACCGCGACGACCACCTGAACATCCGCGAGGCCCGAGAGCTCGCGGACAAGGAGGGCATCAAGGTCGCCTACTCCCAGGGGGTGAGATCGGCAACGGCCGGATCGACTTCCTCCGCCCCGAGGACGGGGTGCTGGTCGTCGACGGCCGGGAGCTGAGGGTGCGGATCAGTCTCCGCCGCCGGCGCCTCGGTCTGACGGTCGAGCGGGACAGATCGCTCACGCTGAACGTGCCCAAGGGGTGTGCGGTCCGGCGGGCCGAGGACTTCGTACGTTCCAGTGCGGGCTGGATCGAGGCCAAGGCGCGCCTCAGCCAGGAGCGCCGGCAGCTCCACCCCACACGGTCCCTCAGGGACGGCGAGATCCACCGGTACCTGGGGCGGGACTACCGGATCCTCGTCGTCGACGACGCGCCGGACGAAGACCGGCCGACGCCCGCCGTCCGCCTCGTCGCGGGGCGGCTGAGGCTGGACGGAGGTGTCGCGGCAGATCCGGTGCTCGCGCGTGAGGCGCTCGCCGACTGGTACGGCCGGGCGGGGCAGCGCTGGATGCGGGGGCGGCTCCAGCCCTGGGCCGCTCGCATGGACCTTCCCGAACCGGCCGTGCGGGTGCGGGACCTGGGACACCGCTGGGGCAGCTACCGGGTCGGAGCGGCCGGTGACGGGACGATCTCCCTGCACTGGGTGGTCTTCCAGCTTCCGATGCACCTCGTCGACTACGTGGTGGCCCATGAACTGGCCCATGTCCGGGTTCCGGGGCACGGCCCCGACTACTGACGCCTCCTGGGCCGTGCGCTGCCGGAATGCCGTCGGCTGAAGACCGAGCTGGACGAGCTGGGGCGTCGTGTCTGGATGGGCGACCTCGGCTGACGCGGACCGGGCATGACGAGCGCCCGGCCCTGGCGTGTACACGGTCTCAGTCCTCCCCGCAGATCCGCAGTCCCTCCGGCGTCGCGCACGGCAGGTGGCCGTGGGTGCGGATGACGTCCTGGCCGCTGCCCCGGCCGAGGTAGGCGAGGAAGCTGGAGGCCAGCGAGTCGGCGGGCGGGCTGCCGTAGGTGTACGCGTACTCGATCTCCCGGTACGGGTAGCTGCTGGTGCCGATCGTGTCGACGGACGGGGTGGCGCCGTCGATGGCGATCTGGTGCGCCCCGGCCGGTTTGGTCCCGGTGCGCAGTTCGCTGTAGCCGATGGCGCCGTCGAGTCGGCCGACCTCGGCCAGGACCTGGTCGGTGGAGTCGAGTTCGCAGCGGATGACCGGGGCCTCGGGGTCGTCCTTCGTGGCGCAGTCGCGGGAGGACTGGGCGGGTTCGTTGCGGCCCAGGACGCGGCGCTGGAAGACCTCGCGGGTGCCGGAGTTGGCGTCCCGGCTGACCAGGAGCACGGGGAGGTCCGGGCCGCCGAGTTCCTTCCAGTTACGGATGTCGCCCCGGTACACGGCGCGGATCGCGGCGAGGGTGAGGTTCTTCAGCGGGACCTTGTCGTTGACGACCAGGCGGAAGAGCGAGACGGCGACGCGGTTCTCGCGCAGTTGCGGGAAGCCGCTCGGCTTCGGGCCGTCGGAGAGTGCGACGAGGGCGGGGGAGCCGGACCTCCCCGCCTCGGCGCCGCGTTCGGCCAGCTCCCTTATCCCGGCGGTGCTGCCGTGCGGGTCGACGATGACGGTGGCGCCGTCGCACGCCTTGCCGTACTTCTCCGCCAGTTCGTCCAGAACGGGCTCGAAGGCGGTGGAGCCGGTCACCGTCAGTTCGCCGCGGGCGCAGCCGATCGGGGGCGGGGTGTCGTCCCGGACCAGGATGATGGAGGCCAGGGTGATGACGCAGACGGTCAGGGCCACGGTGATGAACCGGGCGGCCCGGCCGAACAGCGGGGGCTTCTCGTCCGGCCGGGCGGCGGTGTTCGGCCGTACCTCGCCGTCGCGGATGCCGCCGGTGATCCGTACGGGGCTGCCCACGCGTGAACCGGTCAGCAGGACCAGGAGTTTGAAGTGCTCGCCCCGGTTGAGCGGGACGCGCGGCAGCCGGATCAGGGACCCGCTGCCGCGGAGTCCTTCGGACGGGGTGAAGTGGTCCATCAGGTGGTCGGCGCCCGGGGAGTGCGTGACGGCGATGCCACGCACCCGGCGATCGGTGAACTCGACCACCAGCCCGTGGAGTTGTCCGTCCGGTCCGGTGTAGTCCCCTCGGTCGACCGACTGCGAGCCGTCGTTCTCGACGCGGAGCAGGACGAGGGTGGCGTCGGCCATGTCCGGGGTCTCGTCGAAGAGTCCGAGCCGCACATTGGCCCGCGCCTGGCTGACCTCGCTGCCGATCGGGGTGTCCATCTGCACGCGGTACCCGATGCGCTTGCGGCGCGGCACGCGGCGTTCGTACCAGAGCACGCCCACGGAGGCGAGAACGCCCAGCACCGCGGTGAGCACGGCCACGATGTTCTCGGCGCTGAACCACTCCACGACCCGTTCCCCTGACTGTCGGACGCCCGTACGGGTGCGGGTCACCGTAGGCATCCCGGGGTGCGGGCGGTGGCGAGTACCGGGTTCCGTCGCCAGGTGTTCGCCCGCCGTTGGGGCAAAGGGTGGCTGGTCCAGACCTTGACAGGTCCAGACCAATCGGGATGGAGTGTCGGGATGCCCGGACGGCATGCCGGAGCCGGTTCGGGCGCCTTGTCGAAGGAGTGAGCAGCGCTGAACCGCATCAAGAGCCTTCTGACCGCACTGGGTGCCGCCGTCGCGACGGTGGCCCTTCTCCCCGCCCCCGCGAGCGCCGCCTCGCCCGCCCCTGTACCCGCCCCCGCGAACGCGTGCGCTCCCCTCTGGGACTCCTCGTCCGTCTACACGGCCGGCGGTACCGTCGCGCATCACGGCCGCAACTGGACGGCGAAGTGGTGGACCCGGAACGAGAACCCGGGCGCCGCCACCGTCTGGACCGACCGGGGCGCCTGTACGGGCGGGGTCTCCGACTTCGTCATCAGTGAGGCGGAGTTCGACGCGATCTTCCCGGAACGCGCCCCCTTCTACACGTACCAGGGTCTGATCGACGCCCTGCACGCCTATCCGCGGTTCGCCAACACCGGGACGGAGGCGACGAGGGGCCGGGAGGCCGCCGCGTTCCTGACGCATGCCGACTTCGAATCGGTCGGCCTGCGATACGTGAAGGAGATCAACGAGGCCAACTACTGGATCAAGTGCGACTACAGCCAGGTGTTCGGCTGCCCGGCCGGTCGGTCCGCGTACTACGGGCGGGGGCCGATCATGTTCAGCTGGAACTTCAACTACAAGGCGGCGGGCGACGCGCTGGGCCTGGATCTGCTGAACGATCCCTGGCTGGTGGAGCGGGATCCCTCGGTCGCCTGGCAGACCGCACTCTGGTACTGGAACACCCAGAACGGTCCCGGGACCATGACGTCGCACGACGCCATGGTCGGCGGCGCGGGCTTCGGTGAGACGATCCGGTCGCTCAACGGGGCGCTGGAGTGCGACGGCGGCAACCCTGCCTCGGTGCGGGCGCGGGTCGCGGCGTACGAGCGCATCGCGGGCGTCGTGGATGTGGACCCCGGATCCCGGCTCACTTGCTGACGAAGGCCGACGGGATCCGCTGGGCGCGATGCGTGCCGATGAACGCTGGGGAAATTGACAGTGCATCAAGGTGTGGGTCCTGAACGGCGATACGGCCGCACCGCTGCGGTGTCCCGCATGCTGGACGGGTCCGAAGGTTTTACCTTCGGGCCCGTCGTCGTTTCCCCGCGTGATCCGTGTCGACCCCCCTCGGGATACGCCCTGTTGGGGGACGCCGGGGCGTGGCGGGGCCGGTGTTCGGGTGTGCCGGGACCGTGTGATGGGAAGGTTTCCTCACGATGGTCTAGACCTTGACAGGTCCAGACCATCCCGCTTGAGTGACGGAACCCCCCATGGCGGCGCACCGATGAGCTCGGTGCGCCGCGCCGAAGGAGTGCTCACATGATCAAACGCGTCATGGGCCTGCTCGCCGCGCTGAGCGCGGTCGTCGCCACGATCGTCGTCCTTCCCGCCACCACCGCGTCGGCGGCCGAGTGCGCGGCAGCCTGGAACTCCTCGTCCGTCTATACGGGCGGCGGCGCAGCCTCGTACAACGGGCACAACTGGACCGCCAAGTGGTGGACCCAGAACGAGACCCCCGGCAGCTCCGACGTCTGGGCCGACCAGGGCAGCTGCGGAGGCGGCGGCACCAACCCGGGTGAGCCGGGCTCGTCCGACGGATTCGTCGTCAGCGAGGCCCAGTTCAACCAGATGTTCCCGGGCCGCAACTCGTTCTACACGTACAGCGGTCTGACCGCCGCCCTGAGCGCCTACCCGGGCTTCGCCAACACCGGCAGCGACACGGTGAAGAAGCAGGAGGCCGCGGCCTTCCTCGCCAACGTCAGCCATGAGACGGGCGGTCTGGTGTACGTGGTCGAGCAGAACACGGCCAACTACCCGCACTACTGCGACACCAGCCAGTCCTACGGCTGTCCGGCCGGTACGGCCGCGTACTACGGGCGGGGCCCGATCCAGCTCAGCTGGAACTTCAACTACAAGGCGGCCGGTGACGCGCTCGGCATCGATCTGCTGGGCAACCCCTATCTGGTCGAGCAGAACGCGTCCGTGGCCTGGAAGACCGGCCTCTGGTACTGGAACACCCAGAACGGACCCGGCACCATGACGGCCCACAACGCCATGGTGAACGGTGCCGGATTCGGCGAGACGATCCGCTCCATCAACGGCTCCCTGGAGTGCAACGGCGGCAACCCCGCCCAGGTCCAGAGCCGGATCGACAAGTACCAGGCCTTCGTCCAGATCCTCGGCACCACGGCCGGATCGAACCTCAGCTGCTGACCGGCCCGACTCCTCCGCAGCGGGGGGGGGGGGGGGGGGCCCCCCCCCCCCGCCCCCCCCCCCCCCCCCGCCCCCCCCCCCCCCCGCCCCGCCGCCCCCCCCCCCCCCCCCCCCCCCCCCCCCCCCCCCCCCCCCCCCCGCTGCGGTCATCCGCCGTCCGCGAGGTCCTGCGCCCGGAACGCCAGCCACAGGTCGTAGCGGGCACTCGGCGTGCGCAGGAGCGAGCGCTGGAGCACGCTCTCCAGCCGGGTCAGCCGCTTGCGCACCCCGGGCACGGAGATGCCCAGCGCGGCCGCGGCCGGCGCGAGCTGGGCCTCGCACGCCAGCCAGGTACGGAGCGTGGTGTACGGATCCGCCGGGCCGCCGGTCTCCCCCGGGGCGCCGAGCGGCCGCAGCTGCTGCGCCGCCCAGGAACGGACCGCCGGCAGACGCAGGATCTCGTCCAGCGAGCGCACCGGCTCCCACGAGCGCACCGGTTCCCTCGGGCGCACGGGCTCTGTCGGGCGCACCGGCTCCGGCGGAGCTCCGGACTGCCCGGACAGCGCGTGCCCCGGCATTCCGTGCCTCTTCGGGGCGGGCCTGGGCAGGGCGGGCGTGGCGCGGATGCGCAGCGCCAGATCGAGCGCGGACTGGTCGGCGACCTTGTCCAGGTCCAGTTCCAGCAGTTCGCCGATCAGCCGCAGCCGCGCCGCCAGGGTGTTGCGGTGGATCTTCAGGTGGTCGGTCGCGTGCGAGGAGAACGCGAGCCAGGAGGTGAGCGTCGCCGCCAGTTCCTGGCTGCCCGGGTCCTGGCCGCGGCGCGGCAGATGGGTCAGCAGCGGGGCCAGCAGCGCGTCCGCCCACCGGGCGCCTTCGGCACCGGCCACCAGGGCGAGTTCGGGGGCCGAGCCGAAGTGCGCGTGCCGCTCCGGAAGGCCCCGCGCCACGGCGAGCGCGTGGAACGCCTGGCGGTAGGCGGTCGCCGTGTCGGCCAGTGTCACGTCCTCGCTGACGCCGACGACGCAGCCGTCCACCACCGAGGCGACCCGCGGGCCGAGTCCCCCGTCCGCCTGCCCGGGGGCCGCCGGGACGATGAGGATCAGATGGCGTGCGTACACCGGGCACCGCACGATCCAGGACCGCCCGCCGGAGAGGTCGGTGCAGACGCGGGCCACCTCGTCGCGGTCGGGCCCCGGGCACTCGACGACACAGACCCGCACCGGGTCCGGCAGGCTGGGCTTCAGCGCGCCCGCGACCTGGTGCGCGATCGACAGCTGGCCGGTCATCAGCAGATGCAGGACCGCTTCCCGGCCCCGGGACTCCGCCAGATCGACGCGACGGCGTTTGCGCTCGACGGTCTCGGCCGCCCAGCACATGGCCAGCGGCAGGGCCGCGTCGGCGAGGAGCGTGGCCAGCCCTTCGGGAAGCGGGCGCCTGCCGACCACGGCGAGTACGGGCGCGGGGACGTCGGGCGGTACTTCCAGGGTGAACAACAGCGCGGTGTGCGCCCCCCTGTCGAGGGAGAAGGAGCGGGCTCCGCGTGCGGTCAGCTCCTTGGCGGACTCGGCCGCGAGGGCGGCCGATCCGGCGCTCGCCCGGTCGGGGGCTCTCGCCACGCCGTGCAGGACGGTGCCGTCACCGCCGAGCAGCCCCGCCCAGCCGTCCGCACGTCCCGACAGCCAGCGCAGCAGCTCCTGGGAGCCGCCCGACCGGGCCAGGCCGTGCATGCGTATGACGTCGTCCGCCCGACTCGGCGCGTGCACGCGCGTCGCCCCCGTCCCCTGTTGCCGTGGTCCCGTGTTGCCGTGGTCCCGTCAAAAAACCGGAGTGCAGCGTACCGGTTCGGCTGTGCGAACTGATACCCCTGCCCGACCACACCGTGCGAACTGATTCTTTCCCCCGCCTGCCCCCACGTCCTAGAGTCCGAACGCGGCTGCGGGCCTTTCGGGGGAGAGGTTCGGGGGACGGCGGCATCGGCTCACGGGGGTGGCCGCTGCCGCAGCCGCAGCCGCCTTCGTGCCGCGTTGGCGTCAGTCAGTGGTGGAGCCACAACCACCGGGACCTGAGTACCGGCATCAATGTCAGTGGTGCCCCTTAGCGTCGGATACCGGAGACGGTCGGCGCACAAGGAGAGGTCACCACCATGGAGTTCCGGATCGAACGCGGCGAGCTGGCGGACGCGGTGGCCTGGGCGGCCAGAGTGCTGCCGACGAGGTCACCCGTTCCCGTGCTGGGCGGTCTGCTGCTGGAGGCGGCGGACGGCAGGCTCAGCGTCTCCGGCCTCGATTACGAGGCGTCCGCCCGCATCGAGGTGCCGGCGGAGACCGCGCGGCCCGGCAGGGTGCTGGTCATGGGCCGCAGGCTGCTGGACGTGTGCCGGGTGCTGTCCGAGGGGGCGGTGGAGTGCGCGGTCGAGGGATCCCGGTTCACCGTGACGGGCAGCGGTGCCGGATTCGGTCTGTCGGTGCTGCCGCTCGACGACCATCCGGCCCTGCCGCCGCTGCCCGAGGTGCTCGGGGCCGTGGACGGGCAGGAGTTCGCGGATGCCGTCGCCGATGTGTCGGTGGCGGCGGGCCGGGACGACACCCTGCCCACGCTGACCGGGATCCGGCTGGCGCTCGACGGGGACCGGATGACTCTGGCGGCCACCGACCGGTACCGCTTCGCGGTCCGGAGGCTGGCGTGGAAGCCCGCGGCGGCGGACGTGTCGGCCGATGTCGTCGTCTCGGCCCGCCGGCTCAGCGAGATCGCCCGCTCCTTCGGCCGGGCGGGCCTGGTCAGCCTGGCGCTGGACAGTGGTTCGGCCGGCTTCGAGCTGGACGGGATGCGGACGACGGTCCGGCTGCTGGACGGCCGGCTCCCGCGCCACGACAAGCTGTTCACGCTCTCGGACCCGATGACGGCGGTGACCGAGCGCGAACCCCTGGTGGAGGCCGTGAAGCGGGTCTCGGTCGTGGCGGACGGGGGCAGCCCGCTCCACTTCGTCTTCGGCGAGGGCTCGGTGCTGCTCCAGGCCGGTTACGAGGACGATGTGGCGTCCCAGCGGCTGCCCGCCGAGCTGGCGGGCGCCCAGGAGCTGACGGTCGCGTTCAACCCCTCGTATCTGATGGACGCGCTGTCCACCTTCGACACCCCGGTCGTCCGGTTCCGGCTGATGGGCCCCGGCCAGCGCGCCATGGTCACCGGGCATGAGGACCGGGAGGCGGCGGCGGGCGCCGATGAGCCGTCCCACCAGCACCTGCTCATGTCGGTCAAGCCGCTGATGTAGGGCGCTGCCCGCCTGCGGGCCGGTCCCACGACGTCCGGCCGCGGGACCGGACCGCATACGTCCGGTCCCGCAGCGGGGCGGCCTGCCCGGTTACTTGGTGAAGTAGAAGTACTTCCAGGCGCCGTGGGTCGTCGAGTTCACGTTGTCACCCGACGAGTCGTTCACGTACGAGGCACGGACCCGCATCCGGTAACCCGTCTCGTGCGTGCCCTCCAGCGTCACGATGGAGCCGGCGGTGCCGAGCTTGAAGTACTGCGAGCCCGCGTCGTACCACTTGCCCGCGTAGTAGAGCTGCAGGGAGAGCAGGTGGCTGCGGTTCTTGTAGTACGTCATCTTCGTCGTGAAGACCGGGTTGGTCTTCTTGTGGAAGTACGCGTACGTGGTGGAGCCGATCTTGACGTTCTTGTACTGCTTGGAGATGGTCGTCGAGACCGCCACCTTGGCGTACGCCGTGGACGTGACCGTCCTGGGCGCGTAGCGGCCGTCGCCCTTGAAGACGGCGGTCACGGTGGTGTCCCGGGTCATGTCGACCGTGGTGGACAGATTGCCCTTGGAGTTGACCTTGCCGGTCTTCACCAGCTTCTTGGGCTTGTCCGCGCCGAACGGGTCCACCCACAGCTCGACGGTGCGGTTCTTGTACGTCGTGCCGAGGTGCGCGGTGAACGACACGTCGGTGCCGTACGCGTACAGCGCCTTGTTGCGGTTCAGGGACAGCGAGGTGGCCGCACGGGAGACGGCGACCTTGTCGCTGCCCGACCCGGGGGAGTGGGTGGCGTCTCCCGCGTACGACACCTTGTACGTGACCGTGCCGCCCGCGGGCGGCGTGTCGATGAAGTGGAACGCGCCGTCCGGCTTCAGCGCCACCGGGGGCAGGGTCTTGGCCTGGGGCGATTCGAGGTCGATACGCGTCACCGTGGCCGTGGCACCCGCGGTGAACGGGGCGTTCGACGCCGCCATGCCGGTGACCATGAGCTTCTTGCCGCGCTTCGTCTTCGCCGGGGCGTTGACGGTGACCGTGGTCACGGACCGGTTGGGGTCGGTGAGCACCCGCAGGGAGCGCTCGCCGTAGCTGTTTTCCGTGACGGCGAACAGCCGGCTGCTGTCCGGCGCCCAGGCCAGCCCTGCCGGAGCCAGGGTGTCCGAACCGCTGGAGTTCCCGGTGTTGGGGAACTCGTACGTCCGCACGGGCTTGGCGGTGACGCCCGGTTTGTACACGTAGACATCCGGGTCGTACCAGGCGAAGATGCCGGCCGCGACCGTCCCGTCCGGGGCGATGTCGATGGCGTTGGGGTACGCGTCGGACGGGTACGCGATGTCGGGCGCGAGGTCCGAGGTCCGGTACGCCTGGTGCTTGTACGGGGCGCCGCTGGCCACCACGACCTGGGTGCCGTCCGGGCTGAGCGCGAGGTCGCCCAGATTGCTCCCGTCGGCGCGGGTGAACGCGGTCCGGGTGGCCGTGCCCGAGGACACGTCGTACGTCGCCAGTTCCGTCGGGCTCTGGCCCTCGATGCCGGCCGCCAGCACGTCGGGTGCGCCCGGCGCGGAGGCCAGGGTGGGCGCCGCGTACCAGGTGCCGTCCGTCTCCTGGCCCAGGCTCACGACCGGCTCGGCGCCGGTCAGGTCGAGCGAGCCGATCTGGCCGGCGCCGCCCGAGCCGTAGCCGAACCAGAGCTTTCCGCCCGCGAGCGCGGGGTGCTTGGGGCCCGTGCCGCTGCCGGTGTCGTACCGGGCGGACTCCGTGAGCGCGGTGGTGTCGATCGTGACGATGGCGTCGGCGCCCGGCACCGCGGCGTAGAGCGTGGCCGAGTCGGCGGACAGGTCGAGCCCGGTCACTCCGGGAAGCGACGGGACCTTCGCGACGACCGCACCGCTGTAGTCGGTGACGACGACCTGGCCGCCGGTCGGGTCGCTGATGAAGACGTGCTTGTTCACGCCGTCGGTGACGATGTCGCCGAAGGACGTGACAGGAAGGAGCTTGCTGGAGTCGGCGGCGGCGGGGCCGGCCGCACCGCCGACCAGGACGACCGAACTGAAGAGGACCGCGAGCGAGGTCGCGGCGGAGATTCTTCGTGTACGCATGATGATGACGTCTACCCCCACGGTAAAGGGGCCGCGTGACACCCGTAGATGGGACCGGGGCGCGGCCGAGGACCGTAGGTTATGCCATGGACTTCACAGGACGTGCACATATACCGGCCGGATGCCGACGGCCCGAACAGGCCGGAGCCCGGCCGGTCCCCCGAAAGGGGATCAGTCCGGACACCGGCCCGTGAACAGGGGTGTTCGAGCGCGGGGGCCGGTACGGATCAGAGGCCGGGGAAGCCGGTCGGCGTCCGGCCCGGGATGTAGTCGAAGTTCGGGGTGAGGGTGCCGAGCAGGCTGCCGACGCGCGGCCCCTCGGCGCCGGTCACCTCGGCGAACATCTGCGACGCCTCGGCCGTGATGCGGAACGGCACCTTCTCCAGGCGGAAGCCGGTGGGGCTCGGGCGGGCACCGAGCAGGGCCTCGGCGGGGGTCGTGTCCGCGACCATCAGCTCGTCGGCGCGCGGCACACCGTCCACCGTGACACCCGCCGAGTAGCCGGGCGACGGCATCACACGGATGTAGGTGGGCTTCAGCGTGATGGTCTTGTCGGAGGCCGCGTTGTGGAAGTTGAGACCGCCGGGGTAGAAGATCCGCCCCTGCGAGTCGAGGCCGTCCCCTGCCGTCGAGCCGATCGGCATGGAGAAGCTCCGGCCGTCCGGGGCCATCGCGAACGGGCTGATGGCGTTCAGCGTGATGCCGTTGTCCCGCATCCAGACCAGCAGTTCGTCGCTGAGCTCGACGTCGGCGTCACCCCACGGGGAGATGTACACGCCGGGGAACGGGTCGGCCGCGGCCGCCGTGCGGGTGGCCGGGGCCTGGGTGTCGGTCGCTCCGGCGTTCGCCATGCCGAACGGCACGGACAGGGCGGCAATTGCGGCGAGAACGGTGAGGCGGCGGATCGCGCGCATATTCATGAAACCTTCCAGGTCTGATGAAGCGTGGGGGGATTGCGGACGCGAGGGTCCGGAAGAGGCCAACAGGTTTTGGACAGCCTGAAGTTGACGGCACAGCGGCATGCTGCGACCGTGTGGGACTGCCTGCCGGACATGTCCATTCATGCATACATGTGCGCATGATCAAACCGCGCCTCACCTGTTCGATGGAAACCACCACGCGTTCGGGTCTGAGCGGCGCGGTGAATCCTCCTCCTGATCGACAACGCACCACTCTGGTCGCGTCCCGCACCCGAGCACCGGAGCGCCGCATGTCCACAACTGACCATCGGACAAACAGTTTTCCGCGCCGATCACCACGCGGACGCATGGCCGTACTGGCGGCCACGGCCGTCGCGCTGACCACCGCATCCCTCTGGGGACCCCTGACCGGAAGCAGTGAGGCGGGCGGTCATATCGACGCACCGTCGGCGCTGACGGACACCGCGGCCGACCTCACCGACGTCTACGCGTTCAGCAGCCCCGACAACCCGGACATGGTCACCCTGATCGCGAACGTCCGGCCGTTCGAGCTGCCGGGAACGGCCGCCAACGCACTCGTCGACTACCCGTTCGCGACCGGTGCGCGGTACGAGATCCACACCGACGCCGACGGGGACGGGGCACCCGACACCACGTACCGCTGGACGTTCAGGGACGACGACCGGCGTCCCTTCGGGCTGGGCCCCAAGGTCGGTCCGGAGCCGGTGACTTCACTGGACGACCGCTCGCTCGGGGTGCGCCAGAAGTACAGCCTGGAACGGGTCACGGCCGACGGTACGCAGACGCTGCTGAGCGACGCCATCGCGGCGCCCACCCACACCGGCCGGCTCCTGATGCCCGACTACGGCAAGCTGCGCACCCAGGCGACCCGTGAACTCCCTGGCGGCGGCCGGACGCTGGCCGGTCAGGTGGCGGATTCCTTCAAGGCGGACACCCAGGTGTTCGGCCTCTACACGGTCGGCACGCGTGGCCCCGTCCCCGGCTGGCTGCCGGACGCCCAGCCGCTGTCCGCGCTCAACGTCAACAGCCTGATCATCCAGGTGCCCAAGCGCGAGGTGGCGCTGAACGGCGACCCCGCACGCAATCCGGTGATCGGAGTCTGGGCCGCGGTCTCCCGGCAGGGAGCCGACCTGCGGCGCGGCCTGGCCGAGCAGGCCCCCGCCTTCCGGCAGGTCTCGCGCCACGGCAACCCGCACGTGGCGTTCGCCGTGTACGGATCCACCGTCGGCCTCTCCGAGCCGGGCGGGCCCGAGGACCGGTTCCAGGCACGTGCGCCGAAGGACGATCATCTGGAGGCCGGTTTCCTGGCCGACACCCTCGATCCCGTACCGCCCCACCGCATCGAGACCGCCCAGGGGTTCAAGGCACCGGCCACGCCGCGTACCGACATCCAGGCCCTGTTCCTGAAAGGCATCGGCAAGGACAACGGATCGAAGTTCGGCTTCGACCTGAACACCCACACCATGAACGCGGACGCCGACCCGGCCCGCATCGTGATGGCCGAGGAGCTGCGGCTGAACCTGATGACGCCGGTCACCGCCGCACCGCGCGCCATGGGTGTGGTCGACGGAGACCCGCAGGGCTTCCCCAACGGGCGGCGCCTCAACGACAACATCGACGGCCCCCTGCTGCGCATGCTGGAGGGCGAGCCCGCCCAGCCGTCGCCGCCGGGGCTGCTGCCGAAGCCGGTGGCCGCGCTGGAGGTCGCCGACGCGCAGAGCACGTTCCCCTACCTCAACCTCCCGCACGCGGGCCCGTGAGGCGTCCGCTCTGCGCGGCGGGCGGAGCGGTGGCCGTCGCCGGGTGCCTGGCCGGACTGTTGTCCCTCGGCCCCGCCGACGGCCCCCGCCCGATGACCACGGCTCCGCAGGCCGGCGTCCCTGCCGCCGTTCCACAGGCCGGTGAAGGGCCGTCCGGGGCCGCGAACCTCGCGGTCGCCACCGCCCGCGCCCGCACGGAACGCTTTCCGGACGACCCCGCCGCCTGGTCGGACCTGGCGCGTGCCGAGGCCGAACAGGCGCGGATCACGCTCGACGCGGGCCCTCTCGACGCGGCCGACCGCGCGCTGAGCAGATCCCTGTCGCTGCGACGCGAGGACAACTACGCCGCGGTGACGGGGCAGGGAGTGGTGGCCAACGCCCGCCACGCGTTCGCCCGGGGCCGCGACTTCGGGCTCCGCGCGACCCGGATGGCGCCGGACCGCCCGGACGCCTACGCCGTACTGGCCGACGCGCAGATCCAGCTCGGCGACTACCCGGCGGCCAGGAGAGCCGTACAGCGGCTGCTGGACATCGCCCCGGCGGGTGCCGCCTACAGCAGGGCGGCGTACGACCTGGAGACCAACGGCAGACCCGAGGACGCCGCGATCGCCCTCCAGCGAGCCGTGGACAGCGCGGCCACCTCGGACGAACGGGCATTCGCCGAGGCCAGGCTGGGTGAGCTGGCGTGGTCGCAGGGTGCGGTGGACCGGGCGGAGCGGCACTTCCGGCTCGCGGTGGACGCCGTACCCGGTCACCCGTACGGGGAATCCGGGCTGGCCCGGGTCTGCGCCGCGCGCGGCGACACGGCGAAGGCCCTGGACATGTACCGGGAACTGACCGGGCGGACACCGCTGCCCCAGTTCCTGGCGGAGGCCGTGGAACTGGGCGGGGAGGACGGCGCCCGGGTCCGCACCGAGCGGGCGGCGCTGGACGCGCAGGTACGGCTGCTGCGGGTGTCGGGCGGTCCGGTCGATCCGCATCTCGCTCTGTACGTCGCCGATCACGGAGATCCGGACATCGCCGTGGAGCTCATGCGGGGCGAGTGGACACGCGCGCGGAGCGTCGTCGTCGCCGATGCGCTGGGATGGGCGCTGCACCGCGCGGGGCACGATTCCGAGGCTCTCGGTTATGCCCGCAAGGCCGCCCGGACGGGCTGGGACAACGCGCTCTTCCGCTACCACCGAGGCGTGATCGAGCGCGCCCTCGGACTGCCCGACGGCGACCGCCATCTGCGCGAGGCGCTTGCTCTGAACCCGCACTTCTCCCCGTACCACGCGCTGTTGGCGCGACGTCTGCTGAAGACCTGAAGCAACACGAGCCGAACAGAACCGAGTTACCGAACCGATGATGCGAACCGCCCGTGCGCTGCCTGCCGCACTGCTTCTCTGCCTGTTCGCGGGGCCTTCCGCCGCCGCGGCCGCCCAACCGGCCCACCCGCTGGGCAATTTCAGCCTGAACCACTACGACGGGCTACGGCTCGCACGGGACGGCATCACGGACACGGCCGTGGTCGACAGCGCGGAGATCCCGACGGCCCAGGACCGCGGGCCGACCGACCGGAACGGTGACGGCACGGTCTCCCCGGCGGAGGCGGCCGGGCGCGCGGCGCAGCGGTGCACGGCGCTCGCCCGGCGGACCAGGGCCGCGGTGGGCGGCGAGCCGCTGACGTGGCGGGTCGGGCACAGTGAGCTGACGTACGGCAAGGGGGCGGCCGGGCTGCCCATCGCCAGGCTGACCTGCGCGTTGCGCGCCGACGCCGATCTCTCCCGCCCGGCCGACGTGGTGTTCACCTCGGCGGCGGACTCCGGCCGGACCGGCTGGAAGGAGGTCACGGCGGTCGGCGACGGCGTACGCGTGGTGCGGTCGTCGGTGCCGGCGCGGAGTTCGAGCGATGTGCTGCGGAAGTACCCGTCCGGTGGCGGAGGGCCGTTGGAGGTGGTCGCCGCGGACCTTCGTACGGAACCGGGTGCGGGCGGGGCGGCCGGGCCCGGCCGCCCCGACGCGGCCCCGGCGGTGGACCGGGGCGCGATCCTCTTCCCGGCCCTGGAGGAACGGCTCACGGGACTCACCTCCGGCCGGGACCTGACGGTGCCGGTCGGTCTTCTCGCGGTCCTGCTGACGATGCTGCTCGGCGCCGGGCACGCGGCGCTTCCCGGGCACGCCAAGCTGGCGGTCGCCGCCTGTCTGGCCCGCCGGGAGGGCGGTGTGCGGGCCGCGTTCGCCGTCGGCGCCACGGTGACGGCGACGCACACCGCGGGGGTGCTGGCCGTGGGGCTGGCGCTGACCGCGGGAGGCGGGTTCCTGGGTGAACGGCTGCTGGGGTGGCTGGGCGCGGCCAGCGGGGCGGTGATCGCGGTCCTGGGGGCGTCACTCGCGGTGACAGCGGTACGGGCGGTGAGGGCGGGCGGCCCGGCCGCGCACGATCATGGCCACAGCCACAGCCACAGCCACAGCCACAGCCACAGCCACAGCCACAGCCACAGCCACAGCCTCAGCGGTGCGGGTGGGGATGGGCACGGTGGGCACGGGCACGGTGGGGACGAGCATGTCCATGGTCACGTCCACGGGCAGCGTTCCGGGGCAGGTCCGTCCCGGCGCAAGGGGCTGCCCGCCCTGCTGGGAGTAGGGCTCGCGGGCGGGCTCGTGCCCAGTCCGTCCGCGCTCGTCGTCCTGCTGGGCGCCATCGCGCTCAGCCGTACGTTCTTCGGCGTCCTGCTGGTCATCGGCTACGGGGTCGGGATGGCCCTCACTCTCACCTCTGCCGGACTGCTGTTGTCCGGCGGAGGGAACAGGGCCGCCGCCCTGGCCGAGCGGCGGCTGCCCTCGCTGCGGCGCTACACCCCGTACGGCAGCGTCCTCACCGCGCTGGCCGTCCTGTGTGTGGGCGTCGGACTCGTGGTGCGCGGGCTGTTCTGAGTCAGCCCGACTTCGTGTACGTGATCTTCTCGCCGGAGTCCGTGTTCACCCGGCTCAGCGTGCCGTCCGGGAGCAGGGTGAGGGTGGTGGAGCTGCCGGGGGTGCAGGACGTCATCGGTTCGCCCTCCGTCACCGTGGACGGACCGAGGCCGACCGGTCCGCCGTCGGCCGGCTCGGTGGCCAGGTCCGCCTCGAAGACGCAGCGGTAGGTGCCGCCGGTGTCCAGCGGCCCCTCGGCGGTGAGGGTCAGGACGGCCTCTCCGACCTGGCCCTGCCGGATGACCAGTTCGCGGGTGGAGTGGCCGGTGGCGTTGTCCACGCTGCCGGACCAGGTGCCCACGTACGCCTCCGGGACGGCTCCCTCGTCGTCGCCGTTCTGCCCGTCGTCGCCGGGCGACGGGTCCTGCGAGCCGTCGGGGGACGCCGAGTGGGAGGAACCGCCCGACGGGGAGGCGGTGGTGGAGGCGCCCCGGTCGCTCATGAGCGCGTAGACGGACCCGCCGGCCCCGATGGCGACGACTACCGCGATCGCGATGAGGGCGACCGTCGAGCCGGCGCTCCGGCGCGCGGGCCCGGCGGGTGCGGGCGGCGGGCCTCCGGCCGGGTGGGGCGGGCCGTACGGGGGCGTGGAGCCGAAGCCCGGCTGCTGCGGATAGCCGTATGCGTGAGCCTGGTTGGGGTCCTGTTGTCCGGGATAGCCGTATGCGTGAGCCTGGTTGGGGTCCTGTTGTCCGGGATAGCCGTATGCGTGAGCCTGGTTGGGGCTCTGCTGCTGGGGATAGCCGTAGGTGTTGCCCTGGCTGGGGTGCTGTTGCTGGGGATAGCCGTATCCCTGGCCCGGGTGCGGCGGGGTGGCGGGGGTGGCCGTCGGGGCTCCGGTCGTGGCAGAGGGCCACGAGGCGCTGCCGGCGGGGGGCACGTCCGCGGGGGACATGTCGGCGGGGGCCGCTTCGGCGGGGGCGACGCTGTCCGGGACCCCGTCGTTCGCGGCCACGTCGTCCGGGACCGGGCCCGTCGGGTCCTCCGAGTCCAGCAACCCCACCGCGTGACGCCCGAGTTGAGCGATGAGCGCGCCCGGCAGCCAGGGCTCCGCGCTGTCGCCCTCGTCCAGCCGCTCCAGGATCGCGTCCGTGGACGGGCGGGCCCCGGGGTCCTTGCGGAGGCAGTCCCGGATCAGTTCCACGAGATCGGCCGGCACCCCGGTCAGGTCCGGTTCCTCCTGCGCGATCCGGAACATCAGCGCGTGTACCCCGGTGGCCGCCGTGCCGAACGGATGCCGTCCGGTCGAGGCGTACGCCAGCACCGACCCCAGACAGAACACGTCGCACGCCGTGGTCACGCGCTCGCCGTGCACCTGCTCGGGCGACATGAATCCGGGCGAGCCGACCAGGGCGCCGGTGCGGGTGACGCCGCTGTCGTTGACCGTGTCGAGGGCTCGCGCGATCCCGAAGTCGATGACGCGCGGGCCGTCGATCGTCAGCAGGATGTTGGACGGCTTCAGGTCGCGGTGGATCAGCCCCGCGGTGTGGATGGCCCGGATGGCGTTGGCGAGACCGGCACCCAGGATGTGGACGGAGCGGTCGGGCAGCGGGCCGTGGGCGCCCGGGGCCGGGCCGTTCGACGTGCTCGCGCGCCCGGAGACGGTGGCCTGGAGGGAAGGGCCGGCGACGTACCCGGTGGCGACCCACGGGACGGCGGCCTCGGTGTCGGCGTCCAGCACGGGGGCGGTCCAGGTGGAGCCGACCCGGCGGGCGGCCCGCACCTCTTGCCGGAACCGGTCGCGGAACTCCTGCTGTTCGGCCAGTTCCTCGCGGACGAGCTTGATCGCGACCACACGTCCGCGGTCCGAGCGGGCCAGGTAGACCTGGCCCATGCCGCCCGCGCCGAGCCGGCCCAGCAGGCGGTAGGCGCCGATGCGTAGCGGATCGGTGGCCCCGAGCTTCTCCATGGTGTGTGGTCCTCCCCCGTACGACGACACGCCGGACGGGGTCGAGAATAGCGGCGCGCTCGTGCGGTGCCGGGGGCGCGGTGCGGGGGCGCGGCGCCCCCGGCCGGGTGCGGCGCGCGCCGCCCGTGTGACCGGCGGCCGCCTGGCGGAAGCGGACCGCGCTCGTGCGCGCCCGCTCAATGGGCCGAAGCGGACCACGCTCGTGCGCGCCCGCTCAATGGGCCGAAGCGGACCACGCTCGTGCGCGCCCGCTCAATGGCCGAGGCGGGACCACGCTCGTGCGGGCCCGTCCGGCGGGCCGAGGCGGACCACGCTCGTGCGCGCCCTTCCGACGGGCCGAGGAATGCGCGGCGACCCGACACCCTGCCGAACCAGACGGCCCAGGCCATACAAGGTGGCCATACCCGCCGCCGCCCGCCGCCGCCTACGCTCGTCGCATGACCCCTCATCCCCCTGTCGACTCCGCCGCCGGCGCGGCCGTCAAGGCCGCCGACCGCGCGCACGTGTTCCACTCCTGGTCCGCCCAGGGCCTGATCGACCCGCTCGCCGTCGCCGGCGCCGAGGGGGCGTATTTCTGGGACTACGACGGCAACCGCTACCTCGACTTCACCAGCGGGCTCGTCTACACCAACATCGGGTACCAGCACCCCACCGTCGTCGCCGCGATCCAGGAGCAGGCGGCGAAGATGACGACCTTCGCGCCCGCCTTCGCGATCGAGGCGCGCTCCGAGGCCGCACGCCTCATCGCCGAGCGCACCCCCGGCGACCTGGACAAGATCTTCTTCACCAACGGCGGTGCCGAGGCCGTCGAGAACGCCGTCCGGATGGCCCGGGTGCACACCGGCCGCACGAAGGTGCTCTCCGCCTACCGCTCGTACCACGGCGCCACCTCCACCGCGATCAACCTGACCGGGGACCCCCGCCGTTGGGCGTCCGACAACGGCTCGGCGGGCGTCGTCCGGTTCTGGGCGCCGTTCCTCTACCGCTCGCCGTTCTACGCGCAGACCGAGGCGGAGGAGTGCGCCCGCGCACTCCAGCATCTGGAGGACACCCTCGCGTACGAGGGCCCCGCGACCATCGCCGCGATCATCCTGGAGACCATCCCGGGCACGGCCGGCATCATGACGCCACCGCCCGGCTACCTCGCCGGAGTCCGCGAGATCTGCGACCGGTACGGCATCGTCTTCGTCCTCGACGAGGTCATGGCCGGTTTCGGGCGCACCGGCAAGTGGTTCGCCGCCGATCACTTCGACGTCACGCCCGACCTGATGACCTTCGCCAAGGGCGTCAACTCCGGTTACGTACCGCTCGGCGGCGTCGCCATCTCCGCCGAGATCGCCGCCACCTTCGAGACCCGTCCCTACCCCGGCGGCCTCACCTACTCCGGCCACCCGCTGGCCTGTGCCGCCGCCGTGGCCACCATCCACGTGATGGAGGACGAGAAGGTCATCGAGAACGCCGCCCACATCGGCGAGAACGTGCTGGGCCCCGGTCTGCGCGAACTGGCCAAGAACCACGCGTCGGTCGGTGAGGTCCGCGGCCTCGGCGCGTTCTGGGCGCTGGACCTGGTCCGCAACAAGGAGACCCGCGAGCCGCTGGTCCCGTACAACGCGACGGGCGAGGCCAACGCGCCGATGGCCGCCTTCGGCGCCGCCGCGAAGAAGAACGGTCTGTGGCCCTTCGTCAACATGAACCGCACCCACGCAGTTCCTGCCTGCAACGTCACCGAGGCCGAGGCGAAGGAAGGCCTGGCCGCTCTGGACGCCGCTCTGTCCGTGGCAGACGAGTACACCGCGTAACACGGTCGCGCCCCTCCCCCTTCCCCTCGTCTAAGGTGGCCCGAGGCCGAAATGGGGAGGGGCGCCATGCGCGCGAGCGGAGCGGTCACCCGCAGTACGCTGCGGCAGCAGATCGCGGACGCGTTGCGTGATGAGGTGCTGGCCGGTCGTTTGCAGACGGGACGGGAGTTCACCGTCAAACAGATCGCCGAGCAGTACGGCGTCTCCGCGACGCCCGTCCGCGAGGCGCTCTTCGATCTCTCCGCGCAGGGCCTGCTCGAATCCGACCAGCACCGGGGGTTCCGGGTCCACGAGTTCACCGTCCAGGACTACCGCGCGATGGTGGATGCCCGCGCCCTGGTCATGGACGCGGTCATCCGCGACGTCTTCACGGGGCCGCCCCCCGCGCCGGGGGCACAGGAGGCCTACCGGGACGCCCTCGTCTCCGTACGCCGTCGCGCCGAGGAGGCCTGCCGCGCGGCGCGCGGCGGCGATCTGGACATCCTCATCGGCTACGACCTGCGTTTCTGGCGTGAGCTGGGCATGCTCGTCGGCAACAGCTACATCACCGACTTCCTGCACCGGCTGCGCGTCCATGCCTGGGTGTTCGCCGTGCCGTACCTGCGTGGTGACGCCCACGTACGGAACTGGCTGTGGAACGGGCACCCCGAACTCGTCGCCGCGATCTCGCACCGCGACCGGGGGGCCCTGCACAGGGCCGTCGAGGACTACAACAGCCATGCCCTGAGCTGGGCGGACCGGCTTGCGGCCGGGGAGCCCGCCGGTCCGGGACACACCCGGCCGGCGGACGGGCCGGAGGACGGGGCACGCCCGGAGCTCTGACCCGTACGCCCGGAGCACCGGCCGTGCGCCCGGCGGACGAGCGGGGGCGAGCCGGTCCCGAGGGACCACTGTCCGCGACGTCCCGACCGCATTACGCTGTCCCGACCATCGCACCCGTCCTCGCGCCCGTCTCCACACGCATCCCGTACCCGTCCCCGTACGTGTACCGACACCGATTCCGTACCCGTCCCGTCCCGTCCGCGTACCGACACGTATCCCGTACGTGTCGCCGCACGCGTACGACACCGATCCCGCACGTGTACCGACACGCATCCCCGTATGAGAGCGAGACTTCGTGGCCTGTGACCTGTGGCTGGTCCCCCTCGTCGATGTGCTGTGCCACAGCCCCGACAACCCCTTCGCCGAAGAGATAGCCGTCTACGACAGAGCGCTCGGTGAGGCAGGGCTGCCGCCCGTGCCCGTCTACGCGTACATGCCCGGACTGACCGGTGACGTGGCCCCGGTCGCGGGCTTCGACTACGACGCGCTGCACTTCCTGCGCCGCGCCTACCTCCTCCAGCTCAGCGGCCTCGGCGTCACCCCGGTCGACGAACTGGGCGGGGACTACGAGCAGTTGCTGGAGATGTTCGAGCCGACAGCGCAGCAGTCGCACCTGGTGTGGCACTACGACCACGCGGGCGCCTACGTCCCCGTGGACTTTGCCGTGCCGCTGTCCACCGACGCCCTGCTGGAGGGCGGCGGTCCGCTCGGCTCGGCACACGGGCTGCTGCGGGAGCTCCAGTACGTCGGCCCGGCCATCGGCATCGATCCGGCCAACCCCCCGCCCGCCCCGCTGCCGCCCGCCGCGCCCACCGAGCTGGAGGAACCGGCGCTGCCGATCCCGTACGACGACAACCCGTTCGCCCGGGAACGCCACGTCTGGCTCGGCCTGCACGCGGCGGTCACCCGCAGCCTTGCCCAGGGCTCGATGATCATCTTCAGCTGAGAGGCCGTGGGGCGCGGACCCTGCGCCGTGGGGCGTGGACCCGTGCCGTGGGGCGCGGACCTCTCCGCTCCCCGCCGCCCGCTGTCGCGCCCCGCGGTGCTTACCGGTGTCCGGTCACCGCGGGGACTCCGGCGGCCGCTGCCGCGGCATGTTCGGCCGGCCCATCGACTGCAGCGGAAACCTTCCCGGCTGCGTCCCCGGCTCGGTGCGCCCGCCGCCCGAACCGCCGGAGACCAGCGCCTGCATGCCCATCGGCGCGGGACCGGCCCGGAACTCCACCATCCAGTCCGCGGTCTCCGACCGCACGAGCTCCGTGATGTCCTCCGAGAAGCGCCGCAGCACTCCGAGGCACCGCTCGGCCGCCTCGCTCGCCGTTCCCTCGGTCGGTCCCAGCATCTCGCGCACACACTCCGAGGCCCAGTCGAACTGGAGCACCTGGAGCCGCCGCTGCACGGCCTGTGCCGTCGCGAGATTCCTTATCCAGCCCGAGGTCAGCCCGAAGTACCGGTCGCACGCCATGCACGCGGCGCCCAGCAGCAGCGAGAGATACCCCCAGCCGGCCGCGCCGTGCAGCGCGCCGGTCAGGTCGAGCAGCGGCAGCGCGGCGCCCGCGACCGCCCCGGCCGCCGTGCCCATCCGCAGCACCCGGGCCCCGCGCCGCTTCCACACCCGGTCGCCCAGATACCAGTCGGCGGTGCGCAGCGCGTCCTTCTCGACCCATCGGTACAGCTCGTCCAGCCGCTGGGCGGGTTCGCCCCAGTCGCCGAGCGGGAACGGTGTCCCGGTCAGGTCCCTGCCCCGCGCCCGATGGCTCCGGGCGCCGGAGCCCGCACCGGAGGAAGCGGCCGGACCGGGCACACCGGATTCGTTGCGGGGCGGCCCTTCGGGCTGCATCTCCGGCTGACTCACCGGGGTACTCCTCTGCATGCTGTGTTGCGACGCGTGTTCTCGACCGCGTACTCGACGATGGGCGGATCACCGCCCTCTGTGCACTCGCTGCTCACCGGCCCCGGTGCGACCCGCAGTTCCTCGTGCGTAACCTTGCGTGACGGGAGGTGCGCTTGCGTGTACCGGGACGCACCCCTTCCTACCGCCGAATGGTGGGCCGTGGGGTCGAAATCGCGGTATTCCCGGGCGCACTGGGCCTCTGGTCAGGTATAGGAGTCCTGCCATCGCCTACGCGCACTCACTCGAAAGAGTTGCTCGCCAGTGGGTGGGGCGCGCTGCCCGGGGACCACGTAGGCTCGGCTTACCGAAACATTTGTCGTCGAAATGCCTGGAGTGACCGTGATTCCCGGTGGTGGCCAGCCCAATATGCAGCAGCTGCTGCAGCAGGCCCAGAAGATGCAGCAGGACCTCGCCGAGGCGCAGGAGGAGCTTGCCAGGACCGAGGTCGACGGTCAGGCCGGCGGTGGCCTCGTGAAGGCGACGGTCACCGGCTCCGGTGAGCTGCGCGGCCTGGTGATCGATCCGAAGGCGGTGGACCCGGAGGACACCGAGACGCTGGCGGACCTCGTCGTGGCGGCGGTCCAGGCGGCGAACGAGAACGCCCAGCAGCTCCAGCAGCAGAAGCTGGGCCCGCTGGCCCAGGGCCTGGGCGGCATGCCCGGCCTCCCCTTCTGACCGGGGACGCACCGCTCACGTCCCCGTACCGCTCACGACCCCCGTACGTACCGCTCGGCACCGCGGACGTATCCAAGACCGTACGTACCCCCTACGGTACGTACCACGACGCAGCCGACCCGGCTCGAAAGGCGTTCCGTTGTACGAAGGCGTGGTTCAGGACCTCATCGACGAGTTGGGCAGGCTGCCCGGCGTCGGTCCCAAGAGCGCGCAGCGGATCGCCTTCCACATCCTCCAGGCCGAGCCCACGGATGTGCGCCGTCTCGCCCATGCGCTGCTGGAGGTCAAGGACAAGGTCCGCTTCTGCGCGGTCTGCGGCAACGTGGCCCAGCAGGAGGAGTGCGGGATCTGCCGCGACCCGCGCCGCGACCGGACGGTCATCTGCGTGGTCGAGGAGCCGAAGGACGTCGTGGCGATCGAGCGGACCCGTGAGTTCCGGGGCCGGTACCACGTCCTGGGCGGGGCGATCAGCCCCATCGAGGGCGTCGGGCCGGACGATCTGCGCATCCGCGAGCTGCTGGCCCGTCTCGCCGACGGCTCCATCACCGAACTGATCCTGGCGACCGACCCCAACCTGGAGGGCGAGGCCACCGCGACGTACCTGGCGCGGATGGTCAAGCCGATGGGTCTGCGCGTCACCCGGCTGGCCAGCGGCCTGCCGGTGGGCGGCGACCTGGAGTACGCGGACGAGGTCACCCTCGGCCGCGCCTTCGAGGGGAGGCGTCTGCTCGATGTCTGATCTCGATGTCTGATCGCCTTCCGGCCATCGGCTGCCGGTCTCACGGCGGCTTTGCGTTCAGCGCCGGTATCTTCTGCTCACCGTCTGCGACCGTGCCCACGGGAGGTCTCCTCGATGTCTGACGCCACGCTGAACACTGTCACGCAGGACCCCGGCGACTTCGCGGTCCAGATCGCCGACCAGATCAAGACGTTCATCGTCGCGGTCACCGAGGTGTCCATGGTCGAGGAGCCGGAGGAGGCCGTCCCGGTGCTGCTCCTCCAGGTCTCCCAGCTCCTGCTGGCCGGTGGCCGGCTGGGCGCGTACGAGGACATCCTTCCCGACGAGCGCTACGAGCCGGACCTGGGCGCCGAGCCGGACGCGGACGGGCTGCGCGAGCGGTTCGCGGCCCTGCTGGAGCCGATCGACGTCTACTCCGAGGTCTTCGACCCGTACGAGCCCCGCAAGGCCCCGGTCCCGGCCCGTATCTCCGACGACCTGGCCGACCTGGTCACGGACCTGCGCCACGGCCTGGCCCACTACGAGGAGGACCGTGCCACGGAGGCCCTGTGGTGGTGGCAGTTCTCCTACTTCTCCAACTGGGGCTCCACGGCTTCCGCCACCCTGCGCGCGCTCCAGTCGCTGATCGCCCACATCCGGCTGAACCAGCCCCTCCAGGAGCTCGACGGCCTGGACACCGGCCAGGACGCCGGCGACGACGACCTGGCCGAGGAGGCGGGCCGCGTCATGGTCGAGGAGATCGCGGGACCGCTGGGGCTGCGGCCGGTCAAGTAGCGGACCGGGCGGCCGGGGCGGCGGTGCCCGGGGCGCGTCCGTGCCCGGTGAGTGCGGGCGTCAGCCGCCGTCGCAGCGCAGGTCCTGCGGGCGCATGAAGCCGAGCTGCGCGCCGTTGTCCGTGCGCGATACCTGCCAGAGCGCGTCCGCGCCCGGCCGGGTGCCGTGCACCGGGATGCCCGGGTCCAGGTAACCGACGATCCCGGTCCACGGGTTGCTGCCCGCGTAGAGGGGGGCGTCGGCGTGCGTCGCGAAGCAGGTGCCGCCCGCGTGGGCGGGGGACGCGGCCAGGGGGACGGCGGACAGCGCCAGAAGCAGGGGCAGTGCGCGGACGGTCTTGCGCATGGGAACTCCGGATGTGGACGGGCCCGGGGGCATCGGTGAGGCGGTGACCGGGGAGACCTGCGCGCGGACCGGCGTGTGTAAACAGGTCCGGCCGTTCCCTCACCCAGTCGGTGCGGTGAACGGGTGAGGCCCCCAGGTTCCCCGAGGTGAAGGGCTTTGTGCGTGGCCCGCACCGCGGTCCGAACGGCGACACGCAGGGTGGGGCATACATGGACATAAAAGTACAAACGGATAAGTTGTTGCCTCGGTGAAATCCCGAATCGAGGAGTCCACTCGTGAGACGGCATATCCGCACGTCCCGCCGCCACCGGGGCGGTTTCGGGGCGGGGCTCGCAGCCCTGGCCCTGATGCTCACCGGCTCGCCCGCCGCTGTCGCGACGGCCATCGCCGACGTACCCACCCCCGCCGCAGGCACCTCAGTCATCACGGTGAAGACCGGGGCCGACCGCGAGGGCGACGCCGACGTGTCCCCGCTGGCAGGGGTCCGGCTCGCCCTGTACGAAAGTGAGGACGCCACCGCACCCGTCACCGACGACTGGGGCCGGTGCGAATCCGACTCCGACGGCGACTGCAACTTCACGGTGCCGGACACCGGAAGCGGCGAGGCCAACGAGGGCAAGCGGTTCTGGGTGCGGCAGGTCGAGGACGGTGTGCCGGACGGCTGGTACACCAACCCGTCCCTGCGCACGGGGCCGGGCAGCGGCTCGGATTCGGTCAGCTCGCCGTACCGGTTCAGGACTCCCGAGCTGGCGAGCGGTCAGACGTACTCCTCCACCAGCGACTTCATGTTCAGCACGAACTGGTCGGCCACCCCGTACGTCGCCTCCGGCGGGATCTGGCAGCAGTCCCGTACGAATCCCCCGATGCCGGAATCCTGCGGACTGGACGTCGCCGTGGTGCTGGACATGTCGGCGTCCGTCGGCAGCGCGCTGCCGCAGCTGAAGCTGGCCACCGACAAGCTGACGGATTCGCTCACCGGCACGCCCTCGCGGCTCGCGCTCTTCTCCTTCGACCGCAATTCGCCGAGCACCGGTACCACGAACAGCCCCGGACTCATGCCGGTCTCCACGGAGTCGGGGGCCAAGGCGTTCAAGGACCTCTACGCGGACTGGCAGCTGGGGTCCGGCACCAACTGGGACCAGGGGCTGAACGCGGTGGCCCAGGCGGCGCCGGTCTACGACCTGGTCGTCGTGCTCACCGACGGCAACCCGACCCGCTGGAGCAAGCCCTACACCGGCGACGGCTCGCACACCCACTTCGCCGACGTCGAGGGCGGCATCTTCTCCGCCAACGCCGTCAAGGCGCAGGGCTCCCGGGTGGTCGCGGTGGGTGTCGGCAAGGGCGTGGAAGGGGTCTCCGGTCTCAATCTGAGGGCCATCTCGGGCGAGACCGCCTTCGACGACGCCCAGCCGAACCCGACGACGGCGGACTACTACCAGACCACCGACTTCGCCGCCGCAGGTGAGGCGCTGCGCAACCTGGCGCTGACCCACTGCGACGGCTCCCTGTCCGTCATCAAGCAGATCGTGCCCTCGGACACCACCGGTGAGGACGTGACGGGCGCCGAACCGGCCGGTCCGGGCTGGCAGTTCGACGCGTCGACCACCGAGGCGGGTGTGGGCGGACTGCCGGACACCCAGACCACGACGGACGACGGGACGGGCGGCGTCGTGTTCACGCCCACCTTCCCGACGACGGTGACCGGCGCGGACGTCACCGTCGCCGAGACCCAGCGGCCGGGCCACACCCTGGTCACACAGGGCGGCGACAACGCGGTCTGCACCGACCTCGAAGACGGATCGCCGGTCGACGTCACCAACACCGGTACGGACGGCGCTCCCGGCTTCACCGTGGAGGTGCCACGTCTCTCCGCGATCAGCTGTGTCGTCTACAACCGCGCGGCTTCCGGTGCGGATGTGACCGTCCACAAGAAGTGGACCGTGGACGGCACGACCTACGACCACGAGGACCGCCCGGACGGCTTCGACGCGGACCTCACACTGACGGGTCCCGCCGGAGCGGGTGCCTCCGGCCAGGAGTGGGGCGTCACCAGGGAGGGGTACGAAGCCGGCGACACCACGACGATCGCCGAGACCGCGAAGGTGCCCGCGTCCTGCACGCTCGACGAGAGCCGGCTGGTTTCCGCCAATGGCGAGGAGGTCGACGAGCCACTGCCGTACGACGCCGAACTCGGCGCGAAGGACAACACGTTCACTGTCGAGAACAAGGTCAGCTGCAAGGCCCGCCTGACTCTGGTGAAGCATGTGGTGAACACCCATGACGGCACCGCCTCGCCCAAGGACTGGACGCTCACGGCCGACGGCCCGAGCACCATCTCCGGGCCCAGCGGGGCCGACGCCGTGACCGGGGCCGATGTCGAGGCGGGCGACTACACGCTGTCCGAGTCGGACGGCCCGGAGGGATACGAGGCCGGGGACTGGACCTGCGAGGCCTCGGGCGACGAACTCCCGGTGACGGAGGGGAAGGTGACGGTCGTGCCGGGCGCGGCGGTGACGTGCGCCCTCACGAACAGGGACCGGGCGACGACGCCGGCCCCCAGCCCGACGCCGACCCCGACGGAGCCCACCCACCCGCCCGGCGGTGGCGGTGACGGTGGTGGCCACGGCAGCGGCGGTGGACACGGCGGTGGCGGTGGCCATGGCGACGGCGGACACGGCGACGGCGGGAATCTGGCCGAGACAGGTGGCACCGGCGGCTGGTGGGCCGGGCTCGTCGCCGTACTGCTGGTGGCCGCCGGGTCGGCCCTCGCGGTGGGGCGGCGGCGTGGGTGGATGACGGCGCACGGCGGTGCGTCTCCGCGCTGACGGTCACGCCCGCACTCACCGGACGGATCGCGTCCGGTGAGTGCGGGACGGCGGCGGACGCGGACCTCGTCCGGTCCGTGAAAAATGCCGGGGTTGTTGTCGGTCCCCGCTGTTAGCCTCCACCAGCCCGTGATCACCACGGGAGTTGCAGGGGAGGGAACTCGAAAGCATGAGAAGCGGGATAAGACGGGGGAGAGCCCGTTGGCTCGGAGCACTGTCGGTCGGTGTGGCCGCCGTGATGGCAGCGCCGAACGCGGCCGTGGCCGCGGACAATCTGCCGCCGCTCCAGCCGGTCGTCACGGATCTGAAGACCGGTCCGGCGGCGTGTGCCGCAGGGGACGACCGGCCGTACGTGTCGGAGCCGCCGAGAGTGACGGCTGTGCTGAACGACCCGGTGGAGGACGACCGCCCCGCAGAGGGCAACTTCGTCGGCGGGGAGTTCGAGACGTGGTGGACGGATGCGGACGGCGCGGAGCAGCGCCGGAGCTACCACTCTCCGGGGCGGGTGAGTTCCGGTTCTGCGGCGGCGTGGCAGCTTCCGTCGGACCTGCCGCCGAGGACGGTCATCTCCTGGCGGGTGCGGGCCGATGACGGCGAGGCCGTCTCGCCGTGGAGCGCGGCCGATGAGGGCGGTGCCGGCTGCGAGTTCGTGATCGACGACGTGAATCCGGAGAAGCCGACGGTCGTCTCGGCCGAGTATCCGGAGGAGGGGGACTGGACGGACGGCGTCGGGGTCTACGGGACGTTCCGCTTCGACTCGCCGGCCGATGACGTCGTCGAGTACAGGTACTACTTCGGCGGGGGGCCGCTTGAGACCGTGCCGGCGAGGGGGTTGGGAGGCCCGGCGGAGATCCGCTATATGCCGACATCCTCGATGCTGGGCTATCTCCATGTGTACGCGGTCGACCGCTCGGGCCGTCGCAGCCCGGACACCGTTTACTACTTCCGCGTCGCTGCGGGCCGCTCCCCGGTCGCGCAGTGGGCGTTGTCCGACCCCGCGGGCTCCACGTCCGCCGCACCCACCGCGGGGCCCGCTGCCCGTGCCGGAGCGGGTGTCACCTTCGGTGGCCCGGTGCCGTCCGGCACCGCGCTGACGTCCACGGCGTCGCTCGACGGGACGGGACACGGCTTCCTGACGCCCGGCGCGCAGGTCGTCGACACCGGAAAGACCTTCGCGGTCGGCGGGTGGGTACGGCCCGCGGCGCTGGACCACGACATGACGCTCGCCAGCCAGGACGCGGGTACCGCGCCCGGGTTCACGCTCGGAGCCCGTACCGGCGGAGACGAGCCGGTCTGGTCGTTCGGCATCGGTGGTGCGCGCGTCAGCGGAGGCCGCCCCGAGACCGGGGAGTGGGCGTATGTGCTCGGGCTGTACGACACCGAGACGGGGCTGGCACGCCTGTACGTGAACGGCCAGGAGGCGGGCACCGCCACCGAGGCCGCTCCCCCGACGGCCGCCGGTGACTTCCAGATCGGCCGCGCACGTGGCAAGGCGGGCTACCGGGACCGCTGGCAGGGCGAGATCGGCGACGTCCGGACGTACGACCGGGTCGTCGTCCCCGCCGAGGCCGCGGGCCTGGCCCGTCGTACTCCGCAGGAGCGGGGTCACTGGTCCCTGGAGAACGCGTCCGAGGGGCTCAGCCCGGAGCTGCACGGTGGCCGGCCGCTGAGACTCGCGGGGGGAGCGTCGATCTACAACGAGCCGCCCCAGCCGTGCGAACCGTGGGCCGATCCGGACTGCGAGCCCTTGCCGGTCGTCTATCCGCTCGTCGGCCTCGGGCACCTGGATCTCGACGGGATCAACGGGTACGCGGCCACGGAGGGCCCGGCCGTCGACACCGGCGACAGTTTCACGGTCTCCGCGCTGGTCCAGCTGGCGGACGAGGAACCCACGCACCCCATGACGGTGCTCTCGCAGGGCGGCGAGCACGGTGACGCGTTCAAGGTGCGGTACGTGCCGTCGACGCAGACGTTCGAGCTGGTGATGAGCCACGCGGATGCACAGGGTGCGGACGAGACGGTGGCCGGACACGAGGGAGGTCCGGACTGGGACGGAGGACAGGGATTCCGCATCGCGGTCGTGCATGACCGCAGCAAGGACCGGATCACGTTGTACGTGAACGGCCTGGCGACCGCCGACGCGGCCTTCCGTTCCGCATGGACGAGCACCGGCGGCCTCCAGGTGGGGCGCGGCCACACCGCTGACGGCTGGGGCGAGTACCTGCACGGGTCGGTCGACGAGGTGCAGGCGTTCTCAGGGGTGCTGAGCAAGTCTGCCCTCGGACAGCTCGGGACCGGCGCGGAGCCCTGCCTCACCTGCTGATCGTGTCGCACGGCGGCGCGGCGGCGCGGCTCCGCGCTGACCGGCAGGCCCGGCGCGCCGGTCCCGCCCCGGCACGCGCGTCCTGTCCAGCATGTCCGGACGGGACTGCGGGGCACGGCCACCCGGCCGTGCCCCGCGGCCGTGTTCCGGCAGGGGCGCCCCTGCCGGGCCTCCGCGAGCTCGCGAGCTACTTCTTGAGGAAGTCCAGGAGGTCCTTGTTGAACTTCTCCTTGTCCCCGGGCACCAGCGCGATGCCGAGCGAGCCGCCCTCGTAGACCTTCAGCTCGACGTCGGCGATGATCTCCGCCGACTTGCGGCCGGCGGTCTCGAAGGGCACGACCTGGTCGTCGTCGCCGTGGACGACGAGGGTGGGGACGTCGAACTTCTTCAGCGAGTCGGTACAAGGGGGTGCGGTCGGCGTCGCGGTGCCGGTTCAGGCTTCTGGGCCGCCTCCGTGTGGGTTGGGCCACATGGGGGAGTGGCGGGGCGATCGCGGGGCAGCAGCCCGGTACGAGCAGTTCGGTGCGACACGCCGATGGCCATGTGGTGAGCGGGACATCTCAGCATGTGGTAATAACGGGTCGTTTCCGGACTGCTCGTTAAACTGAGCCGACCGCGATAAATGGATTGAGCGAGGAGCGCACGTGGGCCTTGTCGTGCAGAAGTACGGAGGCTCCTCCGTAGCCGATGCCGAAGGCATCAAGCGGGTCGCCAAGCGAGTAGTCGACGCCAAGAAGAACGGCAACCAGGTGGTTGTCGTGGTGTCAGCGATGGGCGACACGACGGACGAGTTGATCGATCTCGCCGAGCAGGTATCTCCGATGCCGGCCGGGCGTGAGTTCGACATGCTGCTGACCGCCGGAGAGCGGATCTCCATGGCCCTGCTGGCGATGGCGATCAAAAACCTGGGCCACGAGGCCCAGTCGTTCACGGGCAGCCAGGCCGGTGTCATCACCGACTCGGTCCACAACAAAGCGCGCATCATCGATGTCACGCCGGGCCGCATCCGGACCTCGATCGACGAGGGCAACATCGCCATCGTCGCCGGGTTCCAGGGCGTCAGCCAGGAGGGCAAGAACATCACGACCCTCGGCCGAGGCGGGTCCGACACCACCGCGGTGGCGCTCGCGGCGGCGCTCGACGCCGAGGTCTGTGAGATCTACACCGATGTGGACGGTGTCTTCACCGCCGACCCGCGGGTCGTGAAGAAGGCCCGGAAGATCGACTGGATCTCCTTCGAGGACATGCTGGAACTGGCCGCGTCCGGTTCCAAGGTGCTGCTGCACCGCTGTGTGGAGTACGCACGCCGCTACAACATTCCGATCCACGTCCGTTCGTCCTTCTCGGGGCTGCGCGGAACCTGGGTCAGCAACGAGCCGCAAGGGGACCAGCAGGTGGAGCACGCCATCATCTCCGGAGTCGCCCACGACGTCTCCGAGGCCAAGGTCACGGTTGTCGGCGTGCCCGACAAGCCGGGCGAGGCAGCCGCGATCTTCCGTGCCATCGCGGACGCCGAGATCAACATGGACATGGTGGTGCAGAACGTCTCCGCCGCGGCGACCGGTCTGACCGACATCACCTTCACGCTCCCCAAGGCCGAGGGCCGCAAGGCCATCGACGCCCTGGAGCGGGCGCGCGGCGGCATCGGCTTCGAATCGCTGCGCTACGACGACCAGATCGCGAAGATCTCCCTGGTCGGCGCGGGCATGAAGACCAACCCGGGCGTCACCGCCGGCTTCTTCGAGGCGCTGTCCAACGTCGGCGTGAACATCGAGCTGATCTCGACCTCCGAGATCCGCATCTCGGTGGTCACCCGCGCCGACGACGTCAACGAGGCCGTGCGCGCCGTGCACACCGCCTTCGGTCTCGACAGCGACTCCGACGAGGCAGTCGTGTACGGGGGCACCGGCCGATGACCGCACGCCGCCCTTCGCTCGCGGTCGTCGGTGCGACCGGGGCGATCGGTGGCGTGATGCTCCAGATCCTCTCGCAGCACGCGGATGTCTGGGGCGACGTGAAGCTGATCGCCTCACCGCGCTCGGCCGGCCGCAAGCTGGTCGTGCGCGGTGAGGAGACCGAGGTCCTCGGCCTCACCGAGGATGTCTTCGACGACGTCGACGTGGCGCTCTTCCTGCTGCCCGACGAGGTCTCCGCGCGCTGGGCACCGCTCGCCGCGTCCAAGGGAGCCGTCGTCATCGACGACTCCGATGTCTTCCGGACGGACGACGACGTGCCGCTCGTCGTCCCCGAGATCAATCCCCATGCCGCACGGATCAGACCGCGCGGCATCGTCGCGAGCCCGAACTGCACGACGTTGTCGCTGATCGTCGCGGTCGGCGCCCTTCACGCGGAGTTCGGGCTGCGCGAGCTCGTCGTCTCCTCCTACCAGGCGGTGAGCGGGGCCGGACGCGACGGCGTCGCCGTACTGCGTGAGCAGCTGTCGATGGTGGCCGGCACCGAACTCGGCACGAAGCCGGGCGATGTGCGCAGGGTCGTGGGCGACACGGACGGCGGCCCGTTCGCCGCACCCGTCGCCCTCAATGTCGTGCCGTGGGCCGGTACGGACGCGGGCGACGGCTGGTCCTCCGAGGAGCTGGCGATCCGTGACGAGTGCCGCAAGATTCTTGATCTGCCCGCCCTGAGGGTCTCGGCGACCTGCGTGTACGTACCGGTGATCGCCACGCACTCGATGTCCGTGCACGCCCGCTTCGAGAACGAGGTCGCGGTCGACCGTGCCCACGAGATCCTGGCCACCGCGCCGGGGGTGGTGCTCTACGACAGCCCCGGAGCCGGGGACTTCCCCACCCCGTCCGACGTGGTGGGCACCGACCCGACCTGGGTGGGCCGGGTGCGCCGCTCGCTGGACGACCCCAGGGCGCTGGAACTCTTCGTCTGCGGCGACAACCTCCGTAAGGGGGCGGCGCTGAACGTGGCGCAGATCGCCGAAGCGGTGGCCGCGGAATTTCCCAGGTCCTGATCGAACCTGTTTTGTACGCTCTGTGAACTCCCTGTGAGCAAGTTGCTGGTCTGAACCTCTTGAGCTGGGGTGTCGCGGTGGCCGACGATGACCTGTCGGCCCATCGCAACCGCCGGCCGGGTGGCACGCGTCTCAGCGGTCACTTCCTGCGCGGCGGAGCGCATATTCGGGGCATTCGGGGAAGAGCGGGTACGTATGAGGGCATATCGCTTGGTGTCAAACGCGGTGCCGTATGCGTACAACCCTGACGGGGGGGAACGTGTCCAACTGGCGTGGCAGAGGTTCTCGATATCACAGTGGTGGGCCCCCTGCGCGGCGCTTCGGTGCGACCGCTCAGACGGCCCCGCGCGACCGGTGGTATGCCGGTGATCGCGCCCATGCCCGCAACGCGGGCCGCCGCCGGGCTGCCCTCGCAGCGCGAGGGCGCTGAGGAGAGCGTGGCAGCCGGAACCACCGTCGACCATCTCACCGAGACCTACCGCGCCCACTACCGTTCGCTGCTCGGCCTCGCCGCCCTGCTGCTGGACGACACGGCCTCCTGCGAGGACGTCGTGCAGGAGGCGTTCATCCGCGTGCACTCGGCACGCAACCGGGTGCGCGAGCCGGAGAAGACACTCGCGTATCTGCGCCAGACCGTCGTCAACCTCTCCCGCTCCGCGCTGCGCCGCCGCATCCTCGGGCTGAAGCTGCTCTCCAAGCCGATGCCGGACATGGCGAGCGCGGAGGAGGGGGCGTACGACCAGCTGGAGCGGGACGCCCTGATCAAGGCGATGCGGGGGCTGCAACGGCGTCAGCGGGAGGTGCTGGTGCTGCGCTACTTCGCGGACATGACCGAGGTGCAGGTCGCCGAGACGCTGGGGATCTCCCTGGGCTCGGTGAAGGCGTACGGCTCCCGCGGCATCGCGGCGCTGCGCGTGGTGATGGAGGCGCAGGCATGAGCCGGCTCCATGACGACGATCTTGGGCGGGACCGCGGGCACGGCTACGATCACGATGATCATGGGCACGGGAACGATCATGGGCACGGGAGCGAAGGCGGGAGCGGAAACCGGCGTCCGCCTGCTCACGGACATCGAAATGACCGGACTGGAAACGGAATTGTGAACCTCGGGCCGGAGAACACCCCGCACACCGACCACGGCACGGGCGAGAGCGCGCCCCCCGGGGCCGACGGCGCCTCCCCTTCCTCCTCGTCCTCCGCCCCCTCCTCCGGTGATGTCTCCGCCGTCTCCGCCCTTTTCGGTCCCGGGCCGTCCTCCGGAGGCGCCCCCCCCGATCTCGACGAGTCCGCGCTGCGCCGGATGATGCAGGGAGCGGTGCGGGACCTCGAACCGAGCGAGGGCACCCTCGACCATCTGTTCCGCGCGGTGCCCGCCCGGCGTGCGCGCCGGCGGCAGGCGCTCGTCGGAGTGGCGGCGGCGGTGCTGCTCATCGGCACCGCGGTCCCCGCCCTCGTCCATGTCGCCAACTCGGAGACCTCGAACACCGCCAGTCCCGCCATCGCCGGTCACGGCGAGCAGGCGCAGGGCGGCAACGGTGAGGAACCCGGTGCGGTGTCCGGCAACGGCGGCGGCACCGGAGGCGACGGACAGCAGAGCGGTGTTCACGGAGTGCCGCACACCACGGCCACCCCTTCCGGCAACAGTGACCAGGGCGCGGACGAGAAGGTGGCCGGCGGAGCCTCGGACGGCCCGTCCGCCAGCGCCGAGGCCGCCGGCATGCCTGCCTGCACCCCCGACCAGCTCGGAGTCGCCTCGGCGAGCACGGGCTCGGCCGGAGCCGACGGCACGGTGTACGGAACCTTCCGCATCGCCAATGTGTCCGGCACGGACTGCTCGGTGAGCAGCGGCGGCACCGTGGGCTTCGCCGCGACGGGTGCGGCCGACCCGGCCAAGATCGCGGTCGTCCGGCACACCCAGGGGGACCCGGCGTCCGGACTGCCCGATCCTGCCCAGGAGGAGGCGACGGTGCTCCTGAAGCCGGCCATGGCCTACGAGGTGCAGTTCGCCTGGGTGCCCCAGGAGACCTGCCCGACCACCGGTGCTTCACCCTCCCCGACCCCGACGGACGGTGCGGCCGGCAGTACGGGAGTCGCCGCCGGTTCGTCGACGGGGAGCGGGACCGTGGACAGCGAAGCGGGTACGGAGACCCAGTTCGGCAGCGAGGAGGGCGACGGCGTGGCACCCGGAGCCGTGTCCGTGCAGCACACGCCGGAACCGGGGGCGCCGGTCGCCGAGACGACGATCGCCAACGCCTGCGCGGGCACGATCTACCGGACGGGCGTGCTCGGAACCACGTCGTAGGGGCGTAAGGCGTGCGACGTAAAGCGTGAGGCGAAGGCGCGCAGGGGCATCGGGGCGCCGAGCGGCCGTCGAGGTGTTGGGTCGTGGCGGGGCCCGGTGTGCGGGCCCGGTGCGAGGTCCGGCGCGGGGGAGCGCCGACGTGGCCGTTCGGGCCGCCACGTACTGCTGGACCGAGAACGGTCAGCCTGCGGGGACTTCCTCGGTGGCGGTCCCGGGGATGCCCTCGGCGTCCTGGGGGACGTTCTCGTCGGCGATCAGGCCGAGTCTCAGGTCCCGGGCTGCTTCGGCCTCACGCCGGAGCAGCCGGAACCACATGAAGACCACGAACGCGGCGAAGACGAACCACTCGCCCGTGTAGCCGAGGTTCTGGAACGCCTTCAGGTCGAGCCCGCTGCCCTGGGCCGCGGCGGCCGGTACGGGGCGCAGCTCACTGTCGCCCTTGCCCGGGGCGTCGGTGAGGGCGGCGTCGCCGTCCCCGGACGCGCCGGTTTCGGAGGCACCCGTCCCGGACGCACCGGTCCCGGACGCGCCCGTGCGGGCGTCGGGCTCCTGGAGCGTCACCCAGGCGTCGTACACGTCGTACGGCACGAGGTTCACCAGGGACGCGGCGCTGATCATGCCGACCTGACCGTCGGGCAGTCCGCCCTTGGTGTCGACCCCGTCGGTGCCCGCGTTCTCCGAGGCCTGGAGGTCGCCGGTCACGGTGACCCGCCCGGTCGGCGCGGCCGGTACCGGGGTCTGTCCGGCCTTCCCGGGCAGCCAGCCGCGCACCACCGGCAGGGCCTTGCCGGTGTCGGTGCGCAGCATGTCCAGCACGTAGAAGCCGCTGCGGTCGTCCAGCTTCCGGCCGGGCACCAGGAACTGATCGGCGTACTGCCCGCTCGCGGTGGCGGGACGGCCGGAGGTCACCGTGTCGACGGGCAGCAGTTCGTCGAGCGGCTCGGCGGCCATCGTGCCCGGAGCGGGCTGCTTCTCGGCGGCCTCGTGCGTCTGCACGCGGTCCTCGAAGCGGCCGAGCTGCCAGGTGCCCATGAACACGCAGAACGGGATGGCCAGCACGACGAAGAGGTTGATCCCCCACCATCGCGGGGTCAGCAGGAACCGGTACACCCCTCCAAGGTACGGTCCCCGCTCCGGCTCCCCGGAGCTGGGGCACCCCATGAGCCGCCCTTTATCCGGCCCCTACGCCACCGTTACGCGCCCCCGGCCGGGTCTCCCAGGTGGCGGCGGGCGAAGTCGATTTCCAGGCGCACCTGCTTGATCCGCTCCTCCACGACGAGCGAGCCATGGCCCGCGTCGTACCGGTAGACCTCGTGCACGGCGTCGCGGGCCTTCAGCCGGTCGACGTAGTTCTCCACCTGGCGGATCGGGCAGCGCGGATCGTTGACGCCCGCCGAGATGTAGACGGGCGCCCGCACGGAATCGACGTAGGTGAGGGGCGACGAGGCCTCGAACCGCTCGGGCACCTCTTCCGGAGTCCCGCCCAGCAGGGTGCGGTCCATCGCCTTGAGGGCCTCCATCTCGTCGTGGTACGCCGTGACGTAGTCCGCGACCGGGACCGCGGCCAGGCCCACGGCCCAGTCCCCGGCCTGCGTGCCGAGGCCGAGCAGCGTCAGATAGCCGCCCCAGGAGCCGCCTGCCAGGACCAGCTTCGCCGGGTCCGCGAGGCCCGACTTCACCGCCCATTCCCGCACCGCCGCGATGTCCTCCAGCTCGATCAGGCCGACCCGGTGCTTGAGCGCGTCCGTCCACGCCCGCCCGTAGCCCGTCGAGCCGCGGTAGTTGACCCGGATGACCGCGTAGCCGTGGTCCACCCAGGCGGCAGGCCCGGCCGCGAAGGCGTCACTGTCGTGCCAGGTCGGTCCGCCGTGGATCTCGAAGACGGTCGGGAACGGGCCCTCGGCCGGAGCGGCGGGGCGCTGGACGAGCGCGTGGACGCGGCCCCCGGGCCCGTCCACCCACACGTCCTCGACCGGCACGGACACCGGGGCCTTCGCGCCGGGCGGATCGAGCACCACCGCACCGGTCGTGGAGCGGACGACCGGCGGCTCGGCGGCCGACGACCACAGGTACTCCACCGTGCCGTCCGGCCGGGCCGTGGCACCCGAGACGGATCCGGCGGGTGTCTCCACCCGCACCAGGGCCCCGCCGGCCGCGGCCGGCTCGTACCGCCAGAGCTCGCTGCGGGCCTCGAAGCCGTGCTCGACCAGCAGCGCGGAGCCGTCCGGATACCACTCGGCGCCGACATCGCCGGGCAGGTCGATGGCGAGGTCCGTCTGCGTGTCCGCCACCGGGTCCCAGATCATCGGCTCCCAGCGGCCGCGCCGCTGGTGCCCGACCAGCAGGCGGTTGTCCCCGGCGACCGGTGCGAAGCCGAGGACCGAGAGGCCGAGCTCCTTCGTGCCGCCCTCGGTGTCGTCCAGCTCCGCGACCGTGGTTCCGTCGGGGCGCACCACGCGCAGCGCGGAGTGCATCGCGTCGCCGTGCTCGGTGTGCTCCAGCGCGATCAGTGAGCCGTCGCGCGACAGATCGCCGACCCCCGCCGACTCTCGGTGGCGGTAGATCTCCACGGGCGCCGCTCCGGGCCGTACGACATGGACGGTGGTGCCGTCCTCGTCCGTCGAACGGCCGATCACCGCCGTCCCGTCGCGCCCGATCGAGAGTCCGGCCGGGTAGGAGGGGGCGAGACCGGGAGCCGCCGGCTCGTCCTGTGCCGCCTCGGCGCCCGCGTGGAACGGCCGGCGCATCCACACCCCGAACTCGTCCCCGTCGGTGTCGTCGAACCACCACACCGCCTCGCCGTCCGGTGTCAGCGCGCCGTCCGTCGTCCCGTTCGGCCGGTCCGTCACCTGGTGCTGCTCGCCCGTCGACCGGGCCCATGTGTAGAGCTCGTACGTCCCCGTCGCGTTGGAGACGAACAGCGCGCGGTCCGGAGCGTCCTCCGCCCAGTCGGGCAGCGACACCCGGGGGGCCCGGAATCGCTGCTCCCACGCCGGAATGGAATCGCTCGTCGAACCAGTGGTCTCAGTCATGCCCCCCATTCTGCGCCGGACGGCCGACAATCCGTTCGCGCCGTCCGCAGCCTGTGGATAACCTCGCCGGCATGCCTGTTCCTATACCTGCCGACTGGCGCGAGGCCAACCGCGCGATGTGGGATGAGCGTGTGCCCATCCACGCCGACAGCGACTTCTACGACCTCGACGCCTTCCGCGCGGGCAAGGACGCCCTGCGGGACTTCGAGCTGGCGGAGGTCGGGGACGTGACCGGCCGGACGCTGCTGCACCTGCAGTGCCACATCGGGGTCGACACCCTTTCCTGGGCCCGGCACGGCGCCGCGCAGGTCGTGGGCCTCGACTTCTCCGAACCGGCCGTCGAGACCGCCCGTGCGCTCGCCCAGGATCTGGGTCTGGGTCCCGACCGGGCGGCGTTCGTCGCCGCGGACGTCCACGACGCGGCCGAGGCCGTGCCCGACTCCTCGTACGACATCGTCTACACGGGCATCGGTGCGCTGAACTGGCTGCCCGACATCGACCGCTGGGCCGAGACGGCGGCGTCGCTCGTCGCGCCCGGCGGGTTTCTCTACCTGGCGGAGTTCCACCCGCTCACCGACTGCCTCGACGACGCGACCGGTTCACGAGTCGTGCACGACTACTTCAGCCGCGACGCGTGGGTGGACGAGACTCCGGGCACGTACGCGGACTTCGACGCGCCGACCGTCCACAACCGCAGCGTCGAGTGGCAGCACCCCGTGGGCAGCGTGGTCTCCGCGCTGGCCGCGGCCGGTCTGCGGATCGAGTTCCTGCACGAGCACGATGCCTCGCTCTTCGCCCGCTTCCCGGTGCTGGAGCGCCGCCCGGACGGCTTCTACCGCTTTCCGCCGGAGCGGCCGCGGATTCCGCTGATGTACTCGATCAAGGCGACCCGGCCGGAGAAGCCGGGCCGGGTCCGGTAGCGCGGCGGGAACGGCAGAGGCGCGGCATCGCTCCGGAGACGGAAACTCCGGGCGATACCGCGCCCTCGCCTGTGCTCAGCCCCTACGCGGCCGAGCGGAAGGCGGGCAGATAGCCGCCCGACTGCCCGGCGGCCTTGGGGTGGTACGAGTTGTACACCGGGATCGAGACGCTGTGGATCCACGCGTCACCGGAGCACAGCTCGTGTCCGGTGAACTCGTCGACGACGCTGGAGAAGGTGAACCCGGCGTTCGCCGCCTGCTTGGCGATGACGCCGTTCAGCACGTCGGACGCGTTGTTGATGGCGGTGCGTGACTTCTCCGAGAGACCGAGGATGCAGCTGCCGCTGATCTTGTAGAAGCGCGGGTAGCCCAGCACCACGACATGTGCCTGCGGCGCCTTGGTGTGGATCGAGGAGTAGAGCGAACTCAGCCGCGACGGCAGCGTGCTGTTGATCTGCCCGACGGCCGTGCTGACACTGGAGAGGCAGGTGGCCTCGCCGGACAGTACGCAGTCCTGCATGACGTCGGCGAACCCGACGTCATTGCCGCCCGCGGTGACGCTGACCAGCGAGGTCGACGAGCTGAGCGAGCCGAGCTGGCTGCTCGCCACGGTGCTGGTGGTGGCGCCGGAACAGGCCACGAAGGCGAACGACGAAGGGGAGTTCGCCGCCGCCCAGAGGTAGGGGTAGGACTTGGTGCTGCGGCGGCAGTCACCGCTGTCGGACAGGTAGCTCCCGGCTCCGACGCCGGACGAGTACGAGTCACCGAGGGCGACGTACCCGCCGGCGGCGGCCGAGGCCGGCTGGGCCATGCCGAGAGCGGCCGCTGCGGCAAGAAGCAGCGTGGATGCGGACGCCCAGAATCTCCGTACTGACATAGCTGTCAGCCCTCCGAAATGTGGGGGGTGGGTGGGGGGTTGATGAGGCGCCACCTGTTCTAGCAGCTTCTGGTACCGGTCGGTAATAGTTCTGCGAGAACATGCCGGATATGCCCTAATGATCGTTCGGCAGTCATAGCTCCGCGCGTAGATAAACCTGCAACTCGCCCTGAAACGAAGGTTTTACAACGGCTTGTTCATCGCTTCACAGGCGACGGTTCGGATGCCTCCGGGAGCCTCCGCCGGGCTGGAACGTGAAGAGGGACCCGCCGGGCCGAAGCCTGAAGGCCATGCCGGGCGGAAACCTCACAGCCATGCCGGACAGAAGCGTGGAGGCCCCACAGGGCGGAGGTGCGCTGGCCGTCCCCGGGCGAGGCCTCAGCGCACGCCGCTGCGCCCGACCACCACGCCCGCCCGGTCGATGCAGATGACGTCGACTGCGACCGGCGCGCCCCGCAGGACCGTCAGCGCCTCGTCCCGCGCCGCCGTCGCCACCAGGTCCCCGAGCGGCACCCCGCGCGCCTGGCACGAGCGCAGAGCCGCCAGCCCCGTGTTCGCCGCGGCCACCTCGGCGGCCAGGTCCTCGTCGGCCCCGCCCCGCCGGGCCAGTCCGGCCAGGAACGACGGATCGACCTGGGAACGCCCCGAGTGCAGATCGAGATGGCCCGCGGCAAGCTTCGACAGCTTGGCGAACCCCCCGCAGACGGTGAGCCGTTCCACCGGATGACGGCGTACGTACTTGAGCACCGCGCCCGCGAAGTCCCCCATGTCCAGCAGCGCGATCTCCGGCAGTCCGTACTCGGCCACCACGGTCTTTTCCGATGTGGAGCCGGTGCAGCCCGCCACATGGGTCTGCCCGTCGGCCAGGGCCACGTCCACACCGCGGCGGATCGAATCGATCCACGCCGAGCAGGAGTACGGCACCACCACACCGGTCGTGCCGAGGATGGACAGGCCGCCCAGGATGCCGAGACGCGGATTCCAGGTGGAGCGGGCGATCTCCTCGCCGTTGTCCACGGAGAGCGTGATCTCCACATCCCCCGCGCCCCCGTGCGCCGCCGCGACCCGCTCGATGTGCTCGCGCATCATCCGGCGCGGCACGGGGTTGACCGCGGGTTCGCCGACGTCGAGCGGCAGGCCCGGCAGCGTGACGGTGCCCACGCCCGGCCCGGCCCTGAACACCACGCCCGAGCCGGGCGGCAGCGCCCGCACAGTGGCTCGTACGAGAGCCCCGTGCGTGACATCGGGGTCGTCGCCCGCGTCCTTGACGATGCCGGCCATGGCCCGGCCGTCGCGCAGTTCCTCCACCGCGAGCGCGAAGGCGGGGGTTTGGCCGCCCGGCAGGGCGATGGTCACCGGGTCGGGGAAGCCGCCGGTCAGCAGGGCGGTGTACGCGGCCGTGGCAGCGGCGGTCGCACAGGCGCCGGTGGTCCAGCCGGGGCGCAGACCGGTGTGCTTGAGTTGGGCGCCGCGCCCGCCCGTCGCCTCACCCATGGAGGGATCCGATGCACGTCCTCGTACTCGGCGGCACGACGGAAGGCCGTCGGCTGGCCGAACTGCTGGTGGCGGGGCTGCCCATGGGCGCCCGGGTGACGAGTTCGCTGGCCGGCCGGGTCGCCGGACCGAGGCTGCCGCCCGGGGAAGTGCGCGTCGGAGGTTTCGGCGGAGCCGCGGGCCTGGCCGCATGGCTGCGTACGCACCGGGTGGATGCGCTCATCGACGCCACCCATCCTTTCGCCGGGACGATCAGTTTCCACGCGGCCGCCGGTGCCGCTGCCGCCCATGTTCCCCTGCTCGCTCTGCGCCGTCCCGGCTGGGTGCCCGGCGCGGGCGACGACTGGCACCCGGCCGACTCCCTGGAGGAGGCCGCGGCGGCGTTGCCCGCCCTGGGCCGGCGTGTGTTCCTCACGACGGGGCGCCTGGGACTTGCGGCGTTCGCGGGGCTGGACGGCCTGTGGTTCCTGTCGCGGTCGGTGGACGCACCCGCACCGCCGTTTCCCGCCCGGATGGAGACGCTGTCGGCCCGGGGACCGTTCACCCTCGACGGGGAGCGCGAGCTGATCCGCCGCCACCGCATCGACGTCCTCGTCACGAAGGACAGCGGCGGCGCGGCCACTGCCCCCAAACTCGCCGCGGCCCGCGAGGCCCGGATCCCGGTGCTCGTGGTGCGCCGGCCGCCGGTCCCGGAGGGCGTGGCGGTGGCGGGAACCCCGGAGGAGGCCGTCACCTGGCTGGGCGCCCGCCTCGGCCACGCGTCCTGACCGGGGGCGGGCCGCTCCCCGGCCGGAGACGCGTTCGCTGCTCCTCCCCGGCCGGAGACGCGCTCGCTACTCCTCTTCGGAGGCGATCGCGTTGACGGCCGAGGCAGCCATCGCGCTGCCGCCGCGTCGGCCCCGCACGATCAGGTGCTCAAGGCCCGACGGGTGTGCGGCCAGAGCGTCCTTGGACTCGGCGGCGCCGACGAATCCGACCGGCACACCGATGACGGCGGCGGGACGCGGCGCCCCCTCCTCGATCAGTTCGAGCAGCCGGAACAGCGCGGTGGGCGCGTTCCCCACGGCGACGACCGCACCGTCCAGCCGGTCGCGCCACAGCTCCAGAGCGGCGGCGCTGCGGGTCGTACCGAGCTCCGCCGCGAGTCCGGGCACCGCCGGATCGGAGAGGGTGCACACCACCTCGTTGTCCGCGGGCAGCCGCCGCCGGGTGATGCCGCTGGCCACCATCGCCACATCGCACAGGATCGGCGCCCCGTCCCGCAGCGCCGCACGGGCCCGGCCGACCACGTCCGGGGTGAAGGCCAGATCGCGCACCAGGTCGACCATGCCGCAGGCGTGGATCATCCGGACCGCGACCTGGCTCACCTCGGCCGGCAGGCCCGTGAGGTCCGCCTCTGCCCGGATGGTGGCGAAGGACTGGCGATAGATGGCCGGTCCGTCCTTCTCGTACTGGTGCACAGTGCTGTCGCTCTCTTCGCGTGGCTGCCTTCTCGGCCCGCGCGGACACGGGGGCGTACGTACGGGCCCGCCCGAGGCTACCCACCGCGCGTGCCACCCCCGTACGGGCGTCCGGTCATCCGGACACGGAATGCGTGACCGGCCATCAGATCACCGGCGTGCTCGGCACGGCCGTTCGGGGGCGGCAATGACCGGCGCGCACGCGAGGCCACCGTTTCCGCACCGGACAAGGGCCTCGCCCGCCCTCGGCCGGAGCGGGACGGCACCGTGGAAGAGGCGATGGGCAGGGGCGATAAAGTCAGCGGCGTGGTAAGTGTGCACACTCTGCTGAGAGACCCTCTCCTTCAGGCCGACCGCCTTGAGCCGCACGCCGCAGCCGAACAGGGGCCGCGGACGCCGGCACCCGGCACGCAGGCCCGGTCCGGTGTGCCCGGCGGGCGGCTTCGGTCCCGGGTCGAGGGCTGTGGCGGTGCGGCCGAGGACGACGTGGCGAGTGCCTTGTTCTGCGCGGACGCGAGGTGAGCGGTCCGGCGCGGGTCACGATCAAGGACGTCGCGGCTCGGGCCGGTGTGTCCAAGGGCGCGGTCTCGTTGGCGTTCAACAACAAGC
>NZ_JBVHOQ010000025.1:0-68832 GCF_055568375.1 Streptomyces sp. NPDC026062
GACATCCACCCACCCCAAACACAACGTCGGCCTGACCCACCAACGAGATGGATCAGGCCGACGTCACGACGAAGAGGCATTGGCCAACAGTGTCCGGTGGCCGGATACGCCCCTCCTCCTGTGCGGGCGGGCTGTTACGCGCCGCGCAGCACCGCGCCCGTACGCTCGGCGGCCAGGGCCACCGCCGCGTCGCGGGCCGCGCTCGCCTCGTCGACGGTCAGAGTGCGGTCCGCGGCTCGGAACCGCAGCGCGTACGCCAGGGACTTGCGGCCCTCGCCGATCTGCTCGCCCGTGAAGACGTCGAACAGCCGCAGCGACTCAAGGAGTTCACCCGCGCCGTCGCGAAGCGCCCGCTCCACGTCGGCGGCGGGCACGCCCTGGTCGACGACGAGTGCGACGTCCTGGGTCGCCACCGGGAAGGTGGAGATCCGCGGTGCCTGGAGAGCACCGTCCACGGCCTGCTCCAGGACGTCGAGCTCGACCTCCATGGCGCAGGTGCGCTCGGGGAGGTGGAGTTCCTTGATGACGCGCGGGTGCAGCTCGCCTGCGTGCCCGAAGAGGGTCTCCTCGCCGTTGACCTTCACATACAGTGCGGCGCAGCGGCCCGGGTGCCACGGCGCGTGCTGGTCGGCGCGGACCGTGAGGTCGACACCGGCCTCACGGGCGACGGTCCGGGCGGCCTCGACGGAGTCGGCCCAGTCGGCGGGGCGGCCCTTGCCCCACCAGCCGGCCTGCTCGCGGGCGCCCGCGAGGACGACGGCGGCGCGGCGCGGCTGACGCGGCAGGGCCGCGTCGAGCGAGGCGATCTCCTCGTCGGAGGGGCGCCGGTCGACGGGCAGCCGGACCGGCTTCGTCTCCTGTCCGGTGGGCCGGAAGACCAGACCGGTCTCGAAGAGCGCGAGGTCGTGGCTGCCGCGCCCGTCGTTGCGCCGCAGGGCGCCGAGAAGGCCCGGCAGCAGCGTGGTGCGCAGCGACGGCTCCTCGTCGGAGAGCGGGTTGACGAGCCTGACCGTGCGGCGGCGGGCGTCGTCCGCCGCCAGGCCCAGCTGGTCCAGGACCGCCTCGCCGGTGAACGGGTAGTTCAGCGCCTCGACGTAGCCGGCGCCGGCGAGTGCCCGGCCGACCCTGCGGTGCAGCCGCTGGCGGTCGGTGAGCCCCCGGCCGGAGGGCGGCGTGGGGAGCGTGGACGGGAGGTTCTCGTACCCTTCCAGCCGGATGACCTCTTCGGCGAGGTCGTTCGGCTCGTTCAGGTCGGGCCGCCAGGACGGGGCGGTGACGAGGAGTTCGTCCTGCCCGTAGACGTCGCAGCCGACCTCCTGGAGGCGGCGCACGACGGTCTCGCGGCCGTAGGCGACACCGGCCACCCTGTCCGGATGGTCGGCCGCCATCGTGATGGTGCGGGGGCCGGAGGGGGCGCTCACCTCGGTGACGCCCGCCTCTGCGGTGCCACCGGCGAGCAGCACCAGCAGGTCGACGGTGCGCTGCGCGGCAGCGGCGGCGGCCTGCGGGTCGACGCCGCGCTCGAAGCGCTTGGACGCCTCGGAGGCGAGCTTGTGGCGGCGCGCGGTCCGGGCGATCGAGATCGCGTCGAAGTGCGCGGCCTCGATGACGACCTCGGTGGTGTGCGTGCCTTCGGCGGCGTCCGCGATCTCCGTGTTGGCACCGCCCATGACGCCCGCCAGGCCGATCGGCCCGCGGTTGTCGGTGATGACGAGGTCGGCGGCGTCCAGGACGCGGACCGTGCCGTCGAGCGTGGTGAGCTTCTCGCCCTGTTCGGCGCGGCGCACCCCGATCGGACCGTCGATGCGGGTCCGGTCGTAGGCGTGCAGCGGCTGGCCGAGTTCGAGCATGACGTAGTTGGTGACGTCGACGGCGAGCGAGATCGGCCGCATACCGGCCTTCTGGAGCCTGCGCCGCAGCCAGATCGGGGACCGGGCCTCGGGCTGGAGACCGACCACGGTGCGTGCGGTGAAGCGGGAGCAGCCGATCGGGTCGGCGACCTTGACCGGGTAGCCGTACGCGTTGGGCGCGGGCACGTCCAACAGCGCCGGGTCGCGCAGCGGCAGGCCGTAGGCGATGGCGGTCTCGCGGGCGACACCGCGCATCGACAGGCAGTAGCCGCGGTCGGGCGTGACCGCGATGTCGAGGACCTCGTCGACGAGCTGGAGCAGCTCGATCGCGTCGGTGCCCGCCTCGTGCTCCGGCGGCAGCACGATGATGCCGTGCGTGCCGTCGTCGCCCATGCCGAGCTCGTCGGTCGAGCAGATCATGCCGTGAGAGGTCTTGCCGTAGGTCTTGCGCGCGGCAATCGCGAAGTCACCGGGCAGCACGGCGCCGGGCAGGACCACGACGACCTTGTCGCCGACGGCGAAGTTACGGGCTCCGCAGACGATCTCCTGCGGCTCACCGGTGCCGTTGGCGGTGCCGACGTCCACCGTGCAGAAGCGGATGGGCTTCTTGAAGCCCTCCAGCTCCTCGATGGTCAGCACCTGTCCGACGACCAGCGGGCCCTTGAGGCCGGCACCGGTCTGCTCGACCGTCTCGACCTCCAGGCCGACGGCGACGAGCTTGGCCTGTACGTCACGGCCGGTCTCGGTGGGCGGCAGGTCGACGTACTCCCGCAGCCAGGAAAGCGGGACGCGCATCAGATCTCCATCCCGAAGGGCCGGGTGAACCGGACGTCGCCTTCGACCATGTCTCGCATGTCTTCTACGTTGTGGCGGAACATCAGCATCCGCTCGATGCCGAACCCGAAGGCGAATCCGCTGTACTTCTGGGGGTCGACGCCGCAGGCGATGAGCACCTTGGGGTTGACCATGCCGCAGCCGCCGAGCTCGATCCAGCCCTCGCTGCCGCAGGTGCGGCAGGGGCGGTCGGGGTTGCCGACGGACTCGCCGCGGCAGACGTAGCAGACCATGTCCATCTCGGCGGACGGCTCGGTGAACGGGAAGAAGTTCGGCCGGAGCCGGGTCTTCATGTCCGGTCCGAAGAGCGCCTGGACCATGTGGTCGAGGGTGCCCTTCAGGTCGGCCATGGTGAGGCCCTCGTCGACGGCGAGCAGCTCGATCTGGTGGAAGACCGGGGTGTGCGTGGCGTCGAGCTCGTCGGTCCGGTAGACGCGGCCGGGGCAGACGACGTAGACGGGGGGCTCGCGGTCGAGCAGGGTGCGGGCCTGGACCGGCGAGGTGTGTGTGCGCAGGACGACACCGGACTCGTCGGTCTTCGCGCCGTCGGCGCCCTCGACGAAGAAGGTGTCCTGCATCTGCCGGGCCGGGTGGTCGGGCACGAAGTTCAGGGCGTCGAAGTTGAACCACTCGGCCTCGGCCTCGGGGCCCTCGGCGATCTCGTAGCCCATGGCCACGAAGACGTCGGCGACGCGCTCCATGATCGTCGTCAGCGGGTGGCGGGCACCGGCCGGGGTGCGGTCGTAGGGCAGCGTGACATCCACCGCCTCCTCGACCAGGACCCGGGCGTCCCGCTCGGCCTCCAGTTCCGCCTGGCGGGCGGCGAGCGCCCTGCCCACGGCGGCGCGGGCCTGGCCCACGCGCTTGCCCGCCTCGGCCTTGGCCTGCGGCGGCAGCGCGCCGATCTCGCGGTTGGCGAGTGACAGGGGCGAGGTACCACCGGTGTGCGCGGTCTTCGCCTGGGCGAGCGCGTCGAGGTCGCCCGCGGCGGCGAAGGCGGCGAACGCCTCGTCCCGGATGCGCTCGATCTCTTCCGGTTTCAGTGCCTCTACCTCGACTGGGTCGTACGACTTGTTCGGTGCCGACATCTCTTCCCGTACTTCCGATTGGCTGGTACTGCGCTTACCGGGGGATACCCCCGGGCCTCCGCGGCCCCGCTCGACGGCTGGAGGACACAAAGGTGCCAAAGGTCGAGTCTACGGGCCGCGGGATGTATGGGGCGCCCGTGGGCCGCTCAGGCCAGATAGGCCGGCGTGCTCACGGGCAGAATAAATCGGAACTCGGCGCCGCCGCCGGGGCCTCGCCCGACCGTGATCGTGCCGCCGTGGGCCTCGACGATGCCCTTGACGATGTAGAGGCCCAGGCCGGTGCCACCGCGCTTGCTCCCCCGCCAGAAGCGGGTGAAGACACGGCCCATCGACTCCTCGGGGATGCCGGGGCCTTCGTCGCTCACGGTGACCGCCGTTCCCTTCTCGTCGCTCTTCGCCGGTGCCACCTCGATGGTGACGGTTCCCTCGCCGTGGCGCACCGCGTTTTCCAGGAGGTTGCCGAGCACCTGGTCGACCTTGTCCGGGTCGGCCCACACGGTGGGCAGCGGCTGGAAGGTGCGGACGAGGAACCGGCCGGGGTCCTGGCCGGAGGCGGTGAGTGCCTGGATGTGGCGCTCCACGGCGGCGGAGAGGTCCACGGGCTGGCGGCGCACCTCCAGACGTCCGGAGTCGATCCGGGAGATGTCCAGGAGCTCGGTGATCAGGCGGGTGACCCGGTTGGCGTCGGCGTAGACGGTCTCCAGCATCAGCCGCTTCTGGTCGTCGGTGAACCGCTCCCATTTGGCCAGCAGCGTGGCGGTGAAGCCCTTCACTGAGGTCAGCGGCGAGCGCAGCTCGTGGGCGACGGTCGCGATGAGCTCGGCGTGGCTGCGTTCGGTCCGCCGACGGGCCTCGGTGCCGCGCAGGCTGACCACCAGCCGGCGCACGGGGCCGGTCGGGCTCTCGCGTACGAAGCGGGCGGAGACCAGGACCTCACGGCCGCCGGGCAGCAGGAGGTTGCGTTCGGGCTGGCCGACCCGGGTGGCGAGGCCACCGTAGGGATCGGTCAGCTCCCACCAGCGGCGGCCCTTGAGGTCCTCCAGCGGCAGTGCGTGTTCCAGCGGGCGTCCGAGGGCCGCGGCCCTGGGCACGGCGGTGATGCGTGCGGCGGCGGCGTTGAAGCAGATGACCCGGCCGGTCTCGTCCGCGACGACCAGCCCGTCGGGAAGGTCGTCCGGATCCAGCGCCTGGCCCCCGGAACCGATGCCACCGGCGGTGACACCCTCCGGGTCCTCGTCTGCGCGCACGACGGTCGCGTGTGTCGCCCGCGGTCCGCTCATGCCGACAGCCATATTCCCGTACCCCACCTCTCGAACCGGTGCAGTGGGCCCCCGAGTTCGTCACCCTACTAGTCGACGGTGACGGTGCGACACCCTGCGGTGGCAAGGGCCGGGGAGCGCAGAGGGTTCAGCCGGTGGTGCGGCGGGGGCGCTGGGCGCGCGCGGAGGCGTACAGACAGACGGCGGCCGCGGTGGCGAGGTTGAGGCTCTCCGCCTTGCCGTGGATCGGGACGCGTACGACGGCGTCGGCGAGTGCCCGGGTCTCCTCGGGCAGGCCCCAGGCCTCGTTGCCGAAGACCCAGGCGGTGGGTCCGCCCATGGTGCCGGCGTCCAGCTCGTCGTCGAGGTCGTCCTCGCCCGCGCCGTCGGCGGCCAGGATCCGTACGCCCGCGTCCCGAAGCCCCTGTACGGCCTGCTCGACGGGCACGCCGACGGCGACCGGCAGGTGGAAGAGCGAACCGACGGAGGCGCGTACGGACTTGGGGTTGTACAGGTCCACGGACGCGTCGGTGAGGACGACCGCGTCGGCGCCCGCGGCGTCGGCGCAGCGCAGCACCGTACCGGCGTTCCCGGGGTCGCGGACGTTCGCCAGGACCGCGACCAGCTTCGGCCGGGCGGCGAGGATCGACTCCAAGGGCGAGTCGAGGAAGTGGCAGACGCCGATCAGGCCCTGCGGGGTGACGGTCTGCGACACGTCGGCCAGGACCTCGCTGTCGGCCAGGTGTACCCGGGCGCCCGCGTCGTACGCCGCGTCGATGATGGGCGCGTGGCGCTCGGCGGCCTCGACGGTGGCGAAGAGCTCGGTCAGGGTCGGCCGGCCGTCGGCGCCGCGGTGGTCCGCGGCCTCGCGCACGGCCTGCGGCCCCTCGGCGATGAACATGCGCTCCTTGCCGCGGAAGTTGCGCCTGGCCAGCCGCCGGGCGGCAGCGACCCGCGGCGAACGCGGGGAGATCAGTTCGGGGGTGCCCATGTCGGCGGCGAGCCTCTCTGCATGACGGGGAACGTCCGGGTGGTGAACGCACCGGACCCGCAGACGGCGAGCGCCTGCGGGTCCGGCTCAAAAGCCAAGAAGTGCGGCCTGGATCAGGCGGCCTTCGGGGCGTTGACGTCGCTCGGGAGGGCCTTCTGGGCAACCTCGACGAGGGTCGCGAACGCGTTGGCGTCGTTGACGGCCAGCTCGGCCAGGATCTTGCGGTCCACCTCGATGTTGGCGGCCTTCAGACCCTGGATGAGGCGGTTGTACGTCATGCCGTTCTGGCGGGCAGCGGCGTTGATGCGCTGGATCCACAGCTGACGGAAGTCACCCTTGCGCTTCTTGCGGTCGTTGTAGTTGTAGACCAGGGAGTGGGTGACCTGCTCCTTGGCCTTGCGGTACAGGCGCGAGCGCTGACCGCGGTAACCGCTGGCGGCCTCGAGAATTGCCCGGCGCTTCTTGTGGGCGTTGACTGCCCGCTTGACGCGTGCCACTTGTTAACTCCTTGTAGCGGGGCCGTGGTCGTACTCACACGGCCCGGAAACGAATTGGTCCCGGTCGGATCGAGGGCGCGTCCCCGGTGTCACCGGGGACGACGGCCTCACTTGCCGAGAAGCTTCTTGATCTTCTTGGCGTCGGCCGGAGCCACGACGACCGTGCCGGTCAGCGAGCGGGTCTTCTTGGACGACTTGTGCTCGAGCAGGTGGCGCTTGCCGGCCTTCTCACGGAGCACCTTGCCGGAGCCGGTGATCTTGAAGCGCTTGCTGGCACCGCTGTGCGTCTTGTTCTTCGGCATCGCGCCGTTCTCTCCTCGTCAGTGGCGCCCCTCTCGGTGCGGGCACCGGACTGCAGGGGCGTCAGATCTTGGTGGGACTCCGGGGGGACCCGGGGGGCGCCTGGATGGCTGCCCCCTGAGGTCACGCCTCGGAGGGTGTCTCGGCCGGAGCCTCCGAGGTCGCCTCGGCCGGAGCCTCGGCAGCCTCGTCCGCGGCCTCGGAGTCGTCCTGGGTGTAACCCTGACGCCCCGCCTTGCGGGCGGCCTGGGCCTCGCGGGCCTCGGCCATGGCTTCGGTCTTCTTCTTGTGCGGGCCAAGAACCATGATCATGTTCCGGCCGTCCTGCTTCGGGTTGGACTCGATGAAGCCGAGTTCCTCCACGTCCGAAGCGAGACGCTGGAGCAGTCGGAAGCCCAGCTCGGGGCGGGACTGCTCACGACCACGGAACATGATCGTGATCTTGACCTTGTCGCCCTGCTTGAGGAACCGGACGACATGACCCTTCTTGGTGTCATAGTCGTGCGGGTCGATCTTCGGCCGGAGCTTCATCTCCTTGATGACCGTGTGCGCCTGGTTCTTGCGCGCCTCACGGGCCTTCATGGCCGACTCGTACTTGAACTTCCCGTAGTCCATGAGCTTGCACACGGGCGGACGGGCGGTAGCCGCCACCTCGACCAGGTCGAGGTCGTACTCCTGTGCGAGTTCCAGGGCCTTGGCAAGCGGAACAATCCCGACCTGCTCGCCGCTGGGACCGACAAGTCGCACCTCGGGTACGCGAATCCGGTCGTTGATGCGGGGCTCGGCGCTGATGGATCCTCCTCGGTAGCACCACGCGGCCGCCTGGCAGACAGCCACGTAACGTCTGTTTCGACAGACCAACCGTGCGGGACCATGAAAAATGCCCCGCCGGGACACAGGCGGGGCTCCATGAACAACCGGAACACCGCCGCGGTCAACCGCGGGGCGTATCGGGCAGCTCCATCGTCCGTACGGAACGATGGGCGCTGCCTGACCGGTGACCCGCCGTCCTGAGGACGGCCAGGTGGGAGATCGGAGCCTCCACTTGTGGGCCGGGCACATAGGCACCCAGCCGGTCGTTACACAAGGTTAGCAGCTCGACGACCGGTGCGCTAACCCGATGTCTCACGCACTCCCGCAGACGGAGCGGGCCCGGCGTGGGCCTATCGTATGGCGCATGAGTGACGCGACCCCCACCAGTGATTCCCCCGGCTTCGACGAGATGGCCCGCGACATCGCGGAGGTGCCCGCCGTCGAGGTGATCGTGACGGTCGCGGTCAACCTGATGAGCGCCGCCGCCGTCAAGCTCGGACTGACCGAGGACGGCGACGAGCACAAGGACCTCGACGAGGCCCGCAAGCTGGTCCACGCGCTGGCCGGCCTGCTGGACGCGAGCACCACCGAGGTCAGCTCCTTCCACGCGGCTCCGCTGCGTGACGGCCTGAAGTCCCTGCAGCTCGCGTTCCGCGAGGCCTCGCTCGTACCGGACGAGCCCGGTCAGGGCCCCGGCGAGAAGTACACCGGCCCGGTCTTCGGCTGAGCTCGCCCGCCCCTTCCGTTCCTACCCGCCCGTGAGCCCCCTGCCGGATCCGGCAGGGGGCTCACGGGCGGGTAGGGCGGGGATCAGACCTGGACCGGCCGCTCCTCCCGCCCGGGGAGGGGGTGGGTCAGCCGGTGCACGAGCGCCGCGATCACCCCGCCGACCAGTGGCGCCACCAGGAACAGCCAGAGCTGGGAGAGCGCCGCGCCGCCCGCGAACAGGGCCGGGCCCAGACTCCGTGCCGGATTGACCGAGGTGCCGGTGAGCGGAATGCCGACCAGATGGATCACCGCGAGCGAGATGCCGATGGGGAGCCCGTCGAAGCCGATGACGGCGACCTTGTGGGTCACCGCGAGCACGACGAACACCAGGAGGAACGTGAGCATCACTTCGGCGAGGAAGGCGCCGCCGACGTTGAGGTGCACGTCCGACCGGTCGCCGTAGCCGTTGCTGCCGAACTTCCCGCTCGTCTTCAGCCCCGGCACCTGCTTGGCGAGCAGGAACAGCAGGGCGGCACCGGCGATGCCTCCGAGGAGCTGCGTGATCCAGTACGTCACCGCGGTGCGCACGTCGATGCGCCGGGCGGTCAGCATTCCCAGCGTCACCGCCGGATTGACGTGACAGCCAGATATCGGCCCCAGCGCGTAGGCGAGGGCGAGCAGGACGAAGCCGAAAGCCAGCGCGATGCCCACGGTCCCGATGTAGTCGGCGCCGAGCACCGCCGCCCCGACGCCGAAGAAGACCAGTAGCAGCGTGCCGAGGAACTCCGACACCGCTGTCCGCGTCTGCATACAACCACCTCGCGAAGATCGACAATCGTCCGACTTCTTCGCAATTCTCCGACTCTCGGCCGCTTTGCGCCCGTTGAGCCGTTCGGGTGATCAGCGCGTGAACAGGGCCTCACCGGGCGTGTGCGCGTCGGCCGGGAGCATCGCCAGGTCCAGGCCGCGGACCAGCCGGGCGCGCAGCACCTCGTTCGCCGCCAGCGCGTTCGCGACCCGGCCGGCGGCCTCCGCGGGGTCGGCGCCGTCCACCAGCACCAGGGCCAGGGTGCCGTCGGCGCGGCCCGGTCCGAGATGGGCGCGGAGCACGGCGGGCTCGGCGGCGACGGCGTCACGTACCGCCGCGGTGACGGCCGGGTCGTCCAGCGGGTCGGCACTGGTACGGCCCTCGGCGAGGGCGAGCAGGGCGGAACCGGTCAGCTCGAAGGCCACCGGCCCCGCGAGGTCGAGCACCAGCGTGTCGGCCTTCTCGTGCACGGCTGCCTGGAGGGCCTGGTGCAGGGGCACGGCGACGGGCCGGGCCTGCGGGTCCCAGCGGGCCAGCGAAGCGGTGGAGGTGAAGGCGGGCAGGGCGCGGCGGTCGCCGGCCTGGAGGGTGGGGACGGCCATGTCGCTGGTCTTCTCCCGGCGCAGGCCGTTCTCGTCCTCCTCGACCTCACCGAGGACCGCCACCACGGGAACGAGGAGACGAGCCCCCTTGAGGGCTTCGAGTACGGGGCCGACGGCCTCGCGGTCCGCCGCCCAGGCGGCGAGTGCCGCGGTCAGGGCGGGGTCGGCCGTGCCGTCGTCGTCGGAGTATCCGGGGTCCGGAATGTTCTTCTGCGCCACAGGGTGAGCGTAGTGCCTGGGCATTCTCATCCCGCCGACAGGTCGGGCTCAGCCTCCTCTCAGCTGCGGTTCCTAGCGTCCGGACCATGCCCCGACACAGAATCCGCAGATCCGCCCTGTCCGCGACCGTGGCGGCCTCGGTCGTACTGGCCGGCTCGGCCGCCGGGGGTGCGTACCTGACCGGCAGGTCGCCGGATCGCGTTCCCTCCGCCGCGGCTTCCGTATCGTCCGCCTCACCGGCCGCGACCGCTCCGGTCGCGGCGACGAGCGAGGAGCCGGTGGTGGATCTGGACGCGGAACTGGCCTCGGCCGTCGAGCCCCTGCTGTCCGCTTCGGGCACGGCGGCCGTGTCGGTGGCCGTGCTGGACAGCGTGAGCAGTACGCGTGCGGTGTACGGGGGCTCGGACGCCACGTACGACACCGCGAGCATCGTCAAGGTCGACATTCTCGCGGCGCTGCTGCTCCGGACCCAGGACGAAGGCCGCGAACTGACCTCGGCCGAGCGCGCCCACGCGGTCGCGATGATCGAGCGGAGCGACAACGACTCCGCCACCGCGCTGCTGGCCGCGGTGGGCGGGGCGGCCGGTCTCGACGCCGCCAACGCACGGTTCGGGCTGACCGCGACGACGGCCGCGAAGGCGTGGGGGCTGACCCGGACCACCGCGGCCGATCAGCTGACGCTGCTGGGGGCGGTATTCGGATCGGACGCGGGCACCGGGCTCAGCGAGGAGTCCCGGACGTATCTGCGGGGGCTGATGACGCGGGTCGAGGCGGACCAGCGGTGGGGGGTCTCGGCGGCGGGCGGCGACTGGGCGCTGAAGAACGGCTGGATGCTCCGTACCGCCACCGGGCTGTGGAACATCAACAGCATCGGCCGGGTGACAGCAGGCGGGCGCACCTATCTGGTGGCCGTGCTGTCCGGCGGCCAGCGGACCAAGGAGGCGGGCATCGCACTCGTCGAGTCGGTGGCGAAGGCGGCCGTGGGGGTGGTGCGCGCCGGACGGGCGGGGTGAGGACGGGTCGAGCGCCGGACGGGCGGAACAGAAAGGGGCGGTTCAGCGGCGGAAGGCGGGCGGGCGTCCGCCCCGGCCGCGCCACAGGACGACCGCCAGGGCCAGCAGGGCCGCGCCGAGGCCGCCCGCGGCCGGGGCCAGCCACCCCGCGGGGCCGCCGTCCGCCGGGGGCGGGGTGGGCCCGGAGCCGAAGTACCGCTTGCGGTAGCCGGCGGCCGCGGAGTCGGCGCGCGGCCCGGCGGCAGGGAGTGAACCGCCGGCCTTGATGGCCGCGGCCGGGTCGACGATGCCGTAGCCCCGGGCGTCGTCGCGGCCGGCGGGCGGGGAGCTGCGGGCGGTGTCCGTGAGGAGCTTCCTGATCTGGGCGGGGGTCAGCCCCGGGTGCGCGGCACGCACCAGCGCGACCGCGCCGGAGACGAACGCGGAGGCCGCGGAGGTTCCCCACTCCACGTAGTACTTGCGGTCGGGTGCGGGGACGACGATACCGACCCCGGGTGCGCTCACGGTGGCGTACCAGCGGCGGGTGGAGAACGAGGCGTGGGTGCCGTACTGGTCGACCGCGGCGGCCGCGATCACGCCCGGGTAGGCGGCGGGGTACGAGATGTGGTCGCCCTTCTCGCCGCCGTTGCCTGCCGAGGCCACGACGACCGCGCCCTTCTTCAGCGCGTACTGGACGGCGGCGTCCTCACCGGGTTCGGGGTGCGCGGAATCGCTGTCGTCGCCGAGGGAGAGGTTGATGACGTCGGCGCCGTGGTCGGCGGCCCAGCGGATGCCGTCGGCGAGCGCGGTGCCCCGGGACTTGCGGGCCTTGGCACGTGAGGGATCGCTCGCTTCGAGGATGACCCGGACCGGGAGGATCTTCGCCTCGGGCGCGATGCCCAGGACCCCCTCCTCGTTTCCGCTGCCGTGGCCCCGGCCTGCGATGATCCCGGCCATCGCGGTGCCGTGCCTGGCCCAGGACCGGTCACCGCGTCCGGCGCCGAACCCGATCATGTCCTTGCCCGGAAGCACCTGGCCGGCCAGGTCGGGCAGGTCGCCGTCGACTCCGGTGTCGACGACGGCGACGGTGATGCCCTTGCCCCGGGTGGTCTGCCAGGCCCGGTCGGTGTGGAGGGCGTCCAGACCCCACTGCCGGGCCCGGATGGTGTCCGCGCCGGCCGGGGGCGCGGGCAGCAGCGCGAACGCGGTGGCGGCGCAGACCGCGCCGAGGAATCTGCCGGGGCGGAGGCGGCGGGTCATTCGGGCTTCTCCGTGAGATCGGCGACGGTCCTGCGCAGTCCGCGCTCGACCCGGTCGGCCACGCCCTTGGCCTCGTGTCCGAGTCCGGCCTGCGCGGCGGCGGTCGTCGCGCCGGCCGCCATGGCCTTCTCGGCCGGCTGCGGGTCGGTGACCTTTCGCCCGTCCGCGAAACCGGACACGGCGAACACCACGACGGGTACCTCGGTCAGTACGTGCACGGTCCAGCCGGCACGCTGCCGGTCTCCGAATCCGGCGGCGACGCTGTCCTTCACCGGGTACGCGCGGGGCATCAGGTCGGCGCGCGTGTCCAGATGCTCGGAGGCGAAGCGGGTGCTCAGCGCCCGCATGGCCTCGGTGTCGGCCTCGGTGAAGACCAGTCCGACCGTGGTGACACCGCTGCTCGTCGCGTCGGTGTACGTGGCGCGGAGCAGGCGCGCGCAGCCGACCGGGCTCAGCGTCTTGAGCAGCAGCGGGTCGAGCGCGCCCGCGCAGCCGCTGTCGGGGGCCACGGCGACCCTGGTCCAGACCCGGTCGGCGCCGCCGGGTCCGGCGCCGTCGCCCTTCAGCGTGCGGGGGAAGAGGGTGTCGACGGGGACGCTGTGCCAGGCGTCCCGGCCCACGGTGTAGGCGCTGTGGGCCGCGGGATCGGCCGAGGAGTCACTGATGAGCCAGCTGCCGGTGGCGGCCCCGCCGATCAGTCCGAGCCCGAGCACGGCACAGACCGCGGCCGCCGCGGCCCTGAAGGGGCGCCGGGTCCGCACGGGCCGGAGCCGGGTGGTGGTCTCGGCCGGCGTCTCGGCCGGAGGGTGGGTGTGCGGGGGCCGGTAGGCGTAGGGGGCGGCTGCCCCGTACGGCGTCGGCGGTCCGCCGAGATCAACGGCTCCCACGGGCCGCCGCCGGGTCGCCGCGGGGGACTGAACGGGCGGCCTCGCCGGGAAGGCGGGGGCGGTGGGCGCCGCCGGTTCCCGCCGGGACGCGGGAGCCCCGGCCGGCGGGGCAGGAGGTACGGGGCGCAGCCGGGCGGTGGTCTCCACGGGGGGCGGCGCGGCCGGGGATACGCCGGACGGGGCGGGCACCTGGGGGGCGGGCGGGGCCGGGGACGGCGAAGCAGCCGGGGTCTGGGCCGGGGGCCCGCCCGGAGCCGATGGCGGGGGCACGGCCGGCGGCCGGGGCGAGACGGGGTCCGGGTCCGGCACCGGGTCCGGGACCGGCGGCAGAGCCGGAGCCGGGGCCGAACTCTGCGTCTGTGCTGGTCCAGGTGCCGGTACCTGCTTCTCCGCCGGCTTCTGTTCCTGCTTCCGCGTCGGCTCCTGCGTCGGGGGCTGCGCCTTGGGCAGGTCCGAGAACCGCATGCCTCGCACCGGGGGCTCGCCCTCCCGGCCGTCCGGTGCCGGGACCGTGGCCGGCTTCGGGGTTTCGGGGCGGGGCGGCTGGGTGGCGTTCACGGGCCGGTCGGCAGGCGCCGCAGGAAGCGGTGGCGGAGTGCTCGGGCGTGGCGGGACGGGAGCGCGCTGCGCCTCGGTACTCATCCGCCCCCCTGGTCCGTTCCGTACCGCACGCGGATCAGCCGCACAGGCAGGCCCGTTGCTCGCCGCGTGCCCGTCACTCTACGGGTTGGAGAGGCCCTGGTGGGAGCGGGCCGCCGCGCCGGACAGGCACGGGGGCCGATCTGCGCAGATCGTCCCCCTACCCAGCGGTACAGCTGTCTGGCAAGCTGCGGCCATGACTGCCCGTGCCGCTGACCGGACCCGCTACGACCGGGCCACCGCCCATCTCGACGCCCCCGTCGCCGTCGTCGATCTGGAGGCGTTCGACGCCAACGCCGACGACCTTGTGCGGCGTGCGGCCGGGAAGCCCGTCCGGGTGGCGAGCAAATCGGTGCGCTGCCGTGCCCTGCTGGAACGGGTGCTGGCCCGTCCCGGATTCGCCGGGATCATGTCCTTCACGCTCGCGGAGTCGCTGTGGCTGGCGCGGGCGGGTTTCGAGGACGTCCTGCTGGCCTACCCGTCGGCCGACCGCTCCGCCTTCGCGGAGCTGGCATCGGACCCGAAGCTGGCCGCCGCCGTGACCGTGATGGTGGACGACCACGCACAGCTGGAGCTCATCGACGCGGCACGGGCCGGGGGCACCGAGGAGATCCGGGTCTGTCTGGAGCTGGACACCTCGCTGCGGATGCTCGGCGGCCGGGTACGGATCGGGGCCCTGCGTTCTCCGCTGCGCTCCCCCGCCCAACTGGCCGAGCTGGCCCGGTCCGTGGCCCGCAGGCCCGGTTTCCGGCTGGTGGGGCTGATGGCGTACGAGGGGCATATCGCCGGAGTGGGCGACTCGCTCGCCGGACGGCCGCTGCGTTCCCGGGCGATCCGGCTGATGCAGGCCACCGCCCGGCGGGAGCTGGTGGCCCGCCGGGCCGAGGTCGTGCGGGCGGTACGGGCCGTGGCACCGGATCTGGAATTCGTGAACGGCGGCGGCACCGGCAGTGTGCAGCACACCGCGGCGGAGCCCGCCGTCACCGAGATCGCGGCCGGTTCCGGCCTCTACGTGCCGCGGCTGTTCGACAACTACACCTCGTTCTCCGCGCGCCCGGCGGCCCTGTTCGCCCAGCCCGTGGTGCGCAGGCCTGGAGTGGGCGTGGTGACGGTGCTCGGAGGCGGCTACCCGGCGTCCGGTGCGGCCGGAGCGGACCGGCTGCCGGTCCCGTATCTGCCGGAGGGTCTGCGCTACGACCCGCAGGAGGGCCCCGGCGAGGTGCAGACTCCGCTGCTCGGCGCCCCGGCCGACGATCTGCTGATCGGCGACAAGGTGTGGTTCCGGCACGCGAAGGCCGGCGAGCTGTGCGAGCGGTTCGACGAGCTTCAGCTGATCGAGGGCGACCGGGTCACGGCGACCGTGCCGACGTACCGGGGCGAGGGCCGCACCTTCCTCTGAGCGGGCGGGCGGGTCCGACAGCCCCAGGAAGCGACGGAACCGCCGGCGCCCCGCCCGTCTCGCTGCCACCGATCGGGCGGATGCCCCTCGCCGGGAACACCCGCCCCACCACCGCTCGTTGCCAGGTCGCTCACCGCTGCGCTCCGGGTTCGGTGGTGAGTGACCGGAGGCTACAGGGGCGTGACGTAGGCGCCGGAGATCCCGCCGTCGACGAGGAAGTCGGTGGCGTTGACGAACGAGGAGTCGTCGCTCGCCAGGAAGGCGACGGCTGCCGCGATCTCGGTCGCCTCGGCGAACCGGCCGAGCGGGATGTGCACGAGCCTGCGGGCGGCGCGCTCCGGGTCCTTGGCGAACAGTTCCTGAAGAAGCGGGGTGTTGACCGGTCCCGGGCACAGGGCGTTGACCCGGATGCCCTCGCGGGCGAACTGGACGCCCAGTTCGCGCGACATGGCCAGCACTCCGCCCTTGGAGGCGGTGTACGAGATCTGGGAGGTCGCCGCTCCCATCCTGGCGACGAACGAGGCGGTGTTGATGATCGAGCCACGGCCCTGGCGCCGCATGTAGGGCAGAGCGGCCTTGCAGCAGAGGTAGACCGAGGTGAGGTTGACGTCCTGGACACGCTTCCAGGCCTCCAGCCCCGTGGTGAGGATGGAGTCGTCGTCGGGCGGCGAGATCCCGGCGTTGTTGAAGGCGATGTCGACGGAACCGTAGGTGTCGTACGCGGTCTTGAACAACGCCTCGACCTGCTCGGGGTCGGTGACGTCGACCCGTACGAAAGTGCCGCCGACCGCTTCGGCTGCCGCCTTGCCCGCGGTCTCGTCGATGTCACCGCAGACCACGTGCGCCCCCTCGGAGGCGAGCCGGTGGGCGGTGGCCAGGCCGATGCCGCTGCCGGCACCGGTGATGACTGCGGTGCGGCCGACGAGGCGGCGGCAGATGTTCCCGTGGTCCGTGGTCATACCGTTCAGGCCTCCGTACTGAGGAAGACGTTCTTGGTTTCGGTGAAGGCGGTGAGGGCGTCCGGGCCCAGTTCCCGGCCGAGGCCCGACTGTTTGAACCCGCCGAACGGGGTCCAGTAGCGGACCGCGGAGTGGGAGTTGACGGAGAGGTTCCCCGCCCGGACCGCCTGCGCGACGCGCAGCGCGCGGCCCACGTCGCGGGTCCAGAGGGAGCCCGCGAGCCCGTACTCCGTGGCGTTGGCGAGCCGGACGGCGTCCGACTCGTCCTCGAAGGGCAGGACGACGGCGACCGGGCCGAAGACCTCCTCGGTGGCGACGGGCGCGTCCTCGGGCACGCCGGTGAGGACCGTCGGCGGGAACCAGAAGCCGGGGCCCTCGGGTGCGCTGCCACGGATCGCGGCGGCGTCCTCGGGGACGTAGCCGCGCACCCGCTCCAACTGTGTGCGCGAGATGAGCGGGCCCATCCGCGTCTTCTCGTCGGCCGGGTCGCCGACGACGACCGCCGCGAGGGCCGGGGCCAGCAGCTCCAGGAAGCGGTCGTACACAGAGCGCTCGACGAGGATCCGGGTGCGGGCGCAGCAGTCCTGGCCCGTGTTGTCCAGGAAGGACATCGGGGCGGCGGCCGCCGCGGCTTCGATGTCGGCGTCGGCGAAGACGATGTTGGGGCTCTTGCCGCCGAGTTCGAGGGTGATCCGCTTCACCTGCCGGGCGCATGTGGCCATGATCTGCCTGCCGACACGGCCGGAGCCCGTGAACACGATCTTGGCGACTCCGGGGTGCTCGACGAGGGCGTTGCCCGCCACGCCCCCCGCGCCCGGCAGCACCTGGAACAGGTGCTCGGGAAGGCCTGCCTCCAGGGCGAGTTCCGCGAGCCGGAGCGCGGTCAGCGGGGTGGTCTCGGCGGGTTTGAGGATCACGGCGTTGCCTGCCGCGAGGGCGGGGGCGGTCCCCCAGGCGGCGATCGGCATGGGGAAGTTCCACGGTGCGATCACCCCGACGACGCCGAGGGGTTCGAGCAGGGTGAGGTCGATGCCGCCGGGCACGGGGATCTGCCGGCCGCTGAGGCGTTCCACTCCCCCGGCGGAGAAGTCGAGCAGGTCGCGGACGTTCCCGGCCTCCCAGCGCGCGTTGCCGATCGTGTGCCCGGCCTCCCGGACCTCCAGCCGGGCCAGCTCCTCGATGTGGGAGTCGACGGTGACGGCGAACCGGCGCAGCAGCCGCGCCCGGTCGGCGGGGGCGAGGGCGGCCCAGACCCGCTGGGCCGCGGCGGCGCGGGTGACGGCCGCAGCCGCCTCGGCGGCCGAGGTCGCGGGGACGGTGGCGACGAGTTCTTCCGTCGCCGGGTTCAGGACACGGTGTTCTTGGATCAAGGCGGCCCTCACAGGCGTTCGAAGGAGCGTCGGAGTTCCCAGTCGGTCACCGCTGCGTCGAAGGCGTCGAGTTCGACGCGTGCCATGTTGCGGTAGTGGGACACCACCTCATCGCCGAAGGCCTCGCGGGCGATCCCGCTGTGCTCCCAGAGCCCGGCGGCCTCCCGCAGGCTGGTGGGGACGTGGTCGTACGCGGCGGCGTAGGCGTTGCCCTCGCACGGCTCGGGGAGTTCGAGCGCGTGCTCGATGCCGTACAGGCCCGCGGCGACGAGTCCGGCGACGGCAAGGTACGGGTTGACGTCGCCGCCGGGGAGCCGGTTCTCCAGGCGCAGCGACTGGCCGTGGCCCACGACGCGGAGTGCGCAGGTGCGGTTGTCGTGGCCCCAGGCGACCACGGTCGGGGCGAAGGAGCCGGGCTGGAAGCGTTTGTAGGAGTTGATGTTCGGCGCGTACAGGAGGGAGAAGTCCCGCAGGGCGGCGAGCTGTCCGGCGAGGAAGTGCCGCATGACCGGGGACATGGCGCCGTCGGTGTCCGCCATGGCGCTGCGGCCGGGTGTGCCGGTGGGCCGGAGCGAGAGGTGGATGTGGCAGGAGTTGCCCTCGCGCTCGTTGAACTTGGCCATGAAGGTGAGCGCGACTCCTTCCTGCGCGGCGATCTCCTTGGCGCCCGTCTTGTAGACGGCGTGCTGGTCGCAGGTGACCAGGGCCTCGTCGTACCGGAACACGATCTCGTGCTGGCCGGGGTTGCACTCGCCCTTGGCGGACTCGACGGTGAGGCCGGCCGCCGCCATCTCGTTGCGGATACGGCGCAGCAGCGGCTCGACGCGGCCGGTGCCGAGGACGGAGTAGTCGACGTTGTACTGGTTGACCGGGGTCAGGTCACGGTAGCCGCGGTCCCAGGCCTGTTCGTAGGTGTCCTTGAAGACGATGAATTCGAGCTCGGTGCCGACGTGGGCCGTGTAGCCGTGCTCCGCGAGGCGCTCCAGCTGGCGGCGCAGGATCTGGCGGGGCGCGGCGACGACGGGTGAGCCGTCGGACCAGGTGAGGTCGGCGGTGACCATCACGGTGGACTCGTTCCAGGGCACGCGGCGCAGCGTGGTGAGGTCGGGGTGCATGGCGAAGTCGCCGTAGCCCCGGTCCCAGGAGGACATGGCGTATCCGTCGACGGTGTTCATCTCGGTGTCGACCGCGAGGAGGTAGTTGCAGCCCTCGGTGCCGTGGGTGACGACCTCGTCGAGGAAGAAGGCGGCGGCGAAGCGTTTTCCCTGGAGACGCCCCTGCATGTCGGGGAAGGCCAGGACCACGGTGTCGATCTCACCGCTGCCGACGAGGAGGTGCAGTTCCTCGACGGCGAGCGGGGCTGTTCGGTCGGACACGGACGGATCCTCTCCTCGCAGGCCGACAGATGATCCAAATCTATGGGCAGCACAAGGGATTTGGATACGGTGCCGGTGCGTGCCGTACGAGTGAAGTGAGGGGTCCGTTGAACCGTCCGCTGATCGGTGTCAGTACCTATCTGGAAGCCTCGGCCCGCTGGGGGGTCTGGGACCTGCCGGCCACCCTGCTGCCCGCCGGCTATGCCCGGCTGGTGCGGGAGGCGGGCGGGGTGGCCGTGCTGCTGCCGCCGGACTCGCCGGAGCTCGCGGCTTCGGTGGTGGCCCGGCTCGACGCGGTGGTGGTGGCGGGCGGGCCGGATGTGGACCCCGCGCGGTACGAGGCGGAACGCGACCCCCGGACCGGGCCGCCCGCGCCGGAGCGGGACGGCTGGGAGGCGGCGCTGGCCCTGGCGGCGCTGAGCTCCGGTACGCCGCTGCTCGGGATCTGCCGGGGGATGCAGCTGCTGAACGTGACGCTCGGCGGCACGCTGACGCAGCATCTGGACGGCCACAAGGGGCCCGACGGGGCGGCAGGGGTGTTCGACAGGCACACGGTGACTCCTGTGCCGGGTACGCGCTACGCCTCGGTGGTACCGGACCCCTGCGACGTACCGACGTACCACCACCAGGCCGTGGACCGGCTCGGCGCGGGTCTGGTGGCCTCGGCGCACGCGGCGGACGGCACGGTCGAGGCGGTGGAGCTGCCGGGGCCGGGGTGGGTGCTCGGGGTGCAGTGGCATCCGGAGATGGGTGACGACGTGCGGGTGATGCGGGCCTTGGTGACGGCGGCCTCACCGGCCGGCTGAGGGTGGCGGCGGGTGTTCCGGTGATCCCCTCGGGGGTGGTCGCGGTCCCGGGCGGCCGTCGGCGGCCGTGCGGCGTAGCGTTGCGGGAAGGAGAGTATCCGTCGCCGTCCCGTCGGGCCGCCCGCCGTGAGCGCGGCCGGCCGGCTGTTCCGCTCCCCTCCCGTGGCCCGATGGCGAGAGGAGGAGCGATGTCTGTCACAGCACCGGATGCGGTGAAACAGGAGGCGTTCGCGGGCCGCATGGTCCAGGTGGTGAACGACACCTGCCTGGGGCTGATGGCGGGTCTGGGTCACCAGAGCGGTCTGTTCGACACGATGGCCGGTATGGCGCCGGCCACGAGCGGGGAGATCGCGAAGGCCGCCGGGCTGAACGAGCGCTATGTACGGGAGTGGCTGGGCGCGATGGTCGTCGGAGGCATCGTCGACTACGAGCCCGAGCAGGGCATGTACGCGCTGCCGCCCGAGCACGCCGCCTCGCTGACGCGGTCGGCCGGGCCGGACAATCTGGCCCGGATCGCCCAGGACTTCGGCATGATGGGCGAGGTCGAGCAGCAGGTTCTGGAGGCGTTCCGCACCGGGGGCGGGCTGCCGTACTCCGCGTATCCGCGGTTCCAGTCCCTTCAGGCCGAGGAGTCGGGCGAGGTCTTCGACCTGGCTCTGGTGGACGGGATCGTGCCGTTGGCGCCCGGTCTCCCGGAGCGGTTGCGTGCGGGCATCGAGGTGCTGGACATCGGTACGGGTCACGGTCATGCGGTCAACGTGCTGGCCAGGGCCTACCCGGCGAGCCGTTTCCAGGGGCTCGACATGTCGGAGGAGGGCATCGCCGCAGCCCGTGCCGAGGCCGCCTCGATGGGACTGGCCAACACCGCCTTCGACATCGGCGACTGCGCCGAGGTGTCCGGCTCCTACGACCTGATCACGGCGTTCGACGTCATCCACGACCTGGCCCGGCCGGAGCGCGCGCTGGCGTGCGTGTCCGCCGCGCTGGCACCGGACGGCGTGTTCCTGATGGGGGACATCGCGGCGTCCAGCCGACTGGAGGAGAACATCGACCATCCGCTGGGCCCGGCGCTGTACACGTTCTCGGTCTTCTACTGCATGAGTGTCTCGCTGGGTGAGGGCGGTGAGGGACTGGGTACCGTCTGGGGTGAGCAGACCGCCCGGAGGATGCTCGGCGAGGCCGGATTCGGCCGGATCGACACCCGGCGGGTCGAGGGCGACATCCTGAACGTGTACTACGTGGCACGGCACTGAACCACGGGCACGGCCGGGCTCCGCCGGGACCGCTCCTGTCCGGTGGGCCGGCCGCGCAGCCGGTCCGGGGCGGCCGCACCGCCGACGGGCCGCAACGCGCTGGACGGCCCGGGACGTATTGAGCGCCGCCATGTGGTGCCGGCGGACGCCGGTGGCGGGCGGGTGGATCACGGTTCTCCTTGCCGCCCCGCCGGAGGGACGGCCACCGTTCTGCCGGTGCGCCGCAGACCCGTGCCCCTCAGTCGCCGGCCGGGCTCGACCGTGTCAGGGAGAGCAGGTCGCGGGCCGGGCCCGTGGGGCGGTGGCCCGCGGGCCAGACGGCGCGGAGCTGGCGGCGCAGGCGGACCCCGGCGATCGGGACCTTGAGCAGGCGCCGGGCCGAGAGTTCCTCGCCGAGGGCCAGTTCACTCAGGACGCAGGGCCCGGCGCCGCTCTCCGCGGCACCCTTCACCGCCGTGGTCGAGGAGAGTTCCAGCAACGGCGGGCCCAGTCCGCCGTGGACGGCGAGGGCGGCGTCCAGGACCTGTCGGGTGCCGGAGCCGTGCTCGCGCAGGATCAACGGGGTCGCGGCCAGTTCCTTCGGGGTCAGCGGGGTGCGGCGGCGGGCCCAGGCATGCGACGGGGCGACCACGACGACCAGGCGGTCATGGGCGATGACGGTGCCGTCGAGCCCTTCCGGGACGGAGAGCCCCTCGACGAAGCCGAGATCCGCCTCGCCGCTGAGCAGCCTTCGCGCGACCACCGCGGAGTTTCCGGCGAGCAGCGACACGGCGGTGTCCGGGCGTTCGCCGCGCAGAGCTATCAGCCAGCCCGGGAGCAGGTACTCGGCGATGGTCATGGAGGCGGCGACCCGCAGCCGGGAGTCGCGGCGGTCGCGCAGCGCCTGGGCGCCCGCGTCGAAGGCCTCGGCCGCCTCGACGACGCGGCGCGCCCAGTCGGTGACGAGCGCACCGGCGTCGGTCAGCCGGGACCCGCGGGGCGAGCGGTCGAGGAGGGCGAGGCCGAGCTGCCGCTCCATGGAACGGATGCGGCTGCTGGCGGCGGGCTGGGTGATGCCGACGTCCCGGGCGGCCCGGCCGAGGCTGCCGTGCCGGGCGACGGCGAGCAGCAGCTCCAGCGCGCCGAGATCGGGCACCCGGTGGGACAGCGGTGCGGGAAGATCGCTGGACATAAGTCCACCTTATGACCTCATAGGGCGGGACTCCCTGGTGGGGCACGACCAGGGTGCCGAGAATCGTGGCATGGCCATCTTTCCGCAGACCCACACCCTTCCCCGGTACTCCGGCACCACCCGGTGGCCGGCCCTGAGGCACCTCGGTCCCAACTGGTACGCGGCCGTCATGGGCACCTCGATCGTCGCGAGTGCGGGTGTCGCCCTGCCCGTGCACGTTCCCGGTCTGCGGGCGGCCTGCACGCTGGTGTGGGTGCTCGCCGCGGTCCTGCTCACCGCTCTGCTGGCCGCCCGCGCCGGGCACTGGGCCGCACACCGCGACCAGGCCCGCGCCCATCTGCTGGACCCGGCGGTCGCCCCGTTCTACGGCTGTCTCTCGATGGCGCTGCTGGCTGTCGGGGGCTCCGGAATGGTCGTCGGCAAGGACCTGATCGGGCATGCGGCGGCGCTGGCCCTGGATGTGCTGCTGTACACCGCCGGCACGCTGACCGGAGTGGCCGCGGCCGTGGCGATTCCGTATCTGATGATCGTGCGCCACCGGCCGGATCCCGGGACGGCGTCCCCGGTGTGGCTGCTGCCGGTGGTGGCACCCATGGTGTCCGCCGCGCTCGGTCCGCTGCTGGTGCCGGAGCTGCCCGAGGGGCAGTGGCGGGAGGCGATGCTGCTCGCCTGCTACGCGATGTTCGGGCTGAGCCTGCTGGGCACGCTGGTGATGCTGCCGCTGATCTTCGGCCGTCTGGTCCACCGGGGCCCGCTGCCGCTCGCGCTGACGCCCACCCTGTTCCTGGTGCTCGGCCCGCTGGGCCAGTCGACGACCGCGGTCAACGCGCTGGCCGATGTGGCGCCGGGTGCGATCCAGGCACCGTACGCCTCGGCGCTCGGTGCGTTCGCGGTGCTGTACGGGGTGCCGGTCATGGGGTTCGCCCTGCTGTGGCTGGCGCTGTCCGTCGCCATGGTGGTGCGGGCGGTGCGGGGCGGGATGACCTTCGCCATGACGTGGTGGGGCTTCACCTTCCCCGTCGGTACGTGTGTGACGGGTGCGGCAGGTCTGGCCCGCCACACCGGTCTGACGGCGTTCACCTGGCTGGCCGTCGCCCTGTACGTGCTGCTGGTGGCGGCCTGGGCCGTGGCCGGGGTGCGTACGGTGCGCGGGCTGCTGAGCGGGGTGCTGCTCGCGCCGCCGCAGGTGCCCGCGCGGGCGCCGGCCCCCGCCGCCTGAACGCCGCCCGAGCCCCCGCCTCCTGGGCGGGGCCTCCCGGGTGGGGCCTCAGCGCCGGGGGTCGAACGTGGCGTCGATGTGCTCGGCGACCGCGACGACCAGCAGCCGGGTGCCGGGGACGGTGGCCCGCCAGCGATGGCGCACCCCGCCCGAGAGGAACAGCGTGTCGCCGCGCTCCAGCCGGTAGGCCTGCCCCTCGGCCTCCACCTCGGCCGCGCCCTCCGCCACGTACATCACCTCGTCGTTGCGGTGCTGGAACTCCTGCCCGAGGTCGAGCTCCCCGGTGAACTCCAGGGCACTGAGCTGATGGCGGCCGCGTACCACCCTGCGTACCCCGTCCTCCTCGCCGCCGCGCACCACATCGACGGCGCGCGCCGAGTCCGCGGCGGCGCGCAGGCGTGCGGTGGTGGTCTCCAGGGCTTCGGCGACCCGGTCCAGGGAACGTGCGCTGGGTCTGGCCCGTTCGTTCTCGATCTGGCTGAGAAACGGCACGGACAGACCGCTGCGTGCGGCGACCGCGGCCAGGGTGAGTCCCAGGGATCTGCGCTGTCGGCGGACCGCGGCGCCCACCCGGAGTGTTTCCTTGTCGTCCATGTCCGGCTCCCTCCCGACTCGCCATCCTTCCGGTTGCGAGCACCTTACGCACTCCGTTGGGCGAGGTCGGCGGGGAAAGAGCCGTCCGGACAGCCAGGAAGGGGCGGGCGCCGCCGTCGGCGGTGCCCACCCCTTCCGTGCCGCCGCCCCTGTGGGGCCGCCGGCGCTGTTACTGCTGAGGAGCCATCTTGTCCGCGATGCCCGGATTCTCGTCCATCCAGGCCTTCACGGCCTCCTCCTCGTGTCCCGCGCCGCGCTTCTGGATCTGGTTCTCCAGGCCCGCGAGCTGGTCCTCGCTGAGCTTGAAGTCCTTGAACCACTTGGTCAGCTGCGGGTAGTTCTCCGGGAACTCCTTGGAGGCGATGGTGTGCAGCCGGTCGCCGTCGCCGAAGGCCTTCTTCGGGTCCTGGAGCTTGGTCATGCTGTACTCGCTGTAGGCCCAGTGCGGGGTCCACAGCATGACGGCGATGGGCTCCTTCTTGGCGTACGCGCGCTTCAGCTCGGCCAGCATGGCCGGGGTGGAGCCGTCGACGACCTTGTACTCCTTGTCCAGGCCGTAGCTCGGGAGCACGTTCTTCTTGAGGTTCTCCATCGTGGCGGTGCCGGGCTCGATGCCGATGATCCGGCCCTTGAACCGGCTGCTCTTGCCCTTCAGATCCGCCAGGGACTTCACGTCCTTGACGTAGTCGGGCACCGCGATCTCAAGTGACGTCGGGCCGTACCACGAGCCGAGGTCGGTCAGCTTGGACGCGTACTTGTCCCAGTAGTTCTTCTGGGTGTACGGCAGCCAGCCGTCGAACTGGACGTCGAGCTGGCCGCGGGACATCGCGGCGTACATCGGGCCGACCTCGAACTGCTTGAGGTTGATCTTGTAACCGCGGTCCTCCAGGACTGCCTTCCACAGGTACGTGGCGGCGATGTCCTCCTCCCAGGGGAACCAGGCCATCTCGATGGCACGGTCGCGCTCGTCCTTGCCGTCGGCGGTGCCGGAGGCGGCGGCCTTCTTGACCGGGGTCCAGGTGTCGGCGACGCCCGGGTTGGCCTTCAGCCAGGTGCGGACGGCCTCCTGCTCCTTGCCGGAACCGCTCTTCTGGATCTGCGCCTCAAGACTGGTGAGCTGGTCCTCGGTCATCTTGAAGTTCTTGAGCCACGTGCCGACCTCGGGGTTGTCGGCCGCGAAGCCCTTGCGGGCCAGCGTGTGGATGCCGTCGCCCTTGCCCCAGAGGTTCTTGGGGTCCTTGAGCTTGGTGAGTTCGTACTGGTTGTAGGCCCAGTGCGGCGACCAGAGGGGAACGACGATCGGTTCCTTCTTGGCGTACGCGCGCTTCAGCTCGGCCAGCATGGCCGGGGTGGAGCCGTCGACGACCTTGTACTCCTTGTCCAGGCCGTAGCCCGGCAGGATCTTGTCCTTGAGCAGACCCATCTCACCGGCGCTCGGCTCGATGCCGACGATCCGGCCCTTGAAGCCGGACGCCTTGCCCTTCAGGTCGTCGAGCGAGTCGAGGCCCTTCATGTACGAGGGAACGGCGAGCTCCAGCGACGTGGGGCCGTACCAGGAGCCCATGTCCTCCAGGCGGTCCTTGTACTTCTTCCAGTACGCGGCGTGGGTCACCGGCAGCCAGGAGTCGGTCTCGAAGTCGATCTGACCGCTCGCCATGCCGGTGTACAGCGCACCGGCCTCGTACTGCCTGGCGTCGACCTCGAAGCCGCGCTGCTCCAGCAGCTCCTTCCACAGGAAGGTGGAGGCGATGCCTTCGTCCCACGGGATGTAGCCCATGCTGATCTTCTTGCCGGCCCCGACGTTCTTCGGGTCGGAGCTCGCGGTGTCGTCCGTGTCCGAGGAGCCGAACAGTCCCATGCCGCCTGCGACGAGGGCGAGGACGACGATGCCGACCACGGCGACGACGGGCTGCGGGCGGTAGTTCCACACCTTGAGTCCGCCGGCCAGCGACTGCGCCTTGGCGAGTGCGCGGCGGGCGAGCGGGGAGACCTCGCGGCCCAGGGCGCTGGTCATACGGTCCAGGTACATCGCCAGGACGACGATGGAGACACCGGCTTCGAAGCCGAGGCCCACGTCGACGTTGCCGATCGCACGGTAGACGGAGCCGCCGAGGCCGCCGCCGCCGACCATGCCGGCGATGACCACCATGGACAGGCCCAGCATGATGACCTGGTTGATGCCCGCCATGATCGTGGGCAGCGCGAGCGGCAGCTGCACCCGCAGCAGGATGCTGCGTGACGTGGTGCCGAAGGCCTCGGCCGCCTCGACGAGTTCGCCGTCGACCTGGCGGATGCCGAGCTCGGTCATCCGGACGCCCGGGGGCAGCGCGAAGATGATGGTGGCGATGATTCCGGGGACGACGCCGACACCGAAGAAGATGACGCCGGGGATGAGGTAGACCATGGCGGGCATGGTCTGCATGAAGTCGAGGACCGGCCGGATCACCGCGCTGACGGTCTTCGAGCGGGACGCCCAGATACCGAGGGGGATGGCCAGGACCAGCGTCACGATGGTCGCGACGAGTACCAGGGTGAGGGTGTCCATCGCCTCGTCCCACAACTCGACCGAGTCGATGAGGGCGAAGCCGACGAACGCGAGCACACCGGCGAGCAGGCCGCGCAGCCACCAGGCGATGACGGCGACGATGCCCGCGAAGAGCAGGGGGGCGGGGGCGGAGAGCACGGCGGCTATGCCGTCGAACATGCCGCTCACGACGGAGCTGATGGCGTCGAAGAGCCAGGCCAGGTGGGTCTGGAGCCAGTCGACGGCCGAGTCGACCCAGTCGCCGAGGTGGAGCCTAAACATTGGCCACCTTCTTCAGCGAGTCCGTGGCGTCCTGGGGAGCCTCGGCAGGGGGCATCGGCTCACCGAGCACAGCGAGCAGCCGGGCCCTCGGCACGACGCCGACGAGCTTGCCCTTGTCGTCGGTCACCGCGACCGCGACACCGCTCTGCGAGCAGGGCGTGAAGAGTTCGATGATCGGGGTGGACTCGACGACGCTGGCCGGGGCCTCCCGCAGGACGTCGGCGGGCGTACGCAGTTCCCTGCCGTCGTCCGTCGTGGTGCCCATGACGGTGTGCGGCTCGGCCATGACGGCGCCCGCGGTCAGGACCCGGGCGCGGTCCACGTCCTGGGTGAAGGACGCGACGTAGTCGTTGGCCGGGGTGACGAGGATGTCCTCGGCGGTGCCGAGCTGGACTATCTCGCCGTCGCGCATCACCGCGATGCGGTCACCGAGGCGCATGGCCTCGTTGAGGTCGTGGGTGATGAAGACGATGGTCTTCTTCAGCCGCTTCTGCAGCTCCAGGAGCTGGTCCTGCATGTCGCGGCGGATCAGCGGGTCGAGTGCGCTGAAGGACTCGTCCATCAGAAGCAGGTCGGCGTCGGTGGCGAGCGCGCGGGCCAGGCCGACACGCTGCTGCATACCGCCGGAGAGCTCGTCGGGCCAGGAGTTCTCCCAGCCGGCGAGACCGGTCAGCTCCAGTGCCTCGGCGGCGCGGCGGTTGCGCTCGTCGCGCGGCACGCCCTGGACCTCCAGGCCGTAACCGGCGTTCTCCAGGACACTCCGGTGGGGGAAGAGCGCGAAGTGCTGGAACACCATGCTGATCTTGGTGGAGCGGACATGGCGAAGCTGTGCGGGGCTCAGGGCGGTCAGGTCCTGGCCATCGAAGAGCACCTTGCCGGCCGTGGGCTCCAGCAGCCCGTTGAGCATGCGCAGCAACGTGGACTTGCCGGACCCGGACAGACCCATCACGACGAAGATCTGGCCCGGTTCCACGGTGAACGATGCGTCGATCACCGCTGCGGTCGTTCCGTCTGCGCGCAGCTCGTCGCGGTCCGTGCCGCTCTCCAGCTTCTGCACGGCTTGATCGGGTCGTCTGCCGAACACCTTGTACAAGTGCTCGGCTTGCAGCCTTGACACATACACCTCACGCGTTGAACCGAGAACGGTCTGCCACCCCCTCCGGCAGACCGTGGAGCGGTGCGGATTCGGTCCGCATGGCACGTGCACTAGTTGAAAATGCGACGTGATCCGCTCCGATGCCGCGCCTGCCCTCACTTACACGTGGCAAACACAAGAGTGACCCAGGTCACAGAACTCCGGCCGCCGTCCGGGAACCGCGTCCACGGCGGCCACTGTCGGCGGGGTGCGGCATCATCGGGGTGTGACGCGACGCCTGATGCTCCTCGACACCGCTTCCCTCTACTTCCGCGCCTACTTCGGAGTGCCCGACTCGGTGCGCGCACCGGACGGGACACCGGTCAACGCCGCGCGTGGGCTGCTGGACTTCATCGGCCGGCTCGTCCAGGACCACCACCCGGACGATCTGGTCGCCTGCTGGGACGCGGACTGGCGGCCGCAGTGGCGGGTCGACCTGATCCCCTCGTACAAGGCGCACCGCGTCGCGGTGGAGACCGGCGCGGGCCTGCCCGACGAGGAGGAGACGCCCGACACACTGGCCCCGCAGGTACCGGTCATCGCGGACGTCCTCGACGCCCTGGGCATCGCCCGGGTCGGTGTCCCGGGATACGAGGCCGACGACGTGATCGGCACACTGACCGGCCTGGCGACCGGCCCGGTCGACATCGTCACCGGCGACCGGGACCTCTACCAGCTGGTGGACGACGCCCGCGAGGTGCGGGTGCTCTACCCGCTGAAGGGCGTCGGCACCCTTCAGGTGACGGACGAGGCCTGGCTCCGCGAGAAGTACGGGGTGGACGGCTCCGGTTACGTCGATCTGGCACTGCTGCGCGGCGACCCGAGCGACGGACTGCCGGGCGTTCCCGGTATCGGCGAGAAGACGGCCGCGAAGCTGCTGGACGCGTTCGGTGACCTGGCCGGGATCATGGCCGCGGTCGACGACCCGGCCGCCAAGCTGACGCCTTCGCAGCGCAAGCGGCTCGACGAGGCGCGTGCCTACGTGGCCGTCGCGCCGACCGTGGTCCGGGTCGCCGGCGACGTTCCGCTTCCGGAGTTCGACCCGACGCTGCCCTCCGAACCGCGTGACCCCGCGACGCTCGAAGCGCTCGCGGACCAGTGGGGCCTGGGCGGAGCGCTCCAGCGCCTGCTCTCCACACTTGCCGCCTGAGATGTTAGGTTAGGTAACCCTAAGGCCGTAACCCCTTGCATGGGCCACCGGTCCGGCACCCGGAGCAGGGAGACAACCTCGTGGCAGAACGACCGGCGCGGCAGGCGCCCACAGCGCAGGGTGCGCAGGTCCTGCGCACCGAGCAGATCACCCCGCACATGATCAGGGTGGTGCTCGGCGGTGAAGGTCTCACCGACTTCACGCTGTCCGGCTTCACCGACCACTACGTCAAGCTGTGCTTCGCCCCCGAGGGCGCCGAGTACACACATCCCTTCGACATGGCCCGCATCCGCGAGGAGTACCCGCGCGAGCTCTGGCCCACCACCCGCACCTACACGGTGCGTTCCTGGGACCCGGCCGCCCGGGAACTGGCGATCGACTTCGTGGTGCACGGCGACGAGGGCCTCGCCGGACCGTGGGCGGCGCGCGCGAAGGAGGGCGACCAGGTGACCTTCCTGGGCCCCGGCGGGGGTTACGGCCCCGACGCCTCGGCCGGCTGGCATCTTCTGGTGGGCGACGAGAGCGCGCTGCCGGCCGTCGCCGCGGCACTGGAGCAGATGCCCGCGGGCGCGGTGGTCCACGCGTTCATCGAGATCCCGGACGCCTCCGAGGAGCAGAAGATCGCGTCGCCGGACGGCGTCGAGGTCACCTGGCTGCACCGGGGCGAGCGCCCGGTGGGCGAGGCGCTCGTCGCCGCCGTGAAGGGGCTGGAGTTCCCGGCGGGCGACGTCCAGGCGTTCGTCCACGGCGAGGCCGGCTTCGTCAAGGAGATCCGCCGTCATCTGCGGCTCGACCGGGGGATCCCGCTGCCGCAGCTGTCGATCTCCGGCTACTGGCGGCTCGGCCAGAACGACGACGCCTGGCGTTCGGTCAAGCGCGAATGGAACGAGCAGGTGGAACGCGAGCAGGAGGGCGCCGCGTAACCGTCCCCCCGGCAGCCGCGCCGTGCCCCGGTCCACCGGCCGGGGCACGGGCATGTGCCCCCACGGCCGCCGGCCGGCCGCGGCCGGACCGGACACCGCCGGCTCAGCCGTCCGCGTCCTCGCCGAACGCCCGCACCGAGGCGTCCACATGCGCGAGCCGTCGCAGGGCGGCGAACATCGCCTCACCGAGCACCGTGCCGACGACCACGCTCTCCACCAGGTCCTCGCGCGCCCCATGGCGCCCGACATAGTCGAGGTCGGCCCGCGCCACCTGCTCGGCGGCAGCCGCGTAGTCGTCGAGGAGTCCGGCGAAGCCGCCGTGGCCGGCCCGGCGCAGCGCCACCAGCACCTCGGCCAGGGACTCCCCTCCGGGGCTGCGCGCCCCGGACTTCCAGCCCCGGCGCTCCAGCAGTTCCGCCACGTCCTCGCGGGCGTCCTCCAGCTCGGGCCCGGCATCGTCGCCCCGTGACGGCGCCATGCTCTTCGCCGCCACGCCCAGCACGTCGTGTACGGACAGGTCCGGGTCCTCCATCGCCCGCAGCACCTCGCCGATCGCCGACAGCGGGAGCCCTCCGACGTCCAGCAGGGCGCGGATCAGCCGCAGCCCGCGCTCGTGCCCGTCGTCGTAACTGGCCTGGTTCGGGCTGGTCAACTGCCCGGCAGGCAGCAGCCCCTCCCGTACGTAGAACTTGATCGTCGCTACCGGAACCCCGGACCTGCGGCTCAACTCACCGATGCGCAAAGCGTGTTCTCCCTCAATCCACTTGCCGCCACGCACCCCATCATAGATAGTTCCACTATCGGATAGCGGTGAGTGCCGCTATCCATAATGTTGTCATCATCTCTGGGGGATCTCATGCCGCAATGGCGCACCTGGCACCGCCCGTTAGTCCTCTTCGCCGCCGCCATGGCCGTGATGACGGTCGTCTCGGGCGTGGGCCTCCTGGTCGACGACCGGGTCCTGGCCGGCTCGGCGATCTGGTTCAAACCCTTCAAATTCGCGGTCTCGTTCGTGGTGTACGCCCTCGCGCTCGCCTGGATGCTGACGCTGCTCACCCGGGGCCGGCGCGTCGGCCGGTGGGCCGGGACCGTGGTCGCGCTCTCCGGCTTCGTCGAGATGGCGATCATCACCGGGCAGGTCGTCCGGGGGAAGCGCAGCCACTTCAACCAGGCGACACCGTTCGACGCGTCGCTGTTCGCCGTGATGGGCGCCACCGTGGTCATCCTGTGGGCCGGCACCCTGGTCATCGCGATCCTTCTGACGCGCGCCCGCATCGCGGACCGCGCCGCCGCCTGGGCGATCCGTTCGGGTGTGCTGCTGGCCCTGGTGGGCGCCGGTTTCGGCTTCCTGATGACGCGGCCCTCGAAGGAGCAGCGCGCGGCCGGGAACCTCGACACCGCCGATGTGGTCGGCGCGCACGCCGTGGGCGTCCCTGACGGCGGGCCCTCGATGCCGCTCACCGGCTGGTCGACGACCGGCGGCGATCTGCGCATCCCGCACTTCGTCGGGATGCACGCGCTCCAGCTCCTCCCCCTGTTCCTGCTCGCGCTGGTCGCGCTGGCGCCGCGTTTCGCCCGGCTGCGCGACCCCCGGGTCCGGCTGCGCCTGGTGCGGGTCGCCTCCGGTGCCTACGCGGCGGTCACCGCCCTGGTCGCCTGGCAGGCGCTGCGCGGCCGGCCGCTGATCCACCCGGACGGCGCGACCCTCACCGCCGCGGCTCTCGTCCTGGCCGCCACCGCCGCCGGTGCGTACGGCGCGCTGCGACCGCGCTCCGGGACGCACACCGCACCCGCCTCCCCCGCCTTCGAGAAGGAGCTCGTGTCATGACCGGTGCACTCTTCGAGATCTCGTTCGTGCTGGCCGCGCCGTTCTGGCTGCTCATGATCTTCCTGCCCGGACGGGCCGTCACCGCACGGGCAGCCGCCTCGCCCCTGACGGTCCTGCCGGTGCTCGCCGTCTATCTCGCGATGGCCGTTCCGGTCCTTCCCGAGCTCTGGACCGCGGTGAGCAGCCCGGACATCGACACGTTCCGGGAACTGACCGCGCTGGCGAACGGGGCGGGTGCGGTGTGGGCGCAGGTCATCGCCTGGGACCTGCTGCTGGGCCAGTGGATGTTCCTGGAGAGCCGCAGGCTCGGGTTCTCGCCGTATCTGATGGGTCCGCTGCTGGTGCTGACGATCCTGCTCTCGCCCTTCGGGCTGCTGCTCTTCCTGGCACTGCGCGCGCTCCGGCAGCGCGGAGACCGGCCCGGAAACGGACTCCCGGACCGGGCGGACGGCGTGGCTGCGAACCGGTGAGACGACGCCGGCCGGCACCACGACCCGGCCGGCCGGTCCGGCGTCCCGGCATCACCCGGCCCCGGATGATGCCGTGCGGCGCGTACTCGGAGCAGCGCCCGGCCGCCGCACGCCCGCACCTCCACATGGCCGCGCTTCTGCGGGTACACCCGGCCGTGCCTCTCCGGAGTCCGTAAGGATTCCGCCCTCGCTCTGGAAGGATTCCGCCCTCTGACCAATCCGCGCCGCCACCGGCTCCGAACCACCCCGGAGAACGATGAGCACCCTGGAAGGAAGCCCGTGTGAAAGAAGCCGTGCACATCAGCGGACTCGCCTCGGCGGGGCCCGATCTCCAGGAGCTCATGGGGATGGTCGCCCGGGGCGATCAGGATGCCTTCTCGCAGGTGTACGAGGCGGTCTGCGGGCCGGTGCTCGGACTCGTACGCAGTGTTCTGCGCGACCCCGCCCAGTCGGAGGAGGTCGCGCAGGAGGTGCTGGTGGAGGTGTGGCGTACGGCGTCACGCTTCCAGGCGGCCCGGGGAAGTGTCATGAACTGGGTGCTGACGCTGGCTCATCACCGCGCGGTGGACCGGGTGCGCTCGGTGGAAGCGGCGACGGCCCGTGAGCACAAGGCCGCGCTGCTCGACCGCACCCCCGCCTTCGACGAGGTCACCGAACAGGTGGAGAGCCGGCTGGAGCAGGAGCAGGTACGCCGCTGCATGCGGACCCTGTCCGAGCTGCAACGGGAGTCCGTCACCCTGGCGTACTACCGCGGGCTGACCTATCGCGAGGTGGCGGAGCTGCTCGCGGCACCGCTCGGAACCGTCAAGACCCGACTGCGCGACGGTCTGATCCGGCTGCGCGACTGCCTCGGAGTGGGCGCATGAGAGACGCCGGACTGCACACACTGACCGGCGCCTACGCCCTGCACGCGCTGCCGGAGTCCGAACGCCGGGAGTTCGAACGCCACCTGGGCGACTGCGAGGCCTGTTCCGTCGAGGTGCGTGAGCTCTCGGAGACCGCGACCCGGCTCGGGCTCGCCGTCTCCGTCACGCCGCCCCGGGAACTGCGTGAGCGGGTCATGCGGGAGGTCGCGACCGTACGTCAGGAGCCTCCGTCCGGTGGCCGCCGGGCACGCACCAGGCCTCTCGGCCGCGCCGCCCCGTGGCCGAGGCTGGCGCTCGCCGCGTGCCTGGCGGCGGCCGCGGGTTTCGGCGGGATCGCGGTCTGGCAGAACCAGGTGGCCCGGGACGCCCAGCAGGACGCCCGCGACACCCAGCGGCAGAACGATCAGCTCGCGCAGGTCCTCGCGGCACCCGACGCCCGGTCGCGGTCCGGGGCCCTGAAGGACGGCGGGAAGGGCACAATCGTGGTGTCCAGGAGCCGGAACCGCGCCGCGTTCCTGGCCGCGGAGCTTCCCGGGGCGCCTGCCGGCAAGGTCTACCAGCTGTGGTTCGACGACGACGGCACGATGCGCTCCGCGGGCCTGATGCCTCCTACGGGCCCCTCGTCGAAGACGTACGCGGCTCTGCTGGACGGACCGGTGGACGACGCGACGGGCATGGGCGTGACCGTCGAACCCGCGGGCGGGTCGGCGCAGCCGACATCGGCCCCGCTGGGGCTGATAGTCCTGCCGTCGGCGTGAACGAGCGCCCGTCCGCATGATCGGCGCCGGGCGGGGCACCCGTGGTGAAGCGACCGGTACGGCCGCACGCGTCATGAAGTGACCGGTACGGCCGCGCGTGCGGGCCCTGACGCAGTGGTCACCGTGGCTCACGCCGGGTCGGGTCGTCCCGGCGGGCCGTGGCCATTTCGCGGTGTTCGCCCCTGCTCCGCCGTTGGGAGGCGGCGGAGCACGGGGCACACTGCCCCGGGCGGATCGCTCAGCGACGCGGGCGCGGGGGACGCGGGAAGAAGCCGCTGGTGCGGGCCTTGTACGCGGCGAAGCCCGGGCGTTCGGCCATATGCCGTTCCAGCAGCGCCTTTCCGCTGCCGCCGATGAGCAGAAAGCTCATCAGGACAGGTGCCACCAGGGTCGCGGCGGCCGCCCCGGGTGCCTGGCACACGATCAGGAACAGGCCCCACCACACACAGAAGTCGCCGAAGTAGTTGGGATGCCGGGTCCAGGCCCACAGGCCTCGGTCCATGATCTTCCCCCGGTTGTCCGGGCCGGCCCTGAACCGCGCCAGCTGACGGTCCCCCACCGCTTCGAAGGCCAGCCCCGCCGCCCACACTCCCGTACCGGCCCAGGCCCATCCCCCGGCGGAGCCGGTCAGATATCCGGCCGCCTGCACCGGGAGCGAGATCAGCCAGACCAGGGCGCCCTGGAGCAGATACACCTTCCGCAGGGCGTACAGACGCGGGTTTCCGGGCGCCTTGGCGAGCATCGCCGCGTACCGGGGGTCCTCGCCGTGGCCGCGGCCCCGGCGGGCGATGTGCCAGGCCAGGCGCAGCCCCCACACGGCCGTGAGCACGGTGACCAGGAGGCGGCGGGTGCCGTCGCCGTCCGATGCCGACACGCCGAACGAGACGAGGGCCACGGCGGTGAATCCGAGGCCCCAGGCGACATCCACGACCCGGTGCACACCCTTGCGCAGCGCGACGGCGAAGGTGACGAGCATGACGGCGAGGGCGGCGCCCGCACAGGGCACGAGGCCCTGGGCGAACCCCGCCCATGCGAAGCCGCTCATCCCGCGTGTCCGGCCGTCGCCCCGTCGCGCGCGGCCGGCACCCCGCCCCGTGCGGCCGGTGTTTCGGCCGGAGCCGCGTACCAGCCGTTCCGGGTGCCCGGCATCCCGGCCGAACCGGTCGGCTCCGGACGTACGCAGAGAATCTGGTCCACGCCCATCCGCCGTTCCTCGAACGCGAGGGCTCCGCCCGCCAGATAGAGGCGCCACACACGCACCCCCTCCTCGCCGACAAGGCCCGTGAACTCCTGGTGGTGCTCCTCCAGCGTGCGCCGCCACGCGTCGACGGTCCGTACGTAGTGCTCGCGCAGCCCCTCGACGTCCCGCACTTCGAGACCGGCGCCCTCCAGCAGCGCGACCGTCTCTCCGAGCGGGCGCATGTGCATGTCGGGGGCGATGTACGACTCGATGAACGCACCGCCGCCGGGGGCATCGCGCCCCCGCGACATCTGCTGGACGAGCACCCTGCCGCGAGGGCGCACCATGGTGTGCAGCGTGCCGGCGAAGGCCGGGTACTGCGCGTCCCCGACGTGCTCACCCATCTCGACGGTGGACACCGCGTCATAGCCGCCCTGGTGGCCCGGCGCCGCCGCGATGTCGCGGTAGTCGCAGCAGCGGACCTCGACCAGGTCCCCGAGGTTGCGTTCGGTCACCTGGTGGCGGACGTAGGCGGCCTGTTCCCGGGCGAGGGTGACGGCGGTGACGCGGACACCGTGCCGCTGCGCGGCGTACAGGGTCAGCGATCCCCAGCCGCAGCCGATGTCCAGCAACCGGGCGCCGGGGCGCAGTCCCAGCTTGCGGCAGATCAGTTCGAGCTTGTCGCGCTGCGCGTCCGAGGGACCGTAGCCGGGGGCGTCACTGGTCCAGTAGCCGCAGGAGTAGGCCATCGTCTCGTCGAGGAGCAGCGCGTAGAAGGCGTTGGAGAGGTCGTAGTGGTGGCTGACGGCGGCCCGGTCACGGTCCTTGCTGTGCGGTACGCCGCGGAGTCCGGCACGAGCGGCGGGCACCGGTGGCCGGGGGCCGACGACGCCCATGCGCAGCGCGGTACCGAGGGCCCGCAGCCGACTGCCGGCGCCGGGGCGCGGCGGACGCAGCCCGCGCTCACGCACCGCGTGGCGCATGGCCCGCAGCCCGGTGGCGAGGTCTCCCTCGACATCGAGGTCACCGGTGATGTAGGCCTCGGCGAGACCGAGTTCGCCCGGCGCCCACAGGAGTCTGCGCAGTGCCCGGCGGGAGCGGACGTGAATCAGGGGGCCGTCGGCGGCGCCCGTCTCGCTGCCGTCCCACATCCGTACCCTGACCGGGAGTTCACCGCCGAGCAACTGCTCGGCGAGGGGTTCGACGCGTTGTGCCGCGCCGGGGGCGGCGGTCTGCCTGGCGGTGGGTGTCATCGGGCTGATTCCTGACGGGTCAGCAGCATCTGCTGCACATTGAGGTAGCCGGAGCGGAATCCCGCTTCGGAGTAGGCCAGATAGAAGGTCCACATCCGGCGGAAGGTGGCGTCGAAGCCGAGCGCGTCGACGTCGGCGGCCCGTTCGGTGAAGCGTTCCCGCCACAGCCGCAGGGTCTCGGCGTAGTGGGTGCCGAAGGCGTCGCGGCGGTCGACCCGCAGGCCGGTGTGTGCGGCGGTGACCTGTTCGACGGCCTCGACCGACGGGAGGAGCCCGCCGGGGAAGATGTACTTCTGGATCCAGGTGTAGGTGTTCCCGCCGGCGCGCATCCGGTCGTCGGGCATGGTGATGGCCTGGAGGGCGATCCGGCCGCCGGGTGCGAGCCGCTGTTCCAGGGTGCGGAAGTAGACCGGCCAGAACCGCGCGCCGACCGCCTCGATCATCTCGACGCTGACGACCGCGTCGTACTCCCCGTCGATGTCCCGGTAGTCGCGGAGCCGGACGTCGACGCGGTCCTCGGATCCGGCGTCCCTGATCCGGCGGCGGGCCAGCTCCTGCTGCTCCCGCGACAGGGTGACGGAGACGACCCGGGCGCCTCGGGCGGCGGCCCGGATCGCCAGCTCGCCCCAGCCGGTGCCGATCTCCAGAAGTGCGGTGCCGGGTCCGACGGCGGCGAGGTCCAGCAGCCGGTCGATCTTGCGGTGCTGGGCGGCAGGCAGCAGGGACTGTTCGGCGGGGAAGCCGCGGAAGAGCGCGGAGGAGTAGCTGAGGGTCTCGTCGAGGAAGAGCCGGAAGAGCTCGTTGGAGAGGTCGTAGTGGTGGCTGATGTTGTCGCGGGCCCCCTGGCGGGTGCCGAGCTGTCCGGCGGGCCGGCGCCGGGCCCAGATGCCCCGCAGCCGCTGGAGGGGCTGCGGGATCAGGGTGGTGACCTGGCCGGCGAGGACGGTCAGCACGGCCACCGGGTCGGGTGCGTCCCACTCCCCCGCCATGTACGACTCGCCGAAGCCGATCAGTCCGTCGGCCCCGATCCTGCGGAAGAACGTGGCGGGATCGCGGACGTCCATCAGCGGGCCGCCGAGGCCTAGGTCCGCGCGGCCCGCCAGCCGGACCTGGAGCGGGAGGCGGCCCAGCGCGTGGACGACGAGCCGCTCGGCGACGGCGGTACGCAGCCGGGAGCCGCGCGGCGGCCGCACGATGTCGGGCCAGCGCCCGGGGTCGATGGTCCCGGTGGCGCGCGCGGGAGGCGAGGCGGAGGGGGACGGGGAACGGGAGGAGTCGGACGTGAAGTCGGACGTCGCATGGGACGCGGAGTCGGACGTGGCATGCGGCACGGAGTCGGACGTGGACACGGTCACTGCATTCCTTCCTGGGAACGGTGGTGCGGGCGGGGCTGTACGGGCAGTCCGCGCAGCAGCAGGCGGATGCCGTGCCACCGGATGGCGGCCGAGACGGCGGCCGTGGACCAGGGGTGGAGCAGCGCCAGCCGGAGCAGCGCACGCGGAGTGGCCGGGCGGCGCACACCGCGGACCGTGGCGGCGAAGGGCCGGATACCGCGGCGCTCCAGACGCACGGTCAGGTCGAGCCGGGCCCCCGGCTCGGGGAGCCGCATCCGGTAGGAGCCGTCGACGTCGAAGAAGGGCGAGACGTAGAACTCCTTGCCGGTGGACGCCCTGCCGTCCGCGTCCGGGCGCAGCAGGTAGCAGTGGCGTTCGCCGTACGTGTTGTGGACCTCGGCGACCGTGCAGAGCGGGCTGCCGTCCGCGCGGCGGCACCAGTAGACGGTCAGCGGGTTGAAGACATGGCCGAACACCCGGGCCTGGGTGAGCATCCGCACGGTCCCGTCGGCGAGGTCCAGGCCGTTGGCGGCCAGGAAGCGGCTCAGACCGGCCCGGATGGTCGGGGCCGTGCCGCCGAAGTGGTCGCGCGGGTCGAAACCGGCCAGGAAGCGCAGCGGGGCGGGCAGCGGCGGCGGCCCGTCGGGGTCGATCAGCCACAGGTAGGTGCGGTGCCGGAACGCGTACGTGCTGGGCGCGGTCCGCACGTGGACGATCGTGCAGGGGTAGAGGGCGTTCACCAGTCCACCCCCAGGGCGGCGGCGGCCTCGGCCCCCGAACGGCAGCCGTCCTCGTGGAAACCCCAGCCGTGGTAGGCCCCCGCGTAAGCGGTGACCGGGCCGGACAGGGCGGGCAGCCGGGCCTGCGCGGCCACCGACTCCGGGGTGAAGACGGGGTGTTCGTAGACCATCCGGGCGCGGACGAGGCCGGGGGCGACACGGCCGGCGCCGTTCAGGGTGACGACGAAGGTCTCGGGGGCGTCGAGCCGCTGGAGCCGGTTCATGTCGTAGCTGACGGTGACGTGTCCGGCGTCGGCCGAGCAGTCCGGCATCAGGTAGTTCCAGGAGGCGCGGGCGCCTCGGGCGCTCGGCAGCAGCCGGGCATCGGTGTGCAGCAGGGTGGGGTTGCGGGAGTAGTGGAAGGCGCCGAGGGTGCGGCGTTCCTCGTCCGTCGGGTCGGCGAGGATGCGCAGTGCCTGGTCGGGGTGGGTGGCGATGACGACGGAGTCGAACGCTTCCGTGGTGTCGTCGGCGGTGACGAGGTCGACGCCGTCCGCGTGGCGGCGCACGGCACGGACCGGGGTCGCGGTGCGGACGGCGGAGAGCTGCTTGGTGACCCGTTCGACGTAGGCGCCCGATCCGCCGGTGACGGTCCGCCACACCGGGGAGCCGCCGACCGCGAGCATCCCGTGGTGGTCGAGGAAGCGGAAGAGGTAGCGGGCGGGGTAGCGCATCGCGGTCACCGGGTCGCAGGACCAGACGGCGGCCACCACGGGGGTCAGGAAGTGGGCGGTGAAGTACGGGGAGAAGCGGCAGCGGGCGGCGAAGTCGCCGAGCGTCATCGTGTCCGCGTCCGGGCCGCCGTCGGCCAGGAGCCGGCGGGCGGCCCGGTGGAAGCGGGGGACGGCGGCCAGCATCCGCAGATAGGAGGGATCGCGGACCGTCGCCGGCCGGGCGAGGAGACCGGCCGGGCCGCGGGCGCCCGCGTACTGCAGGCCGCATCCCTCGCACCTGACGGACATGCTCATCTCCGACTCCTGTGTCGGGACGGCGAGTTCCGCGAAGAGCCGCAGCAGATGGGGATAGGTGCGCCGGTTGTGCACGATGAAGCCGGAGTCCACGCGGTGGACGCGGCCGTCCGAGGCGGGGAGGTCATGGGTGTGCGCGTGGCCGCCCACCCGGTCGTCCGCCTCGAACAGCGTCACGTCGTGGGTGGTGCGCAGAATGTGGGCGGCGGTCAGTCCCGCCACCCCGCTCCCCACCACCGCGGTGCGTTGCCGTCTGCCTGTCATACCGATCCGTTCCCTCCGCCTGCCGGCGCCCCTCGCCGCTCGCGCCTTCACGTGTGGGCGGCGATGCCTTACGGCTGTGGTTCGTTACCGGTCGCACTGCGGATTGGCGGGGACCGACTCTCATCCGTTCGGGTGACAGAGCAATCCACCGGGCATCCGGCGCCGAATGCCGGATGTGAGTGAAGACCGGAACGACACACGGAACGGGGCCCCGGCGCCCCGGCGGTCCCGCTGGGCACGTACCGCCCTCGCCGCGCTCAGCGGTGTGATCGCGGGGTTCTGCGCCCTGGCCGTCTCCGAGCTCGTGGCGGGGGTCGTCCGTCCCGAAGCGGGTCCGGTCGCGGCGGTGGGCGGCGCCGTGATCGACCGCACTCCCCCGGCGCTGAAGGACTTCGCCGTACGGAACTTCGGCACCAACGACAAGCTGGTGCTGGAGCTCGGCATTCTGGTCCTGCTGGCGGTCTTCGCCATGGCGGTCGGAGTGCTGGCGGCACGGCACCGGCCGGCCGGCTCCGCCGCCGTTCTGGTCTTCGGTGTGATCGGGGCAGTAGCGGCGGCCGGACGGCCGGAGGGCCACCCGTCCGACGCCCTGCCCTCGGTGGTGGGTGCCGTGGTGGCCGCGGGAGTGCTCTATCTCCTGGCCGGAAGGCTGCCTCCGGTTCCCGGTCCCTCTCCCGAGGCCGGCGACGAGGCCGGCGACAGCGGCGGGGGGCCGGACCGCGGCACCTTCGACCGCCGGGGCTTCGTCATCGCGGCGAGCGCGGCCGCGGCGGCCTCGGCCGGTGCCGGGCTGCTGGGGCGGCAGCTCACCTCCGCCGTCCAGGCCGGGGCGGAGGCCTCACGGCGTGACCTGACGCTGCCCGCACCCGCCTCCGCGGCACCTGCGGTACCGGCGGGCGCCGATCTGGGCATCAGGGGTCTGAGCTCGTTCATCACCCCGAACAAGAGCTTCTACCGGGTGGACACGGCCCTGGTCGTACCGCGCGTCGACGCGGGCGAATGGCGGCTGAGGATCCACGGCACAGGGGTGAGGAAGCCTCTCGCCCTCAGTTTCCAGGACCTGCTGCGCCGGGAGATCATCGAGCGCGACATCACCCTGACCTGCGTCTCCAACGAGGTGGGCGGACCGTATGTCGGCAACGCCCGGTGGATCGGGGTCCGGCTGGCAGATCTGCTGCGCGAGGCGGGGGTGAGGCCGCCGTCCGGCGGTGGACCCGCCGACCAGATCGTGGCGCGTTCGGTGGACGGTATGACGATCGGCACACCGGTCGAGGCCGTCATGGACGGGCGCGACGCGCTGCTGGCCCTCGGCATGAACGGCGAACCGCTGCCCTTCACTCACGGCTTCCCGGTCCGGATGGTCGTCCCCGGCCTGTACGGATACGTGTCGGCCTGCAAGTGGATCAAGGACATCGAGCTCACCACGTTCGCCGACTACGACGCCTACTGGGTCAAACGCTCCTGGTCCGCGCAGGCGCCGGTCAAGACCGAGTCGCGGATCGACACCCCCCGCCCCTTCGCCTCCCCGAAGGCCGGCACCCTTCCGGTCGCCGGCGTGGCCTGGGCCCAGCACCGCGGCATCCAGCGGGTCGAGGTCCGGGTGGACGGCGGGCCGTGGCACACCGCGCGGCTGGCGGCGGAGGACAGCCCGGACACCTGGCGCCAGTGGGTGTGGGAATGGCCGGCCACCCCCGGCAACCACACCCTTGAGGTCCGCGCGACGGACCGTACCGGTGCCACCCAGACCGGCCGGCGCGTCGGCACCGTCCCCAACGGTGCGACCGGCTGGCACTCGGTGGTGGTCGACGTGTCCTGATCAGACGTCCCACACACCACGTACGGAACAGGACGTCCCGCGCACACCCTGTGCGGAACAAGACGTCCCACACACCACGTACGGAGCAAGGCGTCCCCGCGGACTCCGCCTGGAACAGGACGTCCCATGCGCTCCGTACGGAACATCCCACCCGCTCACACCATGAAGCGACTACCCAACGTGACCATTACGTCACTTATTTCCGACCAGGAGAACACCATGAAGGTCATCCACACCCGTCGCGCCGCCGTCGCACTCTGCGCGGCGGTCCTCCTGCCCGTGGCCCTGACGGCCTGCTCCGGCGAATCGAAGGAGAGCACGTCCGGATCCTCCGCGGGTTCCGCGAAGGCATCCGGCGCGGCCTCGGCCTCCACCGACGCCACGATGCCCATGGACGAGCCCTTCGGTACGGCCTGTTCGACCGTGCCGAAGAACGGCTCGGGCTCCTTCGACGGCATGGCGAAGGACCCGGTGGCGACAGCGGCCTCGAACAACCCGGCGCTCTCCACCCTGGTCACCGCGGTCAAGAAGGCCGGCCTGGTCGACACCCTGAACAGCGCGCAGAACCTTACGGTGTTCGCCCCCACCAATGACGCCTTCGCCAAGGTCCCGAAGGCCGACCTGGACAAGCTGCTCGCCGACAAGGCCGCGCTCACCAAGGTCCTCACCTACCACGTGGTCGGCCAGAAGCTGACGCCGCAGCAGCTGGAGAAGGGGTCCTTCGACACCCTGGAGAAGGGCCCGCTGACGACGTCCGGCTCCGGCACCGCGTACACCGTGAACGGCTCCTCGAAGGTCGTCTGCGGCAATGTCCAGACCGCCAACGCGACGGTCTACATCGTCGACACGGTGCTGATGCCCGCCCAGTAGCGGCCCGTCCCCGCGGGGCCGGACGGTCGGGCGGGGCCGGACGGTCGGGCGGGGCCGGACGGTCACGCCCCTCGGCAACCCGCCGCGGGGCGTGAGCACTTCGGCCCCGCGCGGACACGGTCGTGTCACTCCCCCGAAACAGCGCGTCCCTAATTTCTGTCGCCCGACAGGAAATCGGCGACAGGGGCTGACATGACCGCCACCGCACCCACGGACCTACGACCGGATCCCACCGCAACCGGCCGGGGCGACCATGCGTCCCTGGCCGGTTTCGGCTACCGCCAGGAGCTGCACCGGTCCATGGGGCGCTACGCCTCGTTCGCCGCGGGCTTCTCCTTCATCTCCGTCCTCACGACCGTCTTCCAGTTCTTCGCCTTCGGCTACTCCTTCGGCGGCCCCGCATTCGTCTGGACCTGGCCGGCCGTGCTCGTGGGCCAGCTGCTGGTCGCCGCGTGCTTCGCCGAACTCGCCGCCCGCTACCCCCTGTCCGGGGCCGTCTACCAGTGGTCGACCCGGCTGAGCACTCCCGCCTTCGGCTGGTTCGCGGGCTGGATCATGGTGATCGGCCAGATCGTCGTGGTCGCCGCCGCCGCGCTCGCGCTCCAGGTGGTACTGCCGGCGATCTGGTCCGGCTTCCAGCTGGTGGGCGGGGATCCGGCGCCCACCACGTCGACGGGCGCCGCCAACGCCGCACTGCTCGCCGTGGCGCTGCTGGCCCTCACCACCACGGTCAACCTCCTCGACAACAAGGTCATGTCGGCGGTCAACAGGATCGGGGTGACGGCCGAGATCGCCGGAGCCGTTCTCATCCTGGTCCTCCTCCTCACCCACACCGAACGAGATCCGGGCGTCACCCTGCACAACGGCGACCAGGGCGGCGCGCTCGGGGCCATGCTGGTCGGTTCGTTCACCGCGGCCTATGTCCTGATCGGCTTCGACAGCGCGGGAGAGATGAGCGAGGAGACCCGCGCACCGCGCCGCACGGCCCCGCGCACGATCCTGCTCGCCCTGGCCTCGGCCGGGGTGCTGGGCGGGCTGCTGGTGCTCGCGGGCGTCCTGGCCGCGCCCGGCCTGACCGACGGACGGCTGGCCACGGAAGGGCTCTCGTACGTGCTGACCAGCAGCCTCGGGGACGGTGTCGGCCGGGTGCTGCTCGCCGATGTGGCGGTCGCCGTCGCGGTGGCCACGCTCGCGATCCAGACGTCCGGCTCCCGGATGCTGTTCTCGATGGCACGTGACGGGGTACTGCCCTGCTCCTCCCGGCTCGCCAAGGTCTCCCCGCGCACCGGAATGCCGGCCGCACCCGCCCTGTTCGTCGGCGCGGCAGCCGCGGCGCTCGGGCTGCTCAACCTGGCGTCACCGGAGGCGTTCCTGGCCATCGGCACCACCTGTATCGCGATGCTGTACCTGGCGTACGCCATGGTCACGGGCCCCATGCTGCTGCGTCGCCTGCGCCGCGTCCCGCTCTCCCCCGCCGGCGGACCGCTCCACGACGAGGCGGGCAAACCCCTCTTCTCGATGGGCCGTTGGGGACTTCCGGTCAACGCGCTGGCCTTCGCGTACGGAGCGGTGATGACCGTCAACCTGGCCTGGCCGCGGGCCGCGGTGTACGACCCGGCGGGCGGACACTGGTACTTCCAGTGGTTCACGGTGCTCTTCCTGGGGGCCACGGTGCTGCTCGGCGCCGCTTACCGCGCCTGGACGAAGCGGCCGTCACGGGCCGGCTGACGCAGCTTCGCCCCCACCGCACCCGGGCCGGCCGTCGGCCCGCCGGCGTCAGCCGACCGGTGCACCGATGCGCGTACGTACGCTGCCTCCATGAACTCCCTGAGCAGGCAGGACCGGGCAGCAGGTGCGGTGGTCGGGTCGGCGGTCGGCGACGCGCTGGGGGCCCCGTTCGAGTTCGGTCCGGCGGGCGTCTGGACGGCCCGCTTCCCGGACGGTGTCGGCACGATGTGCGGCGGCGGTGGATGGGATCCGGGTGAGGCGACGGACGACACGCAGATGGCCGTACTCGTCGCGGAGTCCCTGCTGGAGCGCGACGGCCTGGACCTTCCCGATGTGTTCGACCGGTTCCGGCGGTGGGCGGCCGGCGAGCCGAAGGACATCGGGCTCCAGACGGAGGCCGTCCTGACCGGCGGTGACCCGTGGGACACCGCCGCCGCACTGCACTTCCAGATCAACGGCCGGGCGGCGGGCAACGGTTCACTGATGCGCGCCGCCACCTCCGCCGTCTACTTCGCCCGGCCGAGTGCCCGGCCGGACGCCGGGCCGGACGCCGGGCCGGACGCGGACACCCGGGCCGCGACCGCGGCGGCCGCCCGCAGGATCGCCGCCCTGACCCACGGCGACCGCGCGGCCTGGGAGGGCACCGCGGTGCTGCACGAGCTGATCCGGGTGGCGCTCAACGGGGACGACCCGCTCGCCGCCGTCCCGGACGCCCTGGCCGCCGTCCACTCTGATCACCGGGAGCGCTGGGCCACCGTGCTCGCGCCCGGCTGGCATCCGGACCTGGCGACGGAGTTCAACGGCGCCGTGTGGCCCTGCCTGGGCACGGCTCTGTAGGCGCTGCGCACGACAGGGTCGTACGAGGACGCGCTGGCCTCGGCGATCGACGTGGGCGGCGACACCGACACGGTGGCGGCGGTGGCCGGGGGGCTGGCGGGGGCGGTGTACGGATTCGGGGCGATCCCGGCGCGCTGGACCGGGCCCCTGCACGTCCCGCTGCCCGGGTACGGCGGACGCGTACTGCGTACGCCGGAACTCGTCGCCCTGGCGAGACGGCTGGACCACCGCGAGACCGATGCGGTTCCTGCGGATATCCGGCCGCACTGAATCGACACATAAAGGGCATATAAGGGCACAATGGCAGAGCAGGCCGCTTGTCGCACCATCCGGCGGCCGGAACCGAAGGAGACGACCCTCATGTCAAACGTCTCGCACACCGGCCATGACATGGCCGGACACCCCGACGTCTCCGAAATGCGCGACCGCTACGACCGCATCATGGGCGGCCGCGATGTGGCGCTCGTGGACGGACCGGTGTTCCTGGTCGGTCTGTACTGCGCCGTCTCGCCCTGGGTGCTCCACTTCACCACCTCCCAGAGCTCCCTCGTCACCCACAACCTGGTCATGGGCATCGCAATCGCCGTACTGGGACTGGGATTCACCGTCATGCCCCAGCGGATGTACGGCCTGAGCTGGGCCATCTGCGCCATGGGCGCATGGATGATCATCTCGCCGTGGGTGGTGGGCAGCAGCCCGGACACGGGCGTCGTGCTCAACAACGTCATCATCGGCGGCCTGACCGTCCTGCTGGGGCTGGTCTGCGCGGGCGCCTCGATGAGGAGCGAGGCAGGCCACCGCACCTAGAACCCGTCCGCACGTCCCCGCGTCCGGACGCGGCACCTCCGTCCCGTCCGGCAGAAGGGACCATCACCGCCGGTCGGTCCGCGGAACGCGGACCGGCCGGCGCCGCGTTCACCCCCCGGGTCCGGGTCCGGCCCCGGCCCGCGCCCCGCCGCCCCCATCAGCCCCACCGGCCCTGTCAGCCCCGCCGCCCCCACCTGCCCCACAGCCCACGATCCGGAGCGCCGCATCCGCCGTGGCCGCCGCGAAGGTCTCCGTCGCCCGCCCCGGCCCCGACAGATGCACCAGGATCACGCCCTCGATCAGCCCGAAGACGAGGTCGGCACGGAGCCGCGCCTCGTCCGCGCCGAGCGCCGCGCCCGCCTCGGTGGCGGCCAGCAGCTCCCCGTACGCGGACCGCAGCTCCGCCCGCACCCGGTGGAAGTCCGCGAACCGCTCGGCCCGCACCTCCGGCAGGACGTACAGCGCACCCAGGTTGTACGGGCCCCCGCAGAGCAGCGCCACATCGGCCCGGCACAGTTCCCACAGCCGGTCCTCGGCCGGCCTCGACCCGTCCGCGAGGAGCCTTACGGCGAGCGCGAGCGACGGGGTGACCGTGGACTCGAGGAGCGTCGCGAGCAGATCCTCCTTGCCCGCCACGTAGTGGTACATCGTCGCCTGCCGCATGCCCGCGCGTTCGGCGACCGCCCGGGTGGTGGTCGCCGCGTATCCACGGGTGGTGAACAACTCGGCTGCCGCCGCCAGCAGTTCCTCCCGGGCGGACAGCCCGCTGTCCGGTCGCTGAGTGGCGCGCGGCCGGCCGACCCGGCGCCCGCCGCCGGTACCCGAGGTGCTGGACATGGGCCGATCGTCGCACATCCCCGCCCGCCACGATCTTCGTGAGCTGTCGGTAACTCCCGCGCAACGAACGGGCAATGGGCGTGAATCCCCGGCGCCCTAATTTCTGTCGGGCGACAGAAACATCCCGACGGGGACACCCCGACGGGACACCCCGACAGAAACGCCCGACAGAGACATCCCGACAGCGAACATCCATCGGCAACACGTCGAGCCGGAGGCCGAGCCATGGCGACAGCGACAGCGACAACACACGGAGCCCGGGACCACGCACGCGCCCAGGGCAGCGCCCGTACCGGGACCATGCCCGTGGTGCCCGCCACCGACTGGCCGGGCGAGGTCCCCGCACCACCGGTCTGGGCCGAGACGGTCGCGGGCGGCAACTACACGCACCGGGTCCTGGCGCGCGGTACCGAGCTGCGGCTCACGGACCTCACCGGCGACGCCTGCGCCCATCTGCTGCTGTACGCCGACGGCCGGCCCTGGGAGCGGATCAACACGGCGGACACCGTCAAGGTCCAGTGGAACGCCTATCTGCGGGCCGGCCGGCTGCTCCTCTCCGACCAGGGACGGGTGCTCGCCTCGGTGACCGCCGACTCCTCGGGCCGGCATGACGCGCTGTGCGGCACCTCCACGCTGCGGCGGAACACCGAGCGGTACGGCGACGGCACCCCGCAGTCGCCCTCCCCCGCCGGCCGCGAGCTGCTGAAGCTGGCCGCCCTGAAGAACGGGCTGGAGCCGCGCGACCTGCCGCCGTCGCTCTCCTTCTTCCAGGGAGTGCGGATCGGCGAGGACGGCACCACGGAGTTCACCGGCTCGGCGGGGGCGGGCACCGCCGTGACCTTGCGCGCCGAGCAGGACCTGACCGTGCTGATCGCGAACGTCCCGCACCCGCTGGACCCCCGCCCCGCCTACACCTGCACTCCGCTGGAGGTACTGGCCTGGCGCGCACGGCCGACCGCTCCGGGTGATGCCCTCTGGGACGCCACGCCGGAGGGCCGCCGCGCCTTCCTCAGCACACTCGGTTTCCTCACCGCCCGGGGGCTCGCATGACCACCACCGCCATCCCCGCCCGCGCGGCCTGGTCCGCCACCGTCCGGGCGGGTGAGCACCTCACCCTCACGGACCTCCACGGCAACCAGGCGGTGGACTTCCTGGTGTACGACGCCCACGACACGGCGGTCCGCTACAGCGCCCCCGACACGATCCAGGCCGGCGGCTCCGTCTTCCTCACCACCGGCAGTGTGCTGATGTCGAACGAGCACACCCCGCTGATGACAGTCACCGAGGACACCTGCGGCCGCCACGACACGGTCGGCGGCGCCTGCTCCAAGGAGTCCAACACCCTGCGCTACGGCCATCACACCTGGTCCCAGCACGCCTGCGTGGACAACTTCCTGGCCGAGGGATCCCGGCACGGGCTCGGCAAACGCGATCTGGTGTCCAACATCAACTGGTACATGAACGTGCCCGTGGAACAGGACGGCACACTCGGCATCGTCGACGGAATCTCCGCACCCGGGCTCAGCGTCACCCTGCGGGCCGACACCGATGTGCTCGTACTGATCTCCAACTGCCCGCAGATCAACAACCCCTGCAACGGCTTCGAGCCGACAGCGGTGTCGGCGACCCTCACCGGGACGGGCCGATGACCTTCGACACGCTGCTCATCGCCAATCGCGGCGAGATCGCCGTCCGCGTCATCCGTACGGCCCGCCGTCTCGGTCTGCGTACGGTCGCCGTCTTCTCCGACCCGGACCGGTCGGCCCCCCACGTCCGGCTCGCCGACGAGGCGGTACGGCTGGGCCCCGCGCCCGCCAAGGAGTCCTACCTGGACGCCGACCAGGTACTGAAGGCGGCCAAGGACACCGGGGCCGGGGCCATCCACCCCGGCTACGGATTCCTCTCCGAGGACGCGGAGTTCGCCCGGCGCTGCGAGGACGCCGGGATCGTCTTCGTCGGGCCGACCGCCGCCCAGCTGGAGCTGTTCGGCGCCAAGCACACCGCACGCGCGGCGGCCGAGGCCGCGGGCGTGCCGCTCGCCCCCGGGACCGGGCTCCTGCCCGATCTGCCGTCGGCGCTGGCCGCCGCGGAACGCATCGGCTATCCCGTCATGCTGAAGGCCACCGGTGGCGGAGGCGGCATCGGCATGTCGGCCTGCGGGTCGGGCCCCGAGCTCGCCGACGCCTGGGAACGGGTGCAGCGTGTCGCCGCCGCGTCGTTCTCCTCGGCGGGGGTCTTCCTGGAACGCCTGGTGGAGGACGCCCGCCATGTCGAGGTGCAGGTGTTCGGCGACGGGCACGGCCGGGTGGTGACGTTCGGCGACCGCGACTGCTCCCTCCAGCGCCGCAACCAGAAGGTCATGGAGGAGGCCCCGGCCCCCGGCCTCCCCGACCGGATCCGCGCCCGGCTGACCGCCTCCGCGCGGGAGCTGTGCGCCTCGGTCGGCTACCGCTCGGCCGGAACCGTGGAGTTCGTCTACGACGCCGCACGCGCCGAGGCGTACTTCCTGGAGGTCAACACCCGTCTCCAGGTCGAGCACCCCGTCACGGAGGAGATCCACGGCGTCGACCTCGTCGAGTGGATGCTGCGCCTGGCCCAGGGCGAAACCGGGGTCGTACGGCAGCCGGACGCTCCGCACGGCCACGCCGTGGAGGCCCGGGTCTACGCAGAGGACCCCACCCGTGACCACCGCCCGGGTGCCGGTCTGCTCACCCGGGTCGACTTCCCCCGGGGCGAGGGCCTGCGGGTGGACAGCTGGATCGAGACGGGCACGGAGGTGACGACGGCGTACGATCCGATGCTCGCCAAGGTCATCGCGTACGGCACCGACCGTGCCGAGGCCCTGGCCAGGCTGGACGCGGCCCTCGCCGGCACCCGTATCGACGGCATCGAGACCAACCTCGGTCTGGTCCGGGCGGCGCTGGCCGACGACCGGGTCCGTGAGGCGACGCACTCCACGGCCACCCTCGCCACGCTCGCCGACCCGACGCCCCGGATCGAGGTGGTCTCCGGCGGCACGCTCACCACCGTGCAGGACTGGCCCGGCCGCACCGGCTACTGGCAGGTCGGCGTGCCACCGTCGGGCCCCATGGACGACCTGTCCTTCCGGCTGGGCAACACGGCCCTCGGCAACGTCCCGGGCGCCCCCGGCCTGGAGTGCACCCTCCAGGGCCCCACGCTCCGCTTCACCCGTCCCACGACCGTGTGCGTCACCGGCGCCCCCGCTCCGGTGACCGTCGACGGCTCCCCGGCCCCGCAGTGGGAGCCGCTGACCGTCCCGGCCGGATCCGCGCTGGCGATCGGCGCACCGGCGGAGCACGGGCTGCGCACGTACGTCCTCTTCGCCGGCGGCGGTCTGGACGTGCCGGAGTTCCTGGGCAGCGCGGCCACGTTCACGCTGGGCGGCTTCGGCGGACACGGCGGCCGGGCCCTGCGCACCGGCGATGTCCTGCACGGCGGCGCCCGCGAACCGGCGGCGCTCCCCGTACCGGTGGCCGAACGGCCCCGGTTCACGTCGGGCTGGCACATCGCCGCGGCCGAAGGCCCGCACGCGGCACCGGAGTTCTTCACCGAGGAGGACATCCACGACTTCTACGCGGCCGACTGGAAGGTCCACTTCAACTCGGCCCGCACCGGCGTCCGCCTCATCGGTCCGAAGCCCCGCTGGGCGCGGGCGGACGGCGGCGAGGCGGGGCTGCATCCGTCCAACATCCACGACACGCCGTACTCCGTGGGCGCGGTCGACTACACCGGCGACATGCCCGTGCTCCTGGGCCCGGACGGCCCCTCGCTCGGGGGATTCGTCTGCCCGGCGACGGTGGTGACGGCCGAACGCTGGAAGCTGGGCCAGCTGAGGCCCGGCGACACCGTCCGCTTCGCACCGGTGACGGTGACCGGCGAGCCGCGCGCGGAGATCGTCGACGGCGGCATCCTGTACCGCGACGACGTTCTCACCTACCGTCGCAGCGGTGACGACAACGTCCTGGTCGAGTACGGGCCGATGCAGCTGGACCTGGCCCTGCGGATGCGCGTCCACGCCCTCATGGAGGCGCTGACGAAGGCGGCCGTTCCCGGCATCACCGGTCTGACTCCCGGCATCCGCTCGCTCCAGATCCAGACGGACCCCGCCGTTCTCGGTCAGACCGCGCTGCTGGACCTGCTCCACCGCACCGAGCGGGCGCTCCCGCCCACCGACGCCCTGACCGTCCCTTCCCGCACCGTGCATCTCCCGCTGTCCTGGGACGATCCGGCGACCCGTGAGGCCATCGCCCGCTACATGGCCGGGGTCCGGGACGACGCGCCGTGGTGTCCGTGGAACATCGAGTTCATCCGCCGGGTCAACGGCCTGGACACGGTCGCCGACGTGTACCGCACGGTGTTCGACGCCGAGTACCTGGTGATGGGTCTGGGTGACGTGTACCTCGGCGCACCTGTGGCCACCCCGCTGGACCCGCGCCACCGCCTCGTCACCACCAAGTACAACCCCGCCCGCACCTGGACCGCGGAGAACTCCGTCGGCATCGGCGGGGCCTACCTCTGCGTCTACGGAATGGAGGGGCCCGGCGGCTACCAGTTCGTCGGCCGCACCACCCAGGTCTGGTCGGGCTGGCAGCAGCGCGGCGCCTTCGAGCCGGGCTCGCCGTGGCTGCTGCGGTTCTTCGACCGCATCAAGTGGTATCCGGTGGAGGCCGACGAACTCCTGGACCTGCGCGCGGACCTCCTCTCCGGCCGCTTCGTCCCCCGGATCGAGGAGGGCGAGTTCTCACTGGCCCGGTACGAGGAGTTCCTGGCCCATCACGCGGACTCGATCGCCGAGTTCCGTGCCCGCCAGGGCGCGGCGTTCGCCGCCGAGCGCGAGGCGTGGGAGGCGGCGGGCGAGTTCGCGCGGGCCGACGCCGCCGACGCACCGGCGCCGCCCGCCGCCGAGGTGACCGTGCCGCAGGGCGGCCGGCTGGTGGAGGCCGAGTTCGCGGCCTCGGTCTGGCAGCTGAACGTGGCCGAGGGCGACACCGTGACGGCAGGTCAGCCGCTGCTGGCGCTGGAGGCGATGAAGATGGAGTCCCGGGTGCACGCCCCGGCGGACGGCGTGGTGGACCGGATCCTCACCCGGCCGGGCGCCCAGGTCGAAGCGGGCACGGCTCTGGTGACTCTCGCCCCGCCCACCCGTACGAACTGAGGAGCACCCCCGATGTCCCACCCCACGCTCACCCGGGTCCGCGCCGCGTACGCCCGTATCGAGGCGGTGGACCGCCCGGAGATCTGGATCGGCCTGCGTCCGCAGGCCGATCTGGAGAAGGAGGCCCATGCCGTCGGAGCCCGTCTGGCAGCGGGCGAGTTCCTGCCCCTGGCCGGCCGTCTGCTGGCCGTCAAGGGCAACATCGACGTGGCCGGGCTGCCCACCACGGCGGGCTGTCCCTCCTTCGCGTACGAACCCGCCGCGGACGCCCCCGCCGTGGCGCGGCTGCGCGCCGCCGGTGCTCTGGTGATCGGCACGACGAATCTCGACCAGTTCGCCACGGGACTGGTCGGCACCCGCTCCCCGTACGGCGCGGTCCGCAGTGCCGTTGCCCCCGATCGCGTCAGCGGCGGTTCCAGCTCGGGTTCGGCGGTCGCCGTCGCGCTCGGCATCGCGGACCTGGCGCTCGGTACGGACACGGCGGGCTCCGGCCGGGTGCCGGCGGCGTTCAACGGCATCGTGGGCCTGAAGCCGACGCGCGGTCTCGTCCCGGCCGACGGCGTGGTCCCCGCCTGCGCGAGCCTGGACTGTGTCACCGTCTTCGCCCGTACGCTCCCCGAGGCGGAGTCGGCACTGGCCCTGATGACGGCCCCCACCGCCCACCCCGTCCCCGCCCCCGTCCCCGCCCGTGTCCCGGGCCCGTGGCGGATCGCGGTGCCGTCCGTGGAACAGCTGGGTGAACTGGACCCGGGCTGGGCGGACGCCTACACGTCCGCGGCGGCCCGGTTCCGCGCGGCGGGTGCCGTCCTGCTGCCCGTCGATCCGGCCCCGTTCACGGAGGCGGCGGCCATGCTCTACGAGGGCGCGTTCGTCGCGGAGCGCTACACCGCGGTGGGCGCGTTCGTCGACAGCGGCCCCACGGACCTGGACCCCACGGTGGCGGGCATCATCACCGCGGCCCGGGACGTCCCGGCGCACCGCCTGTTCGCGGACCGGGACCGGCTGGCTCGGCTCCGCGCCTCGGCCGAGGCCGCACTGGGCGACGCGGACGCGCTGTTGCTTCCCACGGCGCCCGGCCACCCCACGCTCGCCGAGGTGGCGGCCGACCCGCTGGGCGCGAACGCCCGGCTCGGCAGGTTCACCAACTCCACCAATCTGTTCGACCTGTGCGCGGTGGCGGTACCGGCGGGTGAGGTGGCCGGCCTGCCGTTCGGCGTGATGCTGATCGGCCCGGCCCACACGGACGAACGCCTGGCGCGGATCGCCGCGCTGCTGACCCCGCCCGTCCGCATCGCGGTGGCGGGCGCCCACCTGACCGGCGAGCCGCTCAACCCGCAACTCCTCCATCTGGGCGCCCGTCTGATCCGTACGACGACGACAGCACGCGTCTACCGTCTGCACGCCCTGGCGACCACGCCGCCCAAGCCGGGCCTGGTCCGCACGGACGAGGGCGGCGCCGCCATCGAGACGGAGATCTGGGAACTCCCGGCCGAGGGGCTGGGCGCCCTCACGGCAGCCCTTCCGCACCCCATGGTGCTGGGCCGGGTGGACCTGTCGGACGGCACGACGGCCCCGGGCTTCCTGTGCGAGCCCTACGCGGTGGAGGGGGCGGAGGACATCACGGAGCACGGCGGCTGGCGCGCCTACAGATCAAGCCGCCCCGCCTGACCGCCCGTGCTCCAGGGCATGGGAAGGCCACCGGAAGACGAGAAGGGGTGCGGCGGGGCAACAGCGCCGCCGCACCTCCTCCCGCTCACCCCACGGAGCTGTAGGCCACAACTCCCCGCAACACCTCGTCGACAGCCTTCCGCGCGTTCCGCCCCACCGAACTCCCCTCACGCGGAGCCGCGGCGGCGACCTGCCCCAGCACGTCGATCACCTGCTTGCACCACCGCACGAAGTCCCCCGCCGGCATCTCCGCCTCGCGCAGCACCTCGTCCAGCGTCCGGCCGGAGGCCCACATGTACACCGCCCAGGCGAATCCGAGATCGGGTTCGCGCTGTCCGACCCCCTCTGCCTGATTGATCTTGAAGTCCTCCTCCAGGGCGTCGAGCCGCCCCCAGATCCGGACCATCTCGCCCATCGCGGTCTTCGCCGGTCCGGAAGGCAGCTTCGGCGCCACCGCGTCGTCCGACTGCCGCGCCTCGTACACCAACGCCGAGACGCACGCGGCGAGTTCGGCAGGGTTCAGCCCCTCCCACACACCCGCACGCAGGCACTCGCTCGCCAGCAGGTCGAGCTCGCCGTACAGCCGGGCCAGGCGCCGTCCGTGCTCGGTGACCTCGCTGCCCCGCAGATAGTCGAGCTCGGTGAGCAGGGCCACGATCCGGTCGAAGGTGCGGGCGATGGTGTTCGTCCGCCCCTCGATGCGGCGCTCCAGCTGCTGGGTGTCCCGCTGCAACCGGTGGTACCGCTCGGCCCACCGCGCGTGGTCCTCGCGCTGGTCGCAGCCATGGCAGGGGTGGGCCCGCAGCTCGGCCCGGTAGCGCGCGATCTCGCGGTCGTCGGCCGCGACGGCACGCTCGCGCCGATGACGGTCGGGGACGATGTGCCCGGCCTTGGTCCGCAGCGCGGACGCCAGATCGCGGCGCGACTGCGGGGAACGCGGGTTGAACGACTTCGGGATCCGCATCCGCTCCAGCGCCTCCACCGGCACCGGGAAGTCGATCGAGGCCAGCCGCTTGACCTGGCGCTCCGCCGTCAGCACCAACGGCCGCGGCCCGTCGTGGTATTCGAGCCCGCGGTGCCCGTTCCCATGGGTCCGCCCGGCCGGAGGCCCCGGGTCCAGGACGAGCGCGAGTCCGGCGAACTTGCCGGTCGGCACATGGATGACATCGCCCGGCTTGAGCTTCTCCAGGGACGCCGCAGCCGCCGCCCGCCGCTGCGAGGCCCCCTGCTTGGCGAGCTCCGTCTCCCGGTCCTTGAGGTCGCGGCGCAGCCGCGCGTACTCCTCGAAGTCACCGAGGTGGCAGGTCATTCCCTCCTTGTAGCCTTCCAGGCCCTCCTCGTTCTTCTGGACCTGGCGGGAGATCCCGACCACCGAGCGGTCCGCCTGGAACTGGGCGAAGGAGGTCTCCAGCAGCTCACGGGAACGGTGCCGCCCGAACTGCTGGACCAGGTTGACGGCCATGTTGTACGAGGGGCGGAAGCTGGAGCGCAGCGGGTACGTACGCGTGCCCGCGAGTCCGGCCAGCGCGCCCGGGTCCATGCCCCGCTGCCAGAGCACCACCGCATGGCCCTCGACATCGATGCCGCGCCGGCCGGCCCGGCCGGTCAGCTGGGTGTACTCGCCGGGGGTGATGTCGGCGTGCTGCTCGCCGTTCCACTTGACGAGTTTCTCCAGGACCACCGAGCGCGCGGGCATGTTGATGCCGAGCGCGAGGGTCTCCGTCGCGAAGACCGCCTTCACGAGCCCGCGCACGAAGAGCTCCTCGACGACCTCCTTGAAGGTCGGCAGCATCCCGGCGTGGTGCGCGGCGATGCCCCGCTCCAGGCCTTCGAGCCACTCGTAGTACCCGAGGACGTGCAGGTCCTCGGTGGGGATGGACGCCGTGCGCTGCTCGACGATCTCCCGGACCAGCCGGCGCTTGTCCTCGTCGTTGAGCCGCAGCCCGGCGTGGAGACACTGCTGGACGGCGGCCTCGCAGCCGGCCCGGCTGAAGATGAAGGTGATGGCGGGCAGCAGTCCCTCGGCGTCCAGCCGGTCGATGACCTCGGCCCGCGACGGTGTCCAGATCCGGCTGCGCTGGCGCCGCTCGCGCTCGCGGTCCGCCTCGCGCACCATCTTCCCGCGGCGGCGTTCACGCGGGTTGTATCCGCGCTGGTTCTCCATGCGGGCGAGCCGGACCAGGTCGGGGTTGACCTCACGGCGTCCGGACCCGCGGCCGCCGTGGTCGCTCTCCTCCTCGAAGAGGTCGTACATCCGGCGGCCGGCCAGCACATGCTGCCAGAGCGGCACCGGCCGGTGCTCGGAGACGATCACCTGGGTGTCGCCCCGGACGGTGTCCAGCCAGTCGCCGAACTCCTCCGCGTTGGACACGGTCGCCGACAGCGACACCAGGGTGACGGATTCGGGGAGGTGGATGATCACTTCCTCCCACACGGCGCCCCGGAAGCGGTCGGAGAGGTAGTGCACCTCGTCCATCACCACGTAACCGAGGCCGTTCAGCGCCTGGGAGCCCGCATACAGCATGTTCCTCAGCACCTCGGTGGTCATGACGACCACCGGTGCGTCGGCGTTGACGCTGTTGTCCCCGGTCAGCAGGCCCACCTGGTCCGCGCCGTAGCGCTTGACCAGGTCGGCGAACTTCTGGTTGGACAGGGCCTTGATCGGCGTGGTGTAGAAGCACTTGCGGCCCTGGGCCAGCGCCAGATGCACGGCGAACTCGCCGACGATCGTCTTGCCCGAGCCGGTCGGGGCCGCGACGAGCACACCCTTGCCGGCTTCCAGCGCCGTGCAGGCCTCGATCTGATAGGGGTCCAGATCGAACTCGTACATCTCGCGAAACGGCCCGAGCGCGGTCGCCTGCTCGGCGGCTCGGATCCGGAAGGCCTGGTATCGCTCAGCTGGTGAGAGGTCCTCTGTCATCTTGTCCACGAGCCTACCCGCCCCCTCTGACAGTGACGCGATCTTTATCGCGGCCGCCGGCCCGTGCGCGAAAGCGTCAGAGGCGCGCGGGAGGACCGGCCCCCAGCACCCGGGCCGCACCGGGTACACAGGTGGCGGTCAGCGGGAGCGGGCCGAGCGGCTCACCGTCCGCGTACGCGGTGACACCGACCGCTTCGAGAGAGATCGAGGACACCCGGTGCGTGGTGACGACGGGGTGACCGAGGTGCGTCCCCTTGTACACCTTCGGGAAGACCCTGAGGAGAGTGGTGCGGCTGCAGGCGCCGACGACGGTCACGTCGAAGAGGCCGTCGTCCATGACGGCGTCCGCGCAGATCCGCATGCCGCCACCGTAGGCCGACCCGTTGCCGACGGCGATGAGCGTCGCCTCGATCTCCCGCATCGGTCCGCCGTCCAGGCCGATGCGGTACGTGAGGGGCTTGAAGGCGGCGAGCTCGGCGAGGATCGCCAGGTCGTACTTGAACCGGCCGCCGACCCAGCGCATCCGGTTGCCCCGGTCGTTGACGCGGGAGTCGAAGCCGGAGGCGAGCACGGACCCGAACCAGCGCTCACCGGCCCGGCCGAGGTCGATCTCGCGGACGGCACCGCCCTTGAGCGCCGCGGCGGCCAGCCGTCCCGCCGCCGCGGGGTCCCTGATCGGCAGGCCGAGAGCGCGGGCGAAGTCGTTGCCGGTACCGACGGCGACGACACCGAGCGGGGTCAGGGTTCCGGCGACCGCCTGGAGGGCGAGGGACATCATCCCGTCGCCGCCGACGGCTATGAGCGCGCCCGTCCCCCCGGCCACGGCCTCGCGCGCCCGCCGCAACGCGTCGTCGGCGTCCTCGCCGAGGACCGTACGGACGGAGAATCCTGCGTCCCGCAACGCGGAAGCGGCCGGCTGCGCGGCGTGCGCGCCCCGGCCGCGTCCTGCGGTGGGATTGACGAAAAGGGTGATCTCGCTGGTCACCCGGGGACCCTACAAGGTCAGGTGATGTCGTCGTAACCGGTTCGCCGGCCCGATCGTCCGCCGTCCTGTTCCCCGTCCGCCTGGGTGGGCAGCGAGGGCGACACATTCTCCATGTCGCCGATGTCCTCGGGCGTGAGGTCAAGCTGCGACGCCTCGTCGTCGTCGAGCTCGGCGTCGGGGTTGTTGAGACGCCTGCGCCGGTCGTTGGCGAGGCAGATACCGAGCGCGAGGAAGTAGAGCAGCACGATCGGCGCGGCCAGCACCACCATCGTCAGCGGGTCGCCCGTCGGGGTGGCGACCGCGGCGAAGATCGTGATGCCCATGATCATGGCGCGCCACCAGGAGCCCAGCCGTTTGGCGGTGAGCACTCCGGTGAAGTTCAGCAGGACGAGCAGCAGTGGCAGCTCGAAGGCCAGGCCGAACACGATCACCATGCGCGTGACGATGTCGAGGTAGTCGTCGACGGGCAGCAGGTTCGTCGTGTTGTCCGGTGTGAAGTCGAGCAGCACCGCCGCGGTCTGCGGCATCAGGACGTACGCGAGCGCGGCGCCCACGAGGAAGAGCGGCACACCGGCACCGACGAAGCTCAGCGCGTAGCGCTTCTCGTGCTTGTGCAGACCCGGGGCCAGGAACGCCCAGAGCTGGTAGAGCCAGACGGGAGTGGAGAACACCACACCCGCCATGAGGGAGACCTTGAGGGCGATGGAGAACGGAGCGACCAGACCGTTCACCGTCATCTCGGCACACGGCTTGCCGTTGGTCTGCAACTTCCGGCCGTCGGTGCAGCCGACCGACTTCAGGATGGGCCGGATCAGGAAGTCGATCACGTCCTGGTAGAAGAAGGCCGTGACCGACGTGATCACGATGACCGCCACGACCGCGATCAGCAGTCGGTTACGCAACTCACGCAGGTGATCAGCGAGGGGCATCCGCCCCTCGCCGTCCTTCTCCTGCTTGCGGGCAGACTTGAGCAACCCACTTCCCTCGTCTCGTGCGGCAGCTGTCGGGGGACCCGTCAGCTATCAGCTCTGGGTGGTGGGCTTTGCTTCGTTCACCGGGCGGGAGCTCGTCACGTCACCGGGAGCGGCCTGGATCGTGCGCGCCGCGGCGGGCTGCTGAGCACCCTGGTCGGCAGCCGTGTCCGCGGGGGCCGCCGGCTCGTCGTCCTTCTTCATCGCCTTGGCCTCGCTCTTGAGGATGCGGGCCGACTTGCCGAGGGAACGGGCCATGTCGGGAAGCTTCTTGGCACCGAACAACAGCAGGATGACAGCGATGATCAGAACGATCTCGAGAGGCTTCAGATTGCCCATGATGTGCTTCCTTCTCGCTGAGGCGGCTGGAGGTGGGCTCGCTGCCCTTGGGCCGGACACACGTCCGACCATTTCGCTGGGAGCGATCGTAACCCGCGGGAGTAAACGCGAGGCAATGCCTAGGCATACTTTGATGCGGCCCGCGCCTCCTGCCAGGGCCGTTACCAGCAGCGTACCCCTCGCTCCCAGGAAAGAGGAGGCCGCGCCCGTCCGGAGCGAACAGCCCCCGCTATCGCAGGGTTTCGCCCGTGGCGGCAAGATCGGTGGCCGCGCGCTCAAGGTCCTCGGCGGCCCGGTTGATGCGCTCAGTGGTACGCGTCACCTGGCGGCCGAGGCGCTGGGCCTCGATGAAGACCTTGACGGCCAGCACACCCAGGACGGCGATGCCGAGAAATCCCAGGGCGATGGCGAGCATGGGCCAGAACATGCGCAGAGCCTCGATGTGTCTAGTGTCCGACGGTCCGGAGACCGAAGGTCCGAAGTGGTGAGTCAGGCACCGGTGTGCAGGCGCAGCGTCCGCACGCCGCCGCCGGTGAGGAGTTCCACTATCCGCTCCCCCGCGGGTCTGCGGACGGACGCGTGGCACGCGGGGCAGGTGAAGGAGTAGAACGTGGTCCGGCTGCTCGCGCCGATCGCGAGACGGAACTCCGCCGCCGCGAGTTCGAACCGCACACGGCACTCCGGACAGGCGGCCTTGAACCGTACGGATTCGGGAACGACCACGGTCGGCACGACGGAAACATCCGACACTACAGACATATGGGTCATATCTCCTCGGGCATCCCCTCAGGCCTGGCCGTCGTACGCGGCGAGCGCCGCCCGGGCGGCGGCCCGTGCGCTCCTCGCCAGCGCCGGCGGCGAGACGATGCGCCCCTCCCCGCCGAGCCTCAGCGCGAGCCTGCGCAGCGATGCCGGGTCGGGGGTGCGCAGAGTGATCCGCAGCCCTCCGTCGGGCATTTCCTCGGCGCTGTCGTGCGGGTAGTACTCGGCGACCCAGCGTCCGCCGGGACCGACCTCGACCACCACCTCCGGGTCCTCGGCGGCGGGCTGCACCAGCCCCTCCGACAGGTCCCGGAGCTCCAGCTCGGGCGGCGCGGCCGGCTCGTCGAGCAGCCGGATCTCGGCGACCCGGTCGAGGCGGAACGTACGCCGGTCCTCGGAGGACCGGCACCAGGCCTCCATGTAGGTGTGACCGACGGCGAACAGCCTGATCGGGTCCACCTCACGCTCGGTCAGCTCGTCGCGCGCGGGCGAGTAGTAGCGCAGCCAGAGCCGGCGGCGTTCGGAGATCGCCCGGTCCACGTCGGCGAAGACGCCGCCCTCGGACTCGAAGGTGACCGAGAGCCGGGAACTGGCCGCCCCGACCTCACCGGCCGCGGTCTCCAGCTTGGCGGTGGCCCGCAGCAGCGCCTGGCGGTCGCTCTCGCGCAGTCCGGGCAGCGTCGCGACGGCGCGGGCGGCCACCAGCAGGGCCGTCGCCTCGTCGGCCGCCAGCCGCAGGGGCTCGGCGACGTCGTCCGGGTTGTGCCACCAGATGCGGTCGCCGTCGGTGTCGATGTCCAGCAGGTCGCCGCCGCGGAAACTCGTCCCGCACATGGGCAGGACGTCGAGGTCCGAGATCAGCTCGTCCTCGGTGATCCCGAAGGCCCTCGCCACGTCCTGGACATGGGCGCCGGGGCGCTCACGCAGATACGTCACCAGGGAGAGCATCCGGCGGGTCTGGTCGATGGCGTTCGTGGCCATGAATACGGTCCCCTCAGTCCTTGGCCACGGCGCGCAGCCGGTCCACCACGTCGGCCCGCAGATCCGCGGGTTCGGTCACGACGACGTCCGGACCGAACTCGACGAGCCAGGCATCCAGACCGTGTCCGTACGGAATCTCCAACTCCTCCCACCCGTCGCCGAGTTCCCGGACCGATATCGCACGGGCACGCAGCGGGTAACCGGAGCCGGTGCGCAGCCTGATCAGCGCGGTGCGCGTCGCCGTCTCACCCGCCCAGCTCTCGACCGTCTCGCGGACGGTGACCACGTCGGGCACCTCTGCGGTGAAGGCTCCGGCCCGCGAACGCACCTTGCCCGAGATCCGGGAGAGCCGGAACACCCGTTCCGCCCCCCGCCCCCGGTCCCAGCCCGCCAGGTACCAGTGGCCGCGCCAGCACTCCAGCGTCCAGGGTTCGACCTGGCGCTGCTCGGGGCGGGCGGCATTGGCCTTGCGGTAGTCGAAGGTCACCGGCCGGCGGTCGCGGCAGGCCAGCATCAGCGGCTCGAACGCGGCCTCATGGACGGGGATACGGGGTTCCAGCGCACTGTGCACCTCGTACGCGTCCTCCGCCTCCGGCATGCCCGCGGCCCGCAGCTTCTGCAGGGCTCCGCTGGCGGCGCCGGCCAGCCGGGCCTGCTGCCAGACCTTGGCGGCCAGTCCGAGGGCCGCGGCCTCCTCGGCGTCCAGGGTGATCGGAGGGAGCCGGTTGCTGTCGCGACGGGCGAGGTAGCCGGTGTCGCCGTCCAGGTTCTCCACGGTCTCGATGACCAGACCGAGCTCGCGCAGATCGTCCTTGTCGCGCTCGAACATCCGGTTGAAGGCGTCGTCCGATCCCGCTTCGAGGTAGGCCTCGATGGAACCGCGCAGTTCGCGCTTGCTGAGCGGGCGCCGGGTCCCCAGCAGACACAGCGCCAGGTTCATCAGCCGCTCGGCCTTGGCAATCGCCATCGACGCCCTTTCTGTTTTGCTCTACGACCCTCGACCGTACCGCTCCGGGGTGTCCGGACAAAAGCGAGGGCCCGTGCCTTGTGGCACGGGCCCTCGGAGCGCACGGGCGCGGGGTCAGACGGCGATCAGGTCGCAGACGAAGATCAGCGTCTCGCCCGGGGCGATCGCGCCGCCGCCGGCACCGCGGTCGCCGTACGCGAGGTGCGCGGGGATGGTCAGCTGGCGACGGCCGCCGACCTTCATACCCTGCACGCCCTGGTCCCAGCCCTTGATGACCTGGCCGGCACCGAGCTGGAACTGGAGCGGATTGCCGCGGTTCCAGGAGGCGTCGAATTCCTCACCGGTGGAGAAGGACACGCCCACGTAGTGGACGGAGACGGTCTGGCCGGCCTTGGCCTCGGCGCCGTCGCCCTCCCAGATCTCCTTGATCTCCAGGTCGGCCGGCGGCTCGCCACCCGGGAAGTCGATCTCGGGCTTCTCGATGCTCACTGACTTGCTCCTCTAAATGATGAACTGGGCAACCGGGACAGTCTTACATCTTTGCCAGGATGTCCACGGCGAAGACGAGCGTGGAGTTCGCGGGGACGGACTGCTGCGCCTTGTCACCGAGACCCTGGTCCGGCGGGACGACGAGCAGCACACGGCTGCCGATCTTCTTGCCGATCAGACCGTTCTTGAGTCCCTTGAGGGTGACCTGGGCGAGCGGGAAGGAAGCGGTCTTGCCCGTGGTATAGGTGTTGTCGAACTCCTTGCCGTCCTTCCACAGCTTGGCCACGTAGTTCACGACGACCGTGTCGGTCTCCTTGACGACCTCGCCCTTGGACTCCAGGACGTAGTTGGAGACCAGCTTCTTGGGCGGAGCGACCTTGCTGGGGATCGTGAGGGTCGGCGCCTTGCCGTCGGTGTTCGTGCCCACCTTCGGCAGGTCGGCGTTGTCCTGGGCGACCGGGGTGCCCTCGGCGGAGGCCGGGATCTGCTTGGCCTTCAGGATGTCGACGACGAAGACGAGAGTGGCGTTCGCCTTGATGTCGCCCTGGCCCTGCGCGCCGTAGCCGAGGTCCGGCGGGATGACGAGCTCGACCCTGCTGCCGACCTTCTGGCCCACCAGGCCCTTGTCCCAGCCCTGGATGACCATGCCGGCGCCGAGCGTCAGATCGAACGGCTGCTTGCGGTCGAAGCTGTTGTCGAACGGCTTGTCGGAGTCCCAGGCCTGGCCCAGGTAGTTGACCTGGATCGCGTCGCCGTTCTTGAGCGTGGCGCCGTCACCCTCACTGACGACCTTGGTCTTCAGCTCTGTGGGCGGCGTTCCCGTGCCCTTGGCCAGGGTGGGCTTCTCGCCGAACTTCGCCCCAGCCGTGATGGCGGGGAATCCGCCCTTCGTGGAGGCGGACGCGGAGGCGGAAGCGGAGTCGGAGCCCTTGTCGTCGCTGCCGCAGGCCGCTGACAGCAGCAGCAGGGGGACGACGAGAAGGCCGGCAATTCGGCGCACTGGTTCCTCAGATCTCAGACGACACATTGGTTGGGACACAGCCCAGGGGGCCCCCGACACTCTAGGGCGTGCGCAGGGCCCCGTACGAGGAACGTACGGGGCCCGAGTCGCACACGCGCCGAGGCGCGTCCCGCGCCGGCTCACATACCCGCGATCAGCTTCTCCACTCGGTCGTCGACGGATCGGAACGGGTCCTTGCACAACACCGTGCGCTGCGCCTGGTCGTTGAGCTTGAGATGGACCCAGTCGACGGTGAAGTCCCGCCGCTGCTCCTGGGCCCGCCGGATGAAGTCGCCCCGCAGCCGCGCCCGGGTCGTCTGCGGGGGCACCGACTTGCCCTCGAAGATCTTCAGGTCGTTGCAGATGCGGGCGGCCTGGCCCTTGCGTTCCAGCAGGTAGTACAGGCCCCGGCGGCGGTGGATGTCGTGGTAGGCGAGGTCTATCTGAGCGACTCGCGGGTTCGACATGGTCATGTTGTGCTTGGCCCGGTACCGCTCGATGAGCTTGTACTTCATGACCCAGTCGATCTCGGTGCCGATCCGGTCGAGTTCCTCGGCCTCGATCGCGTCGAGCGTACGGCCCCACAGTTCGAGGACCCTCTCGACGTTGCCCGTGCGGATGCCGCGGCGGTCCACGAAGTCCACGGCCTTCTCGTAGTACTCGCGCTGCACCTCTATGGCGGACGCCTCACGACCGCTGGCGAGGCGGACCTTGCGCTGCCCCGTGATGTCATGGCTGACCTCACGGATCGCCCGGATCGGGTTCTCCAGGGTCAGATCCCGCATCACCGTGCCCGCCTCGATCATGCGGAGCACCAGATCGGTCGCGCCGACCTTGAGGAGCATGGTCGTCTCGGACATGTTGGAGTCGCCGACGATGACGTGGAGGCGGCGGTAGCGCTCCGCGTCCGCGTGCGGTTCGTCCCGGGTGTTGATGATCGGACGTGAACGCGTCGTCGCGGAGCTGACGCCCTCCCAGATGTGCTCGGCACGCTGGCTGACGCAGTAGACCGCGCCCCGCGGGGTCTGCAGCACCTTGCCGGCGCCGCAGATCAGCTGCCTCGTGACGAGGAAGGGAATGAGGATGTCCGCGAGCCGGGAGAATTCTCCGTGCCGGGCCACGAGGTAGTTCTCATGGCATCCGTAGGAGTTTCCTGCCGAGTCGGTGTTGTTCTTGAAGAGATAGACGTCGCCCGCGATTCCCTCCTCGTGCAGGCGGCGTTCGGCGTCGACAAGCAGGCCTTCGAGAATGCGCTCGCCGGCCTTGTCGTGAGTGACCAGTTCGGTCAGGTTGTCGCATTCGGGGGTTGCATATTCCGGATGCGATCCCACGTCGAGGTAGAGGCGGGCGCCGTTCCGCAGAAAGACATTGCTGCTGCGGCCCCATGACACAACACGGCGGAAGAGGTAGCGCGCCACTTCATCAGGAGACAGTCGGCGCTGTCCCCTGAACGTGCACGTGACGCCGTACTCGTTCTCCAGCCCGAAAATGCGGCGGTCCATGACTGAACATTACGCCTGATGGCCCGAGCTGAAACCGGGTTCGACGGCACCGTTTCGATCATTTTCCGATCCTCGCACCGCGACAGCACTACGCCCGGGAACTGCGAGGACCTTTCCGGTCGCCAGCAGAACGAGCAGAGCGGCCACTCCACCGGCCCCCGCGACGGCGAAACTCCACGCGGTCCCGCCCAGCTCCACGGCAGGGCCCGCCACAGCCGTCCCCGCCGCCGCGCCCACCCCGAACGTCGTCACCAGCCAGGAGAAGGCCTCCGTCACCGTGCCCCGCGGGGCGTGCCGGTCGACCACGATGAACGAGCAGGCGATGGCCGGCGCCAGGAACACCCCGGCCACCGCTGCCAGCACGGTCATCGCCACCACTCCCGGAGTCAGCACCAGCGGGAGGTAGCCCAGCGCCAGCAGCGCCACGATCACCCGGAGTCTGCGCTCGGGAGGTCCCGCCCACCGGCGCGCCCCGTACACCGTCCCGCCGATCAGCGCGCCGAGCCCCAGGGCCGCCATCAGCCAGCCGTAGACGGACTCCCGGCCCTGGTCGTCGGCGTACGCCACGCCCGCCACCGTGATGGACCCCAGCGCCAGTCCTACGAAGAAGAAGGAGCCGAGCAGCGCCAGCAGCCCGGGGGAGCGCAGTGCCCCCAGCCAGTGCGCCTCGCGCGGCGCGGAACGCCAGGCCCTGGACGGCTCGGACAGGACGACGGAGAGCGCCCCCAGGACACCTATCGCGTTGATGACGAGCAGCGCGGCGGCCGGTGACCAGAGGGACACCAGCACGGTGACCAGGAGCGGCCCCACCGTGAACATGACTTCCTGCGCGACGGCGTCCATGGCGTACGCGCGGTGCACCCGGTCCTCGCTGCCGAGGATGCTCGGCCACAGGGCCCGCAGGCCGCCCTCCAGAGGCGGGGTGAACAGTCCGGCCACGGCCACGGCCGCGTAGGCGAGCGGCAGCCGTCCGAGGCCCGTCACGGCGAGCAGGACCATGCCGAGGGCCGACAGGGCTGCGGCGGGCAGCTGGACGCGCGGCTGGCCGTACAGGTCCACGGCGCGGCCCAGCAGCGGCTGTCCGACCGCCGTGCCCAGCCCGTACACCGCGGCGAGCGCGCCCGCGAGGGCGTAGCTGCCCCCCTCCGCACGGGTGAACAGCACGATCGCGATGGGGGCGGTGCCGTTCGGCAGCCTCCCCACCAGGGTGCCCGTCAGCAGCCGGGCGGCATGCCGCGCCCGGAGGATGTCCAGATATCCCGCGGCCATGTCCCGCCCTCTCCTTGGAGCGCCCTTCCGGACACACGAGGTTTTACGTATAACTTCGAGGCTCATACGTACCATGAGCCCAGCCCGCGGGTCCACCGCACGGCGCCTGCCCAGACCGGCCCGGAGGCCCGAGTGACCAGCCCAGCCCCACCCGGCCCGCCACGGCCCACCAGCCGCGATGTGGCACGGGCCGCCGGGGTCTCCCAGGCCACCGTCTCCCTGGTCCTCGGTGACAAATGGCGCGGCCGGGTATCCGAGACCACCGCCGCACGGGTCCGTGACGCCGCCCGCGGCCTGGGCTACCGGCCCAACCTCGCGGCCCGCAATCTCCGTCTCGGCCACACCAGGACCGCTCTGCTCGTCGTCCCCGCCCTCACCAACGAGTTCTTCGCCCGGGTCTACACCGGCGCCGCCGCAGTGGCCGCCGAGCACGGCTTCGGCGTGGTCCTGTACCCCTCACCCGACGGCACGGGCCCGGCCAGGGACCCCTTCGCATCGGCTCGCGCCGCCCTCGACGGGGTGATCGCCTCGTCCATGGCCGCCGACGCCCTCGCCGCCCTGCACGGCGCCGGCGTCCCTCTGGTCATGCTCGACAGCGATCCCTCGGCGCCGGGTCCCGCCGCCCGGGTCAACCTCGACATCGCCGACGGGATGCGCCAGGTGACGGAGCATCTGCTCGCCCTCGGCCACCGCCGCTTCCTCCATCTCGCGTCGGCCATCGACACGTGGACGTTCGTGGTCCGCGCCCGCGCGCTCCACGCCACCCTGAGCGGTGTCCCCGGTACCGATGTCCGTTCCGTCGCGGCAGCGCTGGACGTACGCTCCGGCCGCGAGGCGGCGGAAGGCGCACTGGCCCTCCCCGGACCCCGCCCCACCGCCATCGTCTGTGACGACGACATCCTGGCCGCGGGCGCCTGCAAGGCCGCCCGGCGGCTCGGGCTGCGCGTTCCGGACGACCTCTCCGTCACCGGCTTCGACGACCTGGCGCTGGCCACGGCCGTCGAACCCGAGCTCACCACCGTGCAACTGCCCGCCGAGCAGGTCGGCGAGCGCGGCATGAACGCGCTGCTGGCCGTACTGGACGGCAGGCCGGCCGAGCCCGGCAGCCTGCCGGTACAGCTGGTCGTCCGAGGCTCCAGCGCACCTCCGCCCGACCACAGCACCGCATGACCACCGCACCTCCGCACGACCACCGCACCGCATGACCGTGCCCCGGCCCGCCGAGAGGCGGACCGGGGCACGAAGACCGGCAGAGCCGGCTACTCCACGTCGCCGCCCGAATCGGTGGAATCCCGGGATTCACCGGCATCGGAGGTCTCCGGGGCGGCCTTCTTCTCGCTCGCCGCGCCGGTGTCCGCCGCGGACGCCGAGTCGGTCGCGCCCTCGCCGTCCTCCGCGTCCGAAGGGGCGTCCGTCGGCGTCGAACCGGCGCCGTCCGCCTCCAGCAGCCGCGCCAGCTGCCGGCCGACGATCCGCTTGAACTTGCGCTGCTGCGGCCTCGTACGGTCCAGGACCGCGACCTCCAGCCGCTCCGCGGGAATCTCCCGCTCGCTGCCGCTGGGGTCACGGGACAGCGCCTGCACCGCCAGCTTCAGCGCCTCGGCGAGGGACATGCCGTCACGGTGGCGCTGGTCCAGGAAAGTGCTGATCTGTTCGGCGTTGCCGCCGACCGCGACCGAGCCGTGCTCGTCCACGATCGAGCCGTCGTGCGGCAGCCGGTAGATCTGGTCGCCCTCGGGCCCGGCACCGACCTCGGCGACCACCAGCTCCACCTCGTACGGCTTCTCGGCCGCGCTGGAGAAGATGGTGCCGAGCGTCTGCGCGTAGACGTTCGCCAGTCCTCGCGCCGTCACATCGTCGCGGTCGTAGGTGTATCCGCGCAGATCGGCGTAGCGCACTCCGCCGATGCGGAGATTCTCGTACTCGTTGTACTTTCCGGCGGCGGCGAAACCGATCCGGTCATAGATCTCGCTGAACTTGTGCAGCGCACGGGACGGGTTCTCGCCGACGAACACAATGCCGTCGGCGTACTGCAGCACAACCAGGCTGCGACCACGGGCGATGCCCTTCCGGGCGTATTCCGCCCGGTCGGCCATGGCCTGCTGAGGTGAGACATAGAACGGCGTCGACACCGGCTATCCGTCCCTTTCTGTCAGTGGCAGGAGCATCGAAGAAGCCTCGGAAACGGACGGTCAGAGCAGCGCGGCGCGCGGGCCGTCGGGCTGTTCCAGCCGGCGTTCCAGAATCGAGCGCGCGATCTCGGAGGATTCCGTCGCGGTGAGCTTCCGGAAGCCCTCGTCGGTGATGACGGTGACGATCGGGTAGATACGACGGGCCACGTCCGGGCCGCCGGTCGCCGAATCGTCGTCCGCGGCGTCGTACAGCGCCTGCACGACCAGGGTGAGCGTCTGCTCCTCCGTCAGATCCTCTCGGTAGAGCTTCTTCATCGCGTTGCGGGCGAAGATCGAACCGGAGCCGGTCGACGCGTACCCGTGCTCCTCGGAACGGCCGCCGGTGACGTCGTAGCTGAAGATCCGGCCCCGCTCGCGGTCGACGTCGTAACCGGCGAAGAGGGGCACCACGGCGAGACCCTGCATGGCCATCGCCAGATTGCCCCGGATCATCGTGGAGAGGCGGTTCGCCTTGCCCTCCAGCGAGAGCTGCGCCCCCTCGACCTTCTCGAAGTGCTCCAGCTCCAGCTGGAAGAGCTTGACCATCTCCACGGCCAGCCCGGCCGTACCGGCGATACCCACCGCCGAGTACTCGTCGGCCGGGAAGACCTTCTCGATGTCGCGCTGCGCGATCATGTTGCCCATGGTCGCCCGCCGGTCACCGGCCAGGACGACGCCGCCGGGGAAGGACGCCGCCACGATCGTGGTGCCGTGCGGCGCCTCGATCGCCCCCTGCAGGGGCGGCAGCTGCCGGTTGCCCGGGAGCAACCCGGGCGACTGGTCGGACAGGAAGTCCATGAACGAAGAGGACCCGGGCGTCAGGAAGGCAGCTGGTAGACGCCCGGTGCTACGAGTGTTGGCTTCCACGCGTTTCCCTCCAGGTAAGCGATGGCCCTGCGGTAGGTGTCAGGATCATCTCCCAACTTGCCTGCGGCCGAATTGCAGTTGAAGCACCGTATGCCACGGACCCTACCCGTCCGGCCGGGGTGATCCACATGTGTGGCGCAGGTATTCGGACCGATCGCGATCCGTGCCCGCGGTCGTGGGGGGGGGGGGGGGGGGGGGGGGGGGGGGGGGGGGGGGGGGGGGGGGGGGGGGGGGGGGGGGGGGGGGGGGGGAGGGGGCGCTA
>NZ_JBVHOQ010000025.1:68840-131556 GCF_055568375.1 Streptomyces sp. NPDC026062
GGGACCAGGCCCGCCAACTCCTCCACCACATCGATACCCCCCCCCCCCGCACCCCCCCCGGCCCCCCCCCCCCCCCCCACGCACCCCCCCCCCCCCCCCCCCCCCGCGGCCGCCCCCCCCCCCCCCCCCCCCCCCCCCCCCCCCCCCCCCCCCCCCCCCACGACCGGTCGTGGCGCGGGGCCGTTACTCCCCGCCCTTTTGCACAAATGAGCGAACGAAGTCCTCGGCGTTGGCCTCCAGGACATCGTCGATCTCGTCGAGGACGTCGTCGACGTCGTCGCTCAGCTTCTCCTGTCGCTCCTTGAGGTCCTCGGAGCCCTGCGCGTCCTGCGCCTGCTCCTCGGCCTCTCCTGTGGAGCGCGTCGCCTTCTGCTGTCCGCCGCCGGTGTCCTTGGTCGCCATATAGCTCACCCCGCTCGGTTCGAAGCACTTGATCAGACCCTACCTACGGGGTCCGACATTGGCCCGGTACTTGTCTCAACGTCCGGAGGTCATCGGAATGATTCCCCGTCGTCGGCCCTTTCAGCCGCCCGACAGCACCTGGACCAGCTCTTCCGCGGTACGGCAGCGGTCCAGGAGGGCCTTGACGTGGTCACGGGTGCCCCGCAGCGGCTCCATGGTGGGAACCCGCTGAAGGGAGTCGTGGCCGGGCAGGTCGAAGATGACCGAGTCCCAGGAGGCCGCCGCGACGTCGTCCGCGTACTGCTCCAGACAGCGACCGCGGAAATACGCTCTGGTGTCCTCCGGAGGCGCCGTACGGGCCTTCTCGACCTCGTTCTCGTCCAGCAGGCGCTTCATCCTGCCTCGGGCCGCCAGACGGTTGTACAGGCCCTTCTCGGCCCGTACGTCGGCGTACTGCAGATCCACCAGATGCAGACGGGCCGCGTCCCAGTCCAGGTTGTCGCGACGGCGGTAGCCCTCCATGAGTTCCCGCTTGGCGATCCAGTCCAGCTCGCGGGAGAGACTCATCGGATCGCTCTCCAGCCGGTTGAGCGTGTCCTCCCAGCGGATCAGGATGTCCTTGGTCTGCTCGTCGGCATCCGCCCCGTACCGCTCCTCGACGTACTTGCGGCCCAGCTCGAAGTACTCCATCTGGAGCTGCACCGCGGTGAGTGTCCGGCCGCTGCGCAGAGTGATCAGCTGCTGGAGATCCGGATCGTGGGAGACCTGGTGCAGAGTGCGTACGGGCTGGTCGACGGCCAGGTCGACGTTGATGAACCCGTCCTCGATCATGGAGAGCACCAGCGAGGTGGTGCCCAGCTTGAGGTAGGTGGAGATCTCGGACAGATTGGCGTCCCCGATGATCACGTGCAGCCGGCGGTACTTCTCGGCGTCGGAGTGCGGCTCGTCGCGCGTGTTGATGATCGGGCGCTTGAGGGTGGTCTCCAGACCGACCTCGACCTCGAAGTAGTCGGCGCGCTGGCTGATCTGGAAGCCGTGCTCGTGGCCGTCCTGGCCGATACCGACCCGGCCCGCGCCGGTGACGACCTGGCGCGAGACGAAGAACGGCGTCAGATGGCGCACGATGTCGGAGAAGGGGGTCTCGCGCTTCATCAGGTAGTTCTCGTGCGTGCCGTACGAGGCGCCCTTGTTGTCGGTGTTGTTCTTGTAGAGATGGATCGGCTGGGCGCCCGGGAGCTGGGCCGCGCGCTCGGCGGCCTCGGCCATGATGCGTTCGCCGGCCTTGTCCCACAGGACCGCGTCCCTGGGGTTGGTGATCTCCGGCGAGCTGTACTCGGGGTGCGCGTGGTCGACATAGAGCCGTGCCCCGTTGGTGAGGATGACATTGGCCAGGCCGATGTCCTCGTCGGTGAGCTGGCTGGAATCGGCGGTCTCACGGGCGAGGTCGAAGCCTCGCGCGTCGCGCAGCGGATTCTCCTCCTCGAAGTCCCAGCGGGCGCGGCGCGCCCGGTGCATCGCCGCCGCGTACGCGTTGACGATCTGGGACGAGGTGAGCATGGCATTGGCGTTGGGGTGGCCTGGCACGGAAATCCCGTACTCGGTCTCGATGCCCATTACTCGCCGTACGGTCATGCGGCCCTCCTTGCCCGGCGGCGCTCCCTTCCGGGGCGGCGCTCAAGTACCGCTGCTTTTCCGGTGCGTGCGCGGTTCGCCCGTTCCCGCACTGCGCGACCGGGCGGTTATGCCAGAGCCTAGAGCGCCTCTGTGCCGGTGGGGAGATCAATCACGTCATTACCTGCGGTGTCGTGGCAGCTGTCCGGAAAGCAACCGGCTGCGGATGCCCGGCCGGGCATCCGCAGCCGATCCGCGTTCTAGAGGTACTGCCCGGTATTCGCCACCGTGTCGATGGAGCGACCGGTGTCCGCGCCCTGCTTTCCGGTGACGAGTGTGCGGATGAAGACGATCCGCTCCCCCTTCTTGCCGGAGATCCTGGCCCAGTCGTCCGGGTTGGTGGTGTTCGGCAGGTCCTCGTTCTCCTTGAACTCGTCCACACAGGCCTGGAGGAGATGGGAGACGCGCAGGCCCTTCTGGCCCTGCTCCAGGAATGCCTTGATGGCCATCTTCTTGGCCCGGTCGACGATGTTCTGGATCATCGCGCCGGAGTTGAAGTCCTTGAAGTAAAGGACTTCCTTGTCGCCGTTGGCGTACGTGACCTCGAGGAAGCGGTTCTCCTCGGACTCGGTGTACATCCGCTCGACGACCGACTGGATCATGGCGTGAGCCGCGGCCTCCTTGGAGCCGGTGTGCTCGGCGAGATCGTCCGCGTGCAGGGGCAGCGAAGGCGTGAGGTACTTCGCGAAGATGTCCTTCGCGGCCTCCGCGTCGGGACGCTCGATCTTGATCTTCACATCGAGGCGGCCGGGTCGCAGGATCGCGGGGTCGATCATGTCCTCGCGGTTGGAGGCGCCGATGACGATGACGTTCTCCAGGCCCTCGACACCGTCGATCTCGGCGAGCAGCTGGGGGACGATGGTGTTCTCCACGTCCGAGCTGACGCCCGATCCCCGGGTACGGAAGAGGGACTCCATCTCGTCGAAGAAGACGATGACGGGGGTGCCCTCACTCGCCTTCTCCCGGGCGCGCTGGAAGACCAGGCGGATGTGGCGCTCGGTCTCGCCCACGTACTTGTTGAGGAGCTCCGGGCCCTTGATGTTGAGGAAGTAGCTCTTGCCGGCCGGCTGGCCGGTGACTTCGGCGACCTTCTTGGCAAGGGAGTTGGCGACGGCCTTGGCAATGAGTGTCTTGCCGCAGCCGGGCGGACCGTAGAGCAGGATGCCCTTCGGCGGCCGCAGCTCGTGCTCCTTGAAGAGGTCCGGATGGAGGTAGGGGAGCTCGACCGCGTCCCGGATGAGCTCGATCTGGTCGCCCAGTCCGCCGATCTTGTCGTAGTCGATGTCGGGGACTTCTTCGAGGACGAGCTCCTCGACCTCGCTCTTGGGGACGACTTCGTAGACGTAGCCGGACCTGGGTTCGAGCAGCAGGGCGTCGCCGGGGCGGATGGTGATGTCCAGCAACGGCTCGGCGAGCCGCACCACCCGTTCCTCGTCGGTGTGCCCGACCACCAGGGCGCGTTCGCCGTCCTCAAGGATCTCCTTGAGGGTGACGATGTCCCCGGCCCGCTCGAATTCCATGGCGTCGACCACGTTGAGCGCTTCGTTGAGCATGACCTCCTGGCCACGCCTGAGGTCCTCCAGCTCGATGCTGGGACTGACGTTCACCCGGAGCTTGCGGCCCCCGGTGAAGATGTCGCAGGTGCCGTCCTCGTTGGCCTGCAGGAACACACCGAAGCCGGCCGGCGGCTGTGCGAGCCGGTCGACCTCTTCCTTGAGGGCCACGATCTGGTCTCGGGCCTCGCGGAGTGTGCCGGCGAGCCGCTCGTTCTGCGCGGACACGCCTGCGAGGTTGGTCTGCAACTCGACGATCCGCTCTTCGAGAATCCTCGTATGACGCGGAGAGTCGGCGAGCTTACGTCGCAGGACGGCGATTTCCTGCTCGAGATAGGCGACCTGGCCGGCTGGGTCATCGGACCCCCGCCCGGGCCGGATGCCGCGGTTGATGTCGTCGTCGTGGGCTGCCACGGTCCTCACCTCCTCCAAGGGGAGCTGGACGCTTCCTGACCCTACCTGGGTGGGTGATGATTGAAACCCCTAGATCACAAAGACTCTGAGGTGTGTCCGATCTTCACCCTTGCGCTCTCCCTCGTCCCAGGGGAATACCCACCCTTCAACATCGGAAAGCGGCCGGTTGTATCGTCGAACTGTTCAACACCCGCCAGGGCTGGCTTTTTTTGGTTCGGATACGCAGGAAACGGCAGGAGAAATACCGTGCAGCAGGACGCTCCCACCGGTGGCGAGACGCAGGACCTGGAGGTCTGGATCGACCAGGACCTCTGCACGGGGGACGGTATCTGCGTGCAGTACGCCCCGGAGGTCTTCGAGCTGGACATCGACGGTCTCGCGTATGTGAAGAGCGATCAGGACGAGCTGCTCCAGGACAAGGGCGCGACCACGCCCGTCCCGCTGCCGATCCTTCAGGACGTGGTCGACTCGGCCAAGGAGTGCCCGGGCGACTGCATTCATGTACGGCGCGTCTCGGACAGGGTCGAGGTCTTCGGACCCGAGGCCGCCTGACCGCGTTCCCGGAGCGGGACGGCGGGCACGCCGGGTGACGGTCGGACCTCGGCGCCTGCGCCTGCGCCTGCGCCTGCGGTGATGGTCAGATGCCCGCGCCGGCGGGTTTCTCGGACTGGCTGCTGCGCACGAAGGCGCCGTTCTGCCACTGCCAGGTGACCTTCTCCTGCTCGTCGGGGCAGCAGGAGGGCACGGCGGACGAGGAGTAGCCGAGCAGCGTGGCGGAGACGACGCCGTCACGCACATCGAAGTCGCCGACGCTCATCTTCTGAGCGGGGTCCACCAGGGTCGCGACGATCCGTGGTGCGGCCCCGCTTCCCTGTGTCAGGACGTAGACACCGCTGGGCGGGGTGCCCGATCCGGCCGCGCAGTGGACCACCGCGACGGTTTCCGGACGGCTGTCGCCGTCCAGGTCGCCCGGAGCCTCCTTGGCCACGGTGTTGCCCACCCCGCCGCATTCCAGCGGGAAGGCCGCACGGGCCGGGTCGGGGGCGGCCACGGGCGCCGTGCCGTGCTGTGCCACGGTGCGGTGCGGGGTGGAGGCCGAAGCGCTCGCGTCGGGCTGGAGCAGACCGGCTGCCGCGACGACGGCGGCCATGGCTGCCGCCGTGGCGAGCCAGTGCATCGGCGTGGTGTCGGTGTGCGCGAGGTCCGGGAGCGCGGAGGTCTGCACGCGGGTGGTCTCCTGTGGTCCTGTGGTGCGGAATGCCGGAAAAGGAGGCGCCGTCGGCGGGAGGTCGGCGGCGGGGTGGGGTGGCCAGCATCGTGCCACACCTCACACGGCAGTGGAACGGTGGGGTCGTTACGGATCCCGCTCTCCGTACGTCCCCCGCACAGGGGCAACGCAAAGGCGCCGCCGCCGAGTTCCCGGGTCGGTCCGGGAACTAGGCGGCGGCGCCGGCAGGCCGGGGCGCACGGGGAAGACCCCGCCCGTGGGTTCAGTCGCGGTCGGAGCCGCTCCGGCTGCCGGGGCCCGTGTAGTCCTCGCCGTAGGCGCCCTTGGAGGGGCGGCGGCGGCGCGCCGGGGCCTGGACTCCGTCGGCCAGCCGGCGGGCTGTCACGAGGAATCCCGTGTGGCCGATCATGCGGTGGTCCGGACGGACCGCGAGACCCTCGACGTGCCAGTTGCGGATCATCGACTCCCAGGGCTGCGGTTCGGCGAAGCAGCCGATCTCACGGATGGACTCGACCGTCCGCGAGAGCTGGGTGGTGGTGGCGACGTACGCGCAGAGGATGCCGCCGGGGACGAGCGCCTTGGAGACGACGTCCAGGCACTCCCAGGGCGCGAGCATGTCCAGGACGACGCGGTCCACGTCGGTTTCCGTGAGGTTGTCCTGGAGGTCGCCGACCGTGAGCTGCCAGGCGGGGTGCGGACTGCCGAAGTAGCGCTCGACGTTCTGCTGGGCGATCTCGGCGAAGTCCTCGCGGCGCTCGTAGGAGTGCAGCATGCCCTGCTCGCCGATGGCGCGGAGCAGGAAGGTGGACAGTGCGCCGGATCCCACGCCGGCTTCCACGACGCGGGCGCCGGGGAAGATGTCGCCGAAGGCCAGGATCTGACCCGCGTCCTTGGGGTAGACCACGGCGGCGCCGCGGGGCATGGACAGGACGTAGTCGGGGAGCAGGGGGCGCAGCGCCAGGTAGACGACGTTTCCCGTGGTACGGACAACGCTGCCCTCGGGAGCACCGATCAGCTCGTCGTGCGAGAAAGAACCCTTGTGGGTGTGGAAGTTCTTTCCGGCTTCGAGCGTGAAGGTGTAGTGGCGTCCCTTGGGATCGGTGAGCTGGACCTGGTCCCCGACCTTGAAGGGCCCACGTCGGCGGGCGGCACCGGTCGGTTCAGACATGCGACCAGCGTACCGGTGTTTCAGGGGGCTCCGACCGCCGCCCGGAGCGCGGCCGCCGCTCTCAGGCGGCGGGACGGGCCATGGCCGCGACGAACGCGCGCTCGACGTCGGCGGTGGACAGCACCCCGTAGATCTCACCGGTGTCCTCGACGACGAGGTACTCGGTGGCGGGGCTGGCCTTGAGCCGGTCCAGCAGGGCTTCGCCCGCGAGTCCGGCGGAGACCCTCATGCCGTCGGTGAGGTCCTGGGCGAGACCGCTGACAGCGACCCAGGGGCGGCGGTGTTCGGGGACCGCGACGATGGCGGTCTCCCGGACGAGCCCCGTGGGCTCGCCGGATCCGTCGACGACGACGAGGGCGCGGGCACCCGCCTCGTTGGCCCGGCGCAGGGCCTCGGAGAGCGGGGTGTCGGCCTCGACCGGGACCGCGCGCCGGGTGAGGGCGCGGGCCTGCAGGTCGGGGAGGTGTTCGCGGAGCCGGGCCATGCGCAGGCTGTTGCCCGCGCCGGTCCAGATGATGGCGGCGAGGATCGCGGCGAGCAGGGCGTCGGTGACGGTGTCCATGCCGCTGATATCGCGGTCGCCGCTCCCGAGGATCTCGGTGTGGGTGAGGAGGGGCAGGCCGACGAGGGTGATGACGGCGAGGGCACGGCCCACCCATGCGGCGGCGACGGTGCCGCTCATCGGACGGCCGGTGATCTTCCAGACGACGGCACGCAGCATCCGGCCGCCGTCGAGCGGGAGACCGGGCAGCAGGTTGAACGCGGCGACGATGAGGTTGGAGATCATCAGTCCGCCGAGCAGGACGCCGGGCACGGTGCCGGCTTCGACGAATTTCATCGGTACGTAGAAGACGCCCGCGAGGACGAGGGAGAGCAGCGGGCCGACGAAGGCGAGGACGAATTCGCGGCCGGGGGTCTCGGATTCCTTCTCGATCTCCGAGACGCCGCCGAAGAACTGGAGCTGGATGCGGCGGACCGGGAGCTTGTAGCGCAGGGCGACGACCGTGTGCGCGAGTTCATGGACGAGCACGGAGGCGTAGAACGCGATCGCGAAGAAGAGGGCGACCAGGTAGCGCGCCGCGCCGAGGTCGGGCAGCACCCGGTCGAGCTGGCCGCCGAAGACCCAGGTGATCAGGGCTGCCACGACGAACCAGCTGGGTGCCACATAGACCGGCACGCCGAAGGGGCGGCCCATGAGGATGCCGCCGCCCGGCTCGTCCCCACGTCCCGGCGTGCCCTTGCCGGGACCGTCGCCGGGGGCCTTGCCCCCTGCGCCGGGCCGCGGCCGCCCGCTGTCGCCGCTCTCGTCCACGGGGTCCCTTCGGTCGGTGCCGTTCCGGCACGGTCATGCAGTGTTCGAGGCTCTGTGGTCGATGGTATGCCGATCGGTGTCAGTAGCGGGTCGTAGGGTCTTCGTCATGACCTCCGTACCGCGGCCGCCTCAGCCGCCCTCGTCCCTTTCGCCGTCGCGGGCGAGTGATTTCATGCAGTGCCCCCTGCTGTACCGCTTCCGCGTCATCGACAGACTGCCGCAGAAGCCCAGCGAGGCGGCTACCCGGGGCACGCTGGTGCATGCCGTTCTGGAGCGGCTCTTCGACAATCCGGCGGCGGAGCGCACGCCGGACCGGGCCACGTCGCTGGTCCCCGGCCAGTGGGACCGGCTGCTGGAGTCGAAGCCGGAGCTGGCGGGGCTGTTCGCCGAGGATCCGGAGGGCGAGCGGCTCGCGCAGTGGCTGTCGGAGGCGGAGCGGCTGGTGGAGCGCTGGTTCTCGCTGGAGGATCCGACGCGTCTGGAGCCGGCCGAGCGGGAGATGTTCGTCGAGACCGAGCTGGAGTCGGGGCTGCGGCTGCGCGGGGTGATCGACCGGATCGATGTGGCGCCGACGGGCGAGGTCCGGATCGTGGACTACAAGACGGGGAAGGCGCCGCGCCCGGAGTACGCGGAGGGCGCGCTCTTCCAGATGAAGTTCTACGCGCTGGTGATCTGGCGGCTCAAGGGTGTGGTGCCACGCCGGCTCCAGCTGGTCTATCTCGGCAGCGGCGACGTAATGACGTACGACCCGGTGGTGGCGGACCTGGAGCGGGTGGAGCGCAAGCTGCTGGCGCTCTGGGACGCGATCTCGCTGGCCACGGAGACCGGTGAGTGGCGGCCTCGGCCGACGAAGCTGTGCGGCTGGTGCGACCACCAGGCGCTCTGTCCCGAATTCGGCGGGACTCCCCCGGTCTATCCGCTGCCGGTCCGGGCGACGGACCCGGCGCAGGATGGCCAGGGCAGAATGGACCCGGTCCGGGCCGAGGAGGGCCGGTCCGTGGCCCTTGAAGGACATTGAGGAGATCCTGTGGCAATCCGCGTCCTGCTGGTCGACGACCAACCGCTGCTGCGCACCGGCTTCCGGATGATTCTGGAGGCGGAGGGCGATCTCGCGGTGGTGGGCGAGGCCGGTGACGGTCTCCAGGCGCTCGACCAGGTGCGGGCGCTCCAGCCCGATGTGGTGCTGATGGACATCCGGATGCCGCGGATGGACGGTGTCGAGGCGACGCGTCAGATCACCGGTCCGGGCCGGGACGGCCCGGCGAAGGTGCTGGTGCTCACCACGTTCGATCTCGACGAGTACGTGGTGGAGGCGCTCCGCGCCGGCGCCAGTGGCTTCCTGCTGAAGGACGCCCCGGCCAATGAGCTGGTGCAGGCGATCCGCGTGGTCGCGGGCGGCGAGGCGATGCTCGCCCCGAGCATCACGCGCCGGCTGCTCGACAAGTACGCGGACCACCTGCCGTCCGGCGAGGAGCCGGTGCCGGACACACTGCACACGCTCACGGACCGCGAGGTGGAGGTCCTGAAGCTGGTGGCACGCGGCCTCTCGAACGCGGAGATCGCCGCCGACCTCTTCGTCAGCGAGACCACGGTCAAGACGCATGTGGGCCATGTGCTGACGAAGCTGGGCCTGCGCGACCGGGTACAGGCCGCTGTGTACGCGTACGAGAGCGGCCTGGTGCGCCCCGGCGCCCAGTGATCGTCTGCGGGGCGGTCGGCGCGCCGGCGGTTCAGGAGGCGTCGGCGCCGAGTTCCCAGAGGTGGAGGTCGGCGGACGAGGTGACCGCCCCTTCGACACCGGCGAGCCCCTCGCGGGCGGCGACGTACTGCTTGCCCTGCCAGAGCGGAAGGACGGGGACGTCCTCGGCGACGATGTCCTGAAGCTGCTGGAAGGTCTTGGCGGTGGCGCTGCGGTCGGGCTCGCGGCGGGACTCGGGGATGAGTGTCTTCTCGGCCGCGGCCGACCGGTAGGGCGAGTTGAGGACGTTGTCCTGGCCGAGGAACGGCGCCGTGTAGTTGTCCGGGTCCGGGAAGTCGGGGGACCAGCCCATGCCGTACACGGCGTAGTCGCCGCGCTTCTCGGCAGAACGGTACTCCGCCCAGGGGGTGCCCTTGACCGTGACGTCGAAGAGCCCGGTGCTGTTGAGCTGCCGCTTCAGCGTCTCGAACTCGTCGGCGGTGGTATCGCCGTAGTAGTCGCTCGTGTAGTGCAGCGTGAACTTCACCGGAGTGTCGATTGACGCGGCCTTCAGGATCGCCGCGGCCTTGGCCGCACTGGGCTCTCCGTACCTGTTGTAGAACGAGTTCGTGTGTCCGGCGATGCCGGGCGGGATCAGCGAGTACAGCGGCTCGGCCGTGGTGCGGTACACCTCGCTCGTGATCTCGCCCCGGTCGATGATCTGGGCCATGGCCCGGCGGACCGCCTTGTTCTTCACGGCAGGGGCCTCGGTGTCGAAGCCGAGGTACCGGATGGCGAGTCCGGGCATCTCGGTCAGCTTGATGCCGTCCTTGGGGTGCTCCGCCATCTGCTGGGCCTGCTTCGGCGACAGGGTGCGCGTCATGAGGTCGATCTTCTTCTCGTCGAGCGCCTTGCCCATGGCCGTGGCGTCGGGGAAGGAACGCAGTTCGACCTTCTCGTTGAGGACCTTGAGATCCCCCTTGTAGCGGGGGTTCCTGGTGAAGACGATTCTCTCGACGCGGCCGTCGCTCACTTCCGGCTTCATGGTGTACGGACCCGACCCGTCCACCTGGAAGCCGCTGCGCGGCGCGTCCGCCGGGTACTTGGCCCGCTGGACGATTCCGGCGGGCGGCGTCGCGAGTTTGTACGGGAAGGTCGCGTCCGGGGTCCGGAGGTGGAATACGACCTCGCGGTCGCCCTTGGTCTCGACGGTGTCGATGTTGTGGAACAGGGACACGGGACCGTTGGTGGACTTGATCCGGAGTACGCGGTCGAGGGAGTACTTGACGTCCTCGGCGGTGAGCGGGCTGCCGTCCGCGAAAGTCAGGCCGCCGCGCAGTTTGCAGCGGTAGCTCTCGTTGGCCGTGTCGGTGAAGAAGCAGCTCTCGGCCGCCTCGGGTTCCGGCCGGCCGCCGTCGCGCGGGATGTGCATCAGCGTCTGCACCGTCTGCCGCAGTACGTTCCAGGCACCGTCCTCATAGCCGGTGGCGGGGTCGAAGGGCGCGGGAGAACCCTTCGAGGCGACGAACCGGTCCGTGACCCCGACGACGGAACCGTCGGCCCCGCCCCCGACGTCCGAAGCGCCGCAGGCGGCGAGTACGGGGGCGAGCAGGCCGACGACGGCCGGAAGCACCGGAGTCCTGGGGTTCATCGTGGGCGTTCTCCCTCACGCGGTTGTGGAGAAAACGACATTAGTAGGACTCGCCCGCGCTGCCGGACCGGCCACCTTCCCCACGTCATCACCAGGTCAGGAAGACCAGCGGCGGAGCGGTTCCCGGCTCCCGGCATGATTCGTACAGGGATTCACCAATCGGGACACTTCGGTACGTGAAACAGGCCGTGCGGCAGAGCTTGCCGACCCACCGATGATCGAACGAGTGGCGGAGGTCACGCGGGGGAAACCTCCGCGAACTTGACATGCCCTCATCCATTCACACCCGGAGCCGGCCGGGGGAGAACGCCCGCATGCGAGAGCCCGCTCCCGCCAAGCGGGTCACCGCGTGCCGGTGATCAGCTCCCTGAGAAACGCGAGATCGACTTCTTCGAGCGAGCCGACGACCACCCGGCCGGCCGCCGGGGCGATCGGGGACACGGACGGTACGGCGACCACCCGGCACCCCGCGGCCTCGGCGGCGGCCACGCCGGTCGCGGTGTCCTCGATGACGGCGCAGAGCCGGGGATCGGCCCCGAAGCCGCTCGCCGCCGTGAGATAGGGCTCCGGGTGGGGCTTGGTACGGGTGACCTCGTCGCCCGCCACGGTGAGCGCGAAGTGGTGGCGGCCCACCGAGTCCAGGACGCGGTCGATGATGCGCCGGTGCGAGGCGGAGACGAGGGCGGTGGGGATCTCGTGTCGCGCCAGTTCGGCGAGGAGCCGCGCCGCGCCCGGCATCAGCGGCACACCGTCGGCGATGCGCTTCTCGAAGCGGTCGTTGAGCAGCACGGTCAGTTCCTCCAGGGTGACGTCCGCCCCGGTGACGTCCATGAGGTATCCGGCGCTGCGGGTCATCGGACCGCCGACGACCACGTCCTTCCACGCCTCGTCCAGCCGGTGCCCAAGATCGGCGAAGACCGACACCTCCGCGTCCCACCAGAACCCCTCGGTGTCGACCAGGGTGCCGTCCATGTCGAGGAAGACGGCCTGAAGGGCGGCGCCCTCGGCCGTACGGGTCAGGGACGCGGGGACCGTACTGGTCATCCGGCACACCTTTCATGAGGGACGAGAAGGCCGGCCGCCCTTCCCGGAGGGAGGCGACCGGCCTGCACTGGACCGACCAGTGTACGACTCGTGCCGCTGACGCGCGGCGAACGGAGCCTTACCGCGCGTTGAAGTACTTCGCTTCGGGGTGGTGGATGACGATCGCGTCGGTGGACTGCTCGGGGTGGAGCTGGAACTCCTCCGACAGGTGGACCCCGATCCGCTCCGGCTGGAGCAGGTCGGCGATCTTCGCACGGTCCTCCAGGTCCGGGCACGCACCGTAACCGAGGGAGAAGCGCGCGCCCCGGTACTTGAGCGCGAACATGTCCTCGACATCGGCGGGGTCGTCGCCCGCGAAGCCGAGCTCGGAACGGACGCGGGCGTGCCAGTACTCGGCGAGGGCCTCGGCGAGCTGGACGGACAGGCCGTGCAGCTCCAGGTAGTCACGGTAGGAGTTGGCTTCGAAGAGCTTGGCGGTCTCGCCGCCGATCTTCGAACCGACGGTGACGACCTGGAGGCCGATGACGTCCGTCTCGCCGGATTCCTCGGGGCGGAAGAAGTCCGCGAGGCACAGACGGCGGCCGCGGCGCTGGCGCGGGAAGGTGAAACGGGTGCGCTCGGAGCCGTCCTCGTTGAGCAGGATCAGGTCGTCGCCCTTGGAGACGCAGGGGTAGTAGCCGTAGACGACGGCTGCTTCGAGGAGGTTCTCGGTGTGGAGCTTGTCGAGCCAGCCGCGCAGGTGCGGGCGCCCCTCGGTCTCGACCAGTTCCTCGTACGTCGGCCCGTCGCCGGCCCGGGCCTGCTTGAGGCCCCACTGGCCCTTGAACAGGGCGCCCTCGTCGAGCCAGGAGGCGTACTCCTTGAGCTGGATGCCCTTGACGACCCTGCTCCCCCAGAACGGCGGGGTGGGGACCGGGTTGTCGACGGCGACGTCGGAGCGGACGCCCTCCTCCGGCTCCTCGACCTCCAGCACGGCCGTGTCGCGCTTGGGCACGCGGCGCTGCTTGAGCTCGGGCAGGGCGGCGCCCGGGACGCCGCGCTTGACCCCGATGAGCGCGTCCATCAGGCGCAGCCCCTCGAAGGCGTCGCGGGCGTAGCGCACCTCGCCCTCGTAGATCTCGTGCAGGTCCTGTTCCACGTAGGCGCGGGTGAGGGCGGCGCCGCCCAGGATGACCGGGTACTCGGCGGCCAGCTTGCGCTGGTTGAGCTCCTGGAGGTTCTCCTTCATGATCACGGTGGACTTCACCAGGAGGCCCGACATGCCGATGACGTCGGCCTTGTGCTCGTCGGCGGCGTCCAGGATCGCGGAGACGGGCTGCTTGATGCCGATGTTGACGACGTTGTAGCCGTTGTTGGACAGGATGATGTCGACGAGGTTCTTGCCGATGTCGTGGACGTCACCGCGGACGGTCGCCAGCACGATGGTGCCCTTGCCCTCCGCGTCGGACTTCTCCATGTGCGGTTCCAGGTGGGCGACCGCGGACTTCATGACCTCGGCGGACTGGAGCACGAACGGCAGCTGCATCTGGCCGGAGCCGAAGAGCTCGCCGACGACCTTCATGCCTTCCAGCAGCGTGTCGTTGACGATGTCGAGTGCGGGACGGGTCTGCAGGGCCTCGTCGAGGTCGGTCTCCAGGCCCTTCTTCTCGCCGTCGATGATGCGGCGCTGGAGGCGCTCGTCGAGGGGAAGCGCGAGGAGTTCCTCGGCCTTGCCCTCCTTCATCGACTTCATGTTGACGCCCTCGAAGAGCTCCATGAGCTTCTGGAGCGGGTCGTAGCCCTCCGCGCGGCGGTCGTAGACCAGGTCGTGGGCGACCCTGACCTGTTCCTCGTCCAGCCGGGCGATGGGCAGGATCTTCGAGGCGTGCACGATCGCGGAGTCGAGACCGGCCTTGACGCACTCGTCGAGGAAGACGGAGTTGAGCACGACGCGGGCGGCCGGGTTGAGACCGAAGGAGATGTTGGAGAGGCCCAGCGTGGTCTGGACGGCCGGGTGGCGCTTCTTCAGCTCGCGAATGGCCTCGATGGTGGCGATGCCGTCCTTGCGGGACTCCTCCTGCCCGGTGCAGATGGTGAAGGTGAGGCAGTCGATGAGGATGTCCGACTCGCTGATGCCCCAGTTGCCGGTGAGGTCCGCGATCAGCCGCTCCGCGACGGCGACCTTGTGCTCGACGGTGCGGGCCTGGCCCTCCTCGTCGATGGTCAGTGCGATCAGCGCGGCCCCGTGCTCGGCGGCGAGCCGGGTGACCTGGACGAAGCGTGACTCGGGGCCGTCGCCGTCCTCGTAGTTGACCGAGTTGAGGACCGCGCGTCCGCCGAGCTTCTCCAGGCCGGCCCGCAGCACGGGAAGCTCGGTGGAGTCCAGCACGATCGGCAGGGTGGAGGCCGTGGCGAAGCGTCCGGCCAGCTCCTTCATGTCGGCGACACCGTCGCGGCCGACGTAGTCGACGCAGAGGTCGAGCATGTGCGCGCCCTCGCGGATCTGGTCGCGGGCCATCTCCACGCAGTCGTCCCAGCGGGCCTCCAGCATGGCCTCACGGAACTTCTTGGACCCGTTGGCGTTCGTACGCTCACCGATCGCGAGGTACGAGGTGTCCTGCCGGAACGGCACGGTCTGGTAGAGCGAGGCGGCGCCGGGCTCGGGGCGCGGGTCGCGGACGGCGGGGGTGAGGGCGCGGGCCCGCTCGACGACCTGGCGCAGATGCTCGGGCGTCGTACCGCAGCAGCCGCCGATCAGGGACAGGCCGTAGTCGGTCACGAAGGCTTCCTGCGCGTCCGCCAGGCCCTCGGGGCCGAGCGGGAAGTGCGCGCCGTCCTTGGTCAGCACGGGCAGGCCCGCGTTCGGCATGCACATCAGCGGCGTACGCGAGTGCCGGGCCAGGTAGCGCAGGTGCTCGCTCATCTCGGCCGGGCCGGTCGAGCAGTTCAGCCCGATCAGATCGATGCCCAGTGGCTCCAGGGCGGTCAGCGCGGCACCGATCTCGGAGCCGAGCAGCATGACGCCGGTCGTCTCGAAGGCGAGCGAACAGATCAGCGGCACGTCGACGCCCAGGGCGTCCATCGCCCGGCGCGCGCCGATGAGGCTGGACTTCGTCTGCAGCAGGTCCTGCGTGGTCTCCACGATCAGGGCGTCCGCGCCGCCGGCGAGCAGGCCCTCGGCGTTCTGCTGGTAGCCGTCCCGCAGCACGTCGTACGCGACGTGGCCGAGCGAGGGCAGTTTGGTGCCGGGGCCGACGGAGCCGAGGACCCAGCGCTGACGGCCGTCCTTCGCTGCGAACTCGTCGGCGACCTCGCGGGCGATGCGGGCGCCGGCCTCGGACAGTTCGACGATCCGGTCCGCGATCTCGTACTCGTTCGCCGCCGAGTGGTTCGCGCCGAAGGTGTTCGTCTCCACACAGTCCACGCCGACCGCGAAGTACTCCTCGTGCACGGAACGCACGATGTCGGGGCGGGTCACGTTGAGGATCTCGTTGCACCCTTCGAGGTTCTGGAAGTCCTCAAGAGTGGGGTCCTGCGCCTGGAGCATGGTGCCCATAGCACCGTCGGCCACCACCACACGGGTGGCAAGCGCCTCACGGAGGGCTGCGGCTCGGGTCCGGCTGTCAGCGGAAGGGGTCGGCGACGAGGCCATGGAAGTACTCCCTGGGATGCGACGGCTGTCGGCTTTGCGTCTTCGGCGGAAGGCGCACCCGGCCAGGGTAGCCGGGCAGCACCCCGGGCCGTCACTCTGTCCCACGAATCGGACTGCATGCTGTGCAAACGGCCGTCCGGGCTGCCGGGGTGCCGCAGAATTCCCTGGCGATCGAGCACGGGTCGGCATCGACCGATAGTGTTCAGCATTGTCGAACCAAGGTGGAGGAGTACGGCGCGATGGCCAAGAACATCCAGTCTCTTGAGCGGGCGGCCGCGATGCTGCGTCTGCTGGCGGGCGGCGAGCGGCGGCTGGGGCTGTCGGACATCGCCTCCTCCCTGGGGCTGGCCAAGGGCACCGCGCACGGCATCCTCCGCACGCTCCAGCACGAGGGCTTCGTCGAGCAGGACGCGGCGTCCGGCCGCTATCAGCTGGGGGCCGAGCTGCTGCGCCTGGGCAACAGCTATCTGGACGTGCACGAGCTGCGCGCCCGCGCCCTGGTCTGGACGGACGACCTGGCCCGCTCCAGCGGCGAGAGCGCCCATCTGGGCGTCCTCCACCAGCAGGGCGTGCTGATCGTCCACCATGTCTTCCGGCCCGACGACAGCCGCCAGGTCCTGGAGGTCGGGGCCATGCAGCCGCTGCACTCCACGGCCCTGGGCAAGGTGCTGTCGGCCTACGACCCGGTGGCCCACACAGAGGCGCTGGAGGCCGAGCGGCAGTCCTTCACCCCCCACACGGTCACCGATCCGGAGGAGTTCGAGTCGATGCTCGACCTGATCCGCGCGCGCGGCTGGGCGGCCGACGTGGAGGAGACCTGGGAGGGGGTGGCCGCGGTGGCCGCCCCGATCCACGACCGGCGCCGGATGCCGGTGGGCGCCGTGGCGGTCACCGGTGCGGTGGAGCGGGTGTGCGCGGACGGCGAACTGCGGCCCGAGCTGGTGGCGGCGGTACGGGACTGCGCCCGCGCGGTCTCCCGGGATCTGGGCGCCAGGCGCTTCTGAGCACCCTGCGGGATCATCGGTAACGATCGAGTTATAGAACACACAACCCTTGACGTCTCATTCACCCGGGAGAAACACTGCCGTTCATCGGTCGGCATTGTCGAACACCTAACGGAAATACGCGTTAGGGTGTGACGGTGCCTTGGCCGCAACGCCCTCACCTGAGGGCGCGGACCACCGGAGGGACCCGGGGTTCGGCTTCCCTGGACGAACGACAAAGGAGTCGCGGGTGTCCAGCTCCGACATCTTCATCGGCGAAACCATCGGTACCGCCGTACTCATCCTGCTCGGCGCCGGTGTCTGTGCCGCCGTCACGCTCAAGCACTCCAAGGCACAGAACGCCGGCTGGCTCGCCGTCACCTTCGGGTGGGGCTTCGCGGTACTGACCGGCGCGTACATGGTCGGCGGCGTGTCGGGGGCACATCTCAACCCGGCGGTCACCGTCGGCCTGGCGATCGAGGGCGGCACCGAGTGGAGCGACGTACCGCTCTACCTGGTCTCCCAGCTGTTCGGCGCGATGATCGGCGCGGCACTGGTCTGGCTGGCCTACTACGGACAGTTCCGGGCCCACCTCACGGATCCGGAGGTCCTGAGCGCCCACACGGGTGAGGAGGGCATGGTCGACAAGGCCGCGGCCCCCAAGGCCGGACCGGTGCTCGGCGTGTTCTCCACGGGCCCCGAGATCCGCAACGCCGTACAGAACGTCGTCACCGAGATCATCGCCACGACCGTGCTGGTCCTGGCGATCCTCACCCAGGGCCTCAACAACGACGGCAACGGCATCGGCACCCTCGGCGCGCTGATCACCGCGCTGGTGGTCGTCTCCATCGGTCTCTCGCTCGGCGGCCCGACGGGCTACGCGATCAACCCGGTTCGCGACCTCGGCCCGCGTATCGTGCACGCGCTGCTTCCGCTGCCGAACAAGGGCGGATCCGACTGGGGCTACGCCTGGATCCCCGTCGTCGGACCGCTCGTCGGCGGCGCGATCGCGGGCGGGATCTACAACCTCGCCTTCGCGTGAGCCACAGGACCCAGAGCCGTCACCCCCACGACCACACAGACTTCCGGGAGCACACCGTGACCGACGCACACACCACCGGCACCCACGGCACCGGCCCGTTCATCGCGGCCATCGACCAGGGCACCACCTCCAGCCGCTGCATCGTCTTCGACAAGGACGGCCGGATCGTTTCCGTCGACCAGAAGGAGCACGAGCAGATCTTCCCGAAGCCGGGCTGGGTCGAGCACGACGCGGCCGAGATCTGGGAGAACGTCCAGGAGGTCGTGGCGAGCGCCATCGTCAAGGCCGGCATCACCGCCGCCGACGTGAAGGCGATCGGTATCACCAACCAGCGCGAGACCACCCTGCTCTGGGACAAGAACACCGGCGAGCCGGTCCACAACGCCCTCGTCTGGCAGGACACCCGCACCGACGCGCTCTGCAAGGAGCTCGGCCGCAACGTGGGCCAGGACCGCTTCCGCCGCGAGACCGGGCTGCCGCTCGCCTCGTACTTCGCCGGCCCGAAGGCCCGCTGGCTGCTCGACAACGTCGAGGGGCTGCGCGAGCGCGCCGAGCGCGGCGACATCCTCTTCGGCACCATGGACTCCTGGATCATCTGGAACCTGACCGGCGGCACCGACGGCGGCGTCCACGTCACGGACGTCACCAACGCCTCGCGCACGCTCCTGATGAACCTGCACACCATGGCGTGGGACGAGAAGATCCTCGCGTCCATGGACATCCCGGCGGCCCTGCTGCCCGAGATCCGGTCCTCGGCCGAGGTGTACGGCACCACCAAGGGCGGCGTGCTCGACGGTGTGCCGGTCGCCTCCGCCCTCGGTGACCAGCAGGCCGCGCTGTTCGGCCAGACGTGTTTCGCCGAGGGCGAGGCCAAGTCGACGTACGGCACCGGCACCTTCATGCTGATGAACACCGGCGAGACGCCCGTCAACTCCTACAACGGGCTGCTGACCACGGTCGGCTACCAGATCGGCGACCAGAAGCCGGTCTACGCCCTGGAGGGCTCGATCGCCGTCACCGGTTCGCTGGTGCAGTGGATGCGCGACCAGATGGGCCTGATCCAGTCCGCGGCCGAGATCGAGACCCTGGCCTCATCGGTCGAGGACAACGGCGGCGCGTACTTCGTGCCGGCCTTCTCGGGCCTCTTCGCCCCGTACTGGCGCCCCGACGCCCGAGGCGTCATCGCCGGTCTCACCCGCTACGTCACCAAGGCGCACATCGCCCGTGCCGTGCTGGAGGCCACCGCCTGGCAGACCCGTGAGATCAGCGACGCCATGACCAAGGACTCCGGCGTCGACCTGACCGCGCTCAAGGTCGACGGCGGGATGACCTCCAACAACCTGCTGATGCAGACGCTCGCCGACTTCCTGGACGCACCCGTGGTGCGGCCCATGGTCGCCGAGACCACCTGCCTCGGCGCCGCCTACGCCGCCGGCCTGGCCGTCGGCTTCTGGCCGGACACCGACGCGCTGCGCGCCAACTGGCGCCGGGCCGCCGAGTGGACCCCCCGCATGGACGCGGACACCCGCGACCGCGAGTACAAGAGCTGGCTCAAGGCCGTACAGCGGACCATGGGCTGGCTCGAAGACGAGGAGTAGACAACATGACCACCCTGCAGAGCGTCCCCGCCCTAGGGACGCACCCGGCCTCCGGCTCCCTTCCGAGCCGCGCCGAGACTCGGGAGCAGCTCTCCAAGGCGACGTACGACCTCCTGGTGATCGGTGGCGGCATCCTGGGCATCTCCACCGCCTGGCACGCCGCGCAGTCCGGGCTGCGGGTGGCCCTGGTGGACGCCGGCGACTTCGCCGGCGCCACCTCCTCCGCCTCCTCCAAGCTGCTCCACGGCGGTCTGCGCTACCTGCAGACCGGTGCGGTGAAGCTGGTCGCGGAGAACCACTTCGAGCGGCGGGCGGTGTCGCGCGAGGTGGCCCCGCACCTGGCCAATCCGCTCACCTTCTACCTGCCCGTCTACAAGGGCGGGCCGCACGGCGCGGCGAAGCTCGGCGCGGGGGTGTTCGCGTACTCGGCGCTGTCGGCCTTCGGCGACGGGGTCGGGCACGTGATCAGCCCGGCGAGGGCGCGGCGTGATGTGCCGGAGCTGCGTACGGACAACCTGAAGGCCGTCGCGGTGTACGGCGACGACCAGATGAACGACGCGCGGATGGCACTGATGACGGTCCGCGCGGCCGTCGATGCCGGGGCGACCGTCCTCAACCACGCGGCGGTGACCGGGCTGCGGTTCACCAAGGGCCGGGTGACCGGCGCCGATCTGGAGGACCGTCAGGACGGCGCGGAGTTCGGCGTCAACGCCCGGCTGGTGCTGAACGCCACCGGTCCGTGGGTCGACCACCTGCGGAAGATGGAGGACCCGGACGCGGCGCCTTCGATACGCCTGTCCAAGGGCGCCCACCTGGTCCTGAAGCGCACCCGCCCGTGGAAGGCCGCGCTGGCGACCCCGATCGACAAGTACCGCATCACGTTCGCCCTGCCGTGGGAGGACATGCTGCTGCTCGGTACGACGGACGAGGAGTACGAGGGCGACCCGGCGGACGTCTCGGTCACCGAGAAGGACACCGCGCAGATCCTGGACGAGGCGGCGTTCTCGGTCAGGGACCAGCAGCTGTCGCGGGATCTGATCACGTACTCCTTCGCGGGGCTGCGGGTGCTGCCGGGCGGGCCCGGCGACACCTCCAAGGCCAAGCGCGAGACGGTGGTGACCGAGGGCCGTGGCGGGATGCTGTCGGTCGCGGGCGGCAAGTGGACGACGTTCCGCCACATCGGCCGTACGGTGATGAACAAGCTGGCCGCGCTCCCCGGGCACCCCCTGGCCGAGGACATGGAGCCGATGGCCCGGCTGCCGAGGAAGCTGCCGCTGCCCGGTATCGCCAACCCGAACGCGGTGGCGCACCGTCTGCTGGTCGACGGCGGCACGCCGGGTCCGCGGATGTCGGCCGACACGGCACGGCACCTGGCCACGCACTACGGGTCGCTCTCCTTCGACATCGCCCGGCTGGCCAACGAGAACCCGGCGCTCGCCGAGCGCATCCACCCGGACGCGCCGGAGATCTGGGCGCAGGTCGCCTATGCGCGCGATCACGAGTGGGCGGAGACGGCGGACGACGTGCTGCGGCGCCGGACGACGCTGACGATCCGGGGACTGGCGACGGACGAGATCCGGGCCGGCGTCGAGTCGGTGCTGGGCGACCGCAGGAGCTGACACATACGGGTGGGGGCGGCATCCGGCCGGATGCCGCCCCCACCCGCGTGCGCTGTTTCAGCAGACTGTTTCAGCCGGCCGTTTCGGCGGGGCCCCTTCGCCGGCGCCGTTTCGCCGGGCCGTTTCACCGGGGCCGTTTCGGACTCCGCCGCATGGATCCGGGCGAAACGGCGCGCCCTTCCGGTTCCGCCGGGGTCCGGCTCCCCCCGAAAGGCGTGTCGGCCCTCTCCGGGGACGCATAATGGGGGCGATACATCGGATGTCTGGAGGTCGCCCATGGCTGTCACTGACGAGGCCATCGAGAAGATCAAGGGAATGATCGTCTCCGGTGCGCTACGGCCCGGCGATCGTCTCCCCAAGGAGAGCGAACTCGCCGCCGAACTCGGCCTGTCCCGCAACTCGCTGCGGGAGGCGGTGCGCGCCCTGTCGCTGATCCGCATTCTCGATGTCCGCCAGGGCGACGGGACGTATGTCACCAGTCTCGACCCCCAGTTGCTGCTGGAGGCGCTGAGCTTCGTGGTGGATTTCCACCGCGACGACACGGTGCTGGAGTTCCTGGCGGTCCGCCGGATCCTGGAGCCGGCCGCGACCGCGATGGCGGCGAGCCGCATCGGCGAGGAACAGCTGGACGCGCTGAGCGCCCAGCTGGACGCGCTGGGCGAACGCCCCTCGGTCGAGGAGCTGGTCGCCTGCGACCTGGAGTTCCACCGGGGCATCGTGCAGTCGTCCGGCAACTCGGTGCTCTGCTCCCTGCTCGACGGGCTCTCCGGGCCGACGACGCGGGCGCGGGTCTGGCGCGGGCTGACCCAGGAGGACGCGGTGAGCCGCACACTCCATGAGCACCGTGCGATCCTCTCGGCGCTGCGGGACCGCGACGCGGAGGCCGCACGCGCCTGGGCGACGGTCCATGTGGCGAGCGTGGAGCAGTGGCTGCGGTCGACGCTGTGACCCAGGGGCTCCGCCCCGGACCCGGGTCCTCGAACGCCGGACGGGCCCGCACGGCCCGTCCGGCGTGAGTGAACCGGAGGTTCAGTCCTGCTTCTCGCCGCTCGCGAAGCGGGAGATCACCAGGGCGACGATGATGATGGCGCCGTTGAGGAACTGGTTCCACAGCGCCGGGACGCCGCCGAGCGTCATCACGTTGACCACGAGCTGCAGCGTCAGTACGCCGGTCAGCGCACCGAACAGTGTGCCTCGGCCGCCCTTGAGGCTGATGCCGCCGATCACCGCCGCGGCGAACACCTGGAAGATCCAGCCGTTGCCCTGGGTCGCGGCGACCGCCCCGTAGTGGCCGGTGTAGAGGATGCCCGCGAACGCGGCCAGCAGACCGCCGACGGCGAGCACGATCCAGGTGACCCGGTCGACCCGGATGCCCGCGGCGCGTGCCGCTTCCGGGTTGCCGCCGATCGCGTACAGCGAGCGTCCGTGGCGCAGCCAGGCCAGGGCCGCGCCGCCGATCGCGAAGAGGACCAGGCAGATCCAGACGGCGGCCGGGGCACCGAACCACGAGGTCTTTCCGAGGTAGCGGAAGGACTCCGGGACGTCGGTGATGGACTTGCCCTCGGTGATGCCGATGTGGAGGCCGCGCAGCATCGTCAGCATGCCGAGCGTGGCGATGAAGCCGTTGACCCGCAGCTTCAGCATCAGGAAGCCGTTGACGGCGCCGATGGCGAGCCCGACCAGCAGACACAGCGGGATCGCCGACCAGGTGGGCAGCGCTCCGAGGCCGGCGAAGCGGCCGCCCTCGGCGGGCAGCACCAGCCACATGGCGACGACGGGCGCGATGCCGATCGTCGACTCCAGCGAGAGGTCCATCCGGCCGCTGATGAGGATCAGCGCCTGCCCCAGGACCAGCAGGCTCAGCTCGGAGGACTGCTGGACGACACTGATCAGGTTGTCGGAGGTGAGGAAGACCGGCGAGACGATGAAGCCGATCAGCATCAGCACCAGGATCACCGGCACCAGGGAGAAGTCGCTCCACCGGATCAGCTTGAGCCGGCTCAGCGGGCTGTCCTGGCCCGCACCGCTCTTCGCTACCGCGTTGATGTCGTCGGCCGTCGACGGCCGTATCGTGCCGGTCATTCCCTCTCCCCCACGCCTTCCATGGCGGCGACGAGCTCCCCGTCGGACCACCCGCTTGCGAATGTTGCGACGACCCGGCCGTGGAACAGGGCGAGGACCCGGTCGCAGACCCGCAGATCGTCCAGCTCGTCCGAGACGACGACCGCGGCTTTGCCCTCGTCGGCGACCCGCCGCACCACCCCGAGCAGCGAGTCCTTGGACCTGACGTCCACGCCCGCGGTAGGCCGGACCGCCACCAGCACGCCGGGCCCGCGGGCCAGTGCGCGGGCGACCACCACCTTCTGCTGGTTGCCCCCGGAGAGGCCGGAGACGGGCTGCTCCGGTCCCTGGGTCTTGATGTCCAGCGATTCGATCATGCCCTGGGCGAACTCCCTTGTACGGGAGGGGAGTACGGTCCCCCACGGGCCGAGCTGGTCGGTGACCGTGAGCGTGGCGTTCTCGGCGACGCTGCGCTCCAGGACCAGCCCCTGGTCGTGCCGGTCCTCGGGGATGTAGCCGATCCCGGCGGCCAGGGCGTGCGGGACGCTGCCCGGGCGGACGGCCTGTCCGCGTACCCGGACCGTACCGCCGTCCGCCTTGCGCATGCCCGCCAGCACCTCGCCGAACGCGGTGTTGCCGCTGGCCGCGGAGCCCGCGATACCGACGACCTCACCGGGGCGCACCTGGAGGTCCAGAGGTTCGAACCGGCCTTCCAGGGTGAGCCCTTCGGTACGCAGGACGGGCTCCGCCGACGCGTCGGGGGCCGCGGTGCCGGCCGCGTGCCAGGCGACGGCTCCGGCGGACTTCTCGCCCGTCATGGCCGCCACCAGCTCCGTCTTGGTGACGTCGGCGACCGGGGCGGTCAGCACATGGCGGGCGTCGCGGTAGACGGTGACCGCCGTGCACAGCTCGTACACCTCCTGCAGGTGATGGGAGATGAAGAGGAACGCCACTCCCTGGTCCTGCAGTTCCCGGAGCTTGCCGAAGAGCCGGCCGATGCCGCGGGCGTCGAGCTGCGCGGTCGGCTCGTCGAGGACGATCAGGCGGGCCCCGAAGGACAGCGCGCGGGCGATCTCGACGAACTGCCGCTGCTCGACCGCGAGATCGCGCGCCCGGGTGTTCGGGTCGACCTGGACGCCGTACTCGGCGAGGAGCTGCTCCGCGCGCTTGCGCAGCCGTCCCCATCCGATCCAGGGGGACTTGTCGTCGAACCGGTTGAGGAAGAGGTTCTCGGCGACGGTCAGATCGGGGACGACCATCGACTTCTGGTAGACGCAGGCGACCTTCGACTGCCAGGCCGCGGTGTCCCCGAAGGAGGGCGCGGGCTCCCCGCCGAAGGTGACCGTGCCCGCGTCCGGCCTGTGGAGGCCGGTCAACACGCTGACCAGCGTGGACTTGCCCGCGCCATTGCGTCCGACGAGTGCGTGCGACTCGCCGGGACGAACCAGGAGCTTCACCCCGTCGAGCGCCACGGTCGGCCCGAAGCGTTTGACGACGCCTTCCGCCTGTACGGCAGGTGGTGGTGCCTGGTCCATGACTAGCTCTTCTTTTCCAGCTGGTTGGCCCACAGCTTCGGGTCGTCGACGTTGTCCTTCGTCACCAGGGGCGCGGGGAGCTGGTCCTCGAAGCCGTTGGGGATCTTGATGATCGTGGAGTCGTGGTCCGTCGGCCCCTCCTTGAACGTCTTCCCGTCCAGTGCCGCCTTGGCGTAGTACAGCGCGTACTTCGCGTACAGGTCGGCGGGCTGGGAGATCGTCGCGTCGATCTTTCCGGCCTTGATGGCGTCGAACTCCTCCGGGATGCCGTCGTTGGAGATGATGGTGATGTGGCCCGCCGTCCCGGCCGGCTTCAGCAGCTTCTTCTGTTCCAGGAGCGCGAGCGTGGGCTGCAGGAAGACGCCGCCGGCCTGCATGTAGATGCCGTTGATGTCGGGGTGTGCGGCCAGGGTCGACTGGAGCTTCGCGGAGGCGACGTCGCCCTTCCAGTCGGTGGCCAGCTCGAACACCTCGATGTCCGGGAAGTCCTTGTCCATGCAGGCCTTGAAGGCCTCGGACCGGTCGCGGCCGTTGATGGAGGACAGGTCGCCCTGGAACTCGACCACCTTGCCCTTGCCCTTCAGCTGCTCGCCGAGGTACTTGCAGGCGTTCGTCCCGTACGCCTTGTTGTCGGCGCGCACCACCATGTAGACGCTGCCCTTGTCCGGGCGGGTGTCGACGCTGACGACGGGGATCTTCTTCTCGTTCAGCGTGTTGAGCGACTCGGCTATCGCGCCGGTGTCCTGCGGGGCCATCACCACGGCCTTGGCGCCCTGGTCGGTGAAGGTCTGGACGTTGGCGACCAGCTTGCCGATGTCGTTCTGCGAGTTGGTCAGCGGCAGTGTGCTGACCTCGCCGTCCTTCACCCCCTGCTCGACGTAGTTCTGGTAGGAGTTCCAGAAGTCGCTGTCGCTGCGCGGCAGGTCGATACCGACCTTTCCGCCGCCCGCGCCGCTGTCCGACGATTCGCGGTTGCAGCCCGCGAGGGCGGTGACGGCCAGCAGTACGGCACAGGCCGCCGCACTTGTCGTACGCACTCTCATTGTTGTCCCGTCCTTTGCTGAGTACCGGCTCGAAGGATCTGAAGGATCTGATGGCAATGCGGAGGCACGTGGTGCAGGTGTGCGGATGCGGTGAGAGGTGCGGTCCGGGCTGTCCCGGTCCGGACCGCACCTCTCCGGTCAGCTGTCGGCGGGGCGCAGGCGCAGGCCCTGCATTCCCCCGTCGACGGCCAGCGCCGTTCCCGTCACGGAGCCGGCGGCGGGGCTGGCGAGGTACAGGATCGCGGCGGCGACCTCGTCGGCGGAGACCAGCCGGCCCAGCGGCTGCCGCGCGTTGAGGGCGGCGCGTTCGGCGGCCGGGTCGTCGGCCTGGCCAAGCAGTCGGCCGATCCACGGGGTGTCGGCGGTACCCGGGTTGACGCAGTTGACGCGGACGCCCTCGCGGACGTGGTCGGCGGCCATGGCCAGGGTCAGGGACAGCACGGCACCCTTGCTCGCGCTGTACAGGGCGCGCTGGGGCAGCCCCGCGGTCGCGGCGATCGAGCAGGTCTGGGTGATCGATACGGCGCCGGGGCGTTCGGCCGCGGCCCTGCGCAGGTGCGGCAGCGCGTGGCGGGCGGTGCGGACCATGCCGAGGACGTTGATGTCCAGGACCCGGGTCCACTCGGCGTCGTCGTTGTCCTCGACGCTGCCGATGGAGCCGATGCCCGCGTTGGAGACGAGCGTGTGCAGGGAGCCCAGTTCGGCGGCAGCGTGGTCGACGGCCGCACGGACGGCGGCGTCGTCGGTGACGTCCGCCCGGACGGCGAGGGTACCCTCGGGCGCCCCCTCGGTCTCCCGGTCCAGGACCGCCACACGGGCCCCGCGCTCCAGCAGCATGGTCGCGACGGCGGCCCCGATACCGGAGGCGCCGCCCGTCACCAGAGCGTTCATCCCCTCGAAGTCGCGTGTGCCGGTCATCGGCTGTCCTCCTCATTGGTGCGGCGGGCCTGCCATACGGGGCCCTCCGGATAGCGGTGTGCGGCAATCGACTCGGGGAGCATCCGGGCGGAGAAGCCCGGTGCCGCCGGAGCGGCGTAGCGCCCGGACTCGATCACGACGGGGTCGGCGAAGTGTTCGTGGAGGTGGTCGACGTACTCGATCACCCGGTCCTCCAAGGTGCCGGAGACCGACACGTAGTCGAACATCGAGAGGTGCTGGACCAGCTCGCACAGTCCGACGCCGCCCGCGTGCGGGCAGACGGGCACCCCGAACTTGGCGGCGAGCAGCAGGATCGCCAGGTTCTCGTTGACTCCGGCGACGCGCGCCGCGTCGATCTGGACGAAGTCGACGGCTCCTGCCTGGAGCAGCTGCTTGAACACGACGCGGTTGGCGACGTGTTCGCCGGTGGCGACCTTGACCGGCTGGCCGGCGCGCACGGCGGCGTGGCCCAGGATGTCGTCGGGGCTGGTCGGCTCCTCGATCCAGTGCGGGTCGTACGGCGCGAGCGCGGTCATCCACTCCACCGCGTCGGCGACGTCCCAGCGCTGGTTGGCGTCCACCGCGATCCGCACGTCGGGACCCACGGCCTCACGGGCGAGCGCGAGCCGGCGGACGTCGTCGCCGATGTCGCCGCCGACCTTCAGTTTGATCTGGGTGAAGCCCTCGGCGACGGCCTCCTTCGCCAGGGCGACCAGCTTGTCGTCGGAGTAGCCGAGCCAGCCGGGCGAGGTGGTGTAGGCCGGGTATCCCTCGGCGTGCAGCCGCGCGGCACGCTCGGCCCTGCCCGGTTCGGCGGCACGCAGGATGGCCAGCGCCTCCTCGGGGGTGAGCGCGTCGGTGAGATACCGGAAGTCGACGAGGGAGACGAGCTCCTCGGGCGTCATCTCGGCCAGGAACTGCCAGACGGGTCTTCCCGCGTGCTTGGCCGCCAGGTCCCAGGCCGCGTTGACGACCGCGCCGGCCGCCATGTGCATCACGCCCTTCTCGGGGCCCAGCCAGCGCAGTTGCGAATCATGGGTGAGGTCGCGGTACAGCTCGCCGAGGTCGGCCGCGGTCCGCGGCACCGGACGCCCGATCAGATAGGGCCGCAGCGCGTCGATGGCTGCGGCCATCACCTCGTTGCCGCGCCCGATGGTGAAACAGAAGCCATGTCCCTCGAATTCGCCACCGCCGCCGTCACCGTTCGCGGCGTCGGTACGCAGTACGACATAGGCGGCCGAGTAGTCGGGATCGGGGTTCATGGCGTCCGAGCCGTCCAGCTGTTCCGAGGTCGGAAAACGGATGTCGTGGACCTCGAAGTCCGTGACGGTCTGACTCATGTGCGCCCCCAGGGGAAATAACATCGGACCTTTACTCTGGTCATCCGATGTATAGCGCCCCGAAGGCCCCAACGTCCAGGGTTGAACGGAAATTGACCCCATACAGCTCGGATGTATCGAGAGAACGATGCCCCGCTCCGGTCCGGCGCAGTCCCCTGGCCCGGGTTCATCCCGCCCTGCGCAAGGACTGCGGAGCGAGTGGCCAAAAGCCGTAAGGTTGTTCCGTACGCAAGGGAACTTCGGAAGGAGGCCTGGGTGATCGAGCTCGAAGGGGTTCCCGAGCTGATCGACCCGGTCATGGTGGCCGCGTTCGAGGGGTGGAACGACGCCGGTGACGCCGCCTCCACGGCGGTCGCGCATCTGGACCGGGAATGGAAGGGCGAGGTGTTCGCGGCGCTGGACGCCGAGGACTACTACGACTTCCAGGTCAACCGCCCCACGATCTGGCTGGACGGCGGGGTGCGCAAGATCACCTGGCCGACCACCCGGCTCTCCGTGGTCCGTATCGGCGGTGACAAGCCCCGCGATCTCGTCCTGGTCAGAGGCATCGAGCCGTCGATGCGCTGGCGCTCGTTCTGCAACGAGATCCTGGGCTTCGCCCATGAACTGGGCGTCGAGATGGTGGTGGTGCTCGGTGCGCTGCTCGGCGACACCCCGCACACCCGCCCGGTGCCGGTCAGCGGCGTCACGTCCGACCCGGATCTGGCGCGGACCATGGACCTGGAAGAGACCAAGTACGAGGGGCCGACCGGCATCGTCGGCATCCTCCAGGAAGCGTGCACGCACGCGGGCGTACCCGCGGTGAGCCTGTGGGCGGCGGTGCCGCACTACGTGTCGCAGCCGCCCAACCCGAAGGCCACCCTGGCGCTGCTGAACCGCCTGGAGGACCTCCTCGGGCTGCGCATCCCGCTGGGTGAACTGCCCGAGGACGCACGCGCCTGGCAGCTCGGCGTCGACCAGCTGGCCGCCGAGGACAGCGAAGTGGCGGAATACGTACAGACGCTGGAGGAGGCCCGGGACACCGCGGAGCTTCCCGAGGCGAGCGGCGAGGCCATCGCCCGCGAGTTCGAGCGCTATCTGCGGCGCCGGGATCCCGGCGCCGGCCAGACGCCCGGCGGGCACGCCACGGAGAGCGGCGAGGGCCCGTATCTGCGGGATCCGTCGAGCGGCCGGACCAGGCCGCCCAAGCCGCCCAGGCCGGATTCCGGCCCCGGGCCGGTGGGCGGGACCGGGTCGGGTTCCGTGACCGGCTCCGGCGAGGGTTCCGGCCCGGCAGGCGGTCCAGGGACGAGCGCTCCCCCGCCGGATTCGTCGGAGGACTCCCGGGACGACTCCTCGGAGGACTGATCCGGGCAGCCCGGAGCCGGGCAGGTGCGCACCCGCCCGGCTCCCCGGCGTCACCGGCCGTGGCGAAACGGTGCGGCGCCGCGCGGGACTCGCCCGCCGACCATGGTGCCGGTGGGTCCGGCCGGGCCGGCCGCCTGGGCGCCGCCCGGTCCCGAGACCGTCGCGAGCAGCCCCAGCAGCGTGGCAACTACTGCCCCTCTGATGCGCGTTGGTGATTGCATAGAGAGCTTTTAGCGCAGCACCGAGCATTTGACCACGGACAAAACGGGACCGGCCCCGAACTCCGCCAGGAAGTTCGGGGCCGGTGAACGGACTTTGTACGGGGGTCGGTTACAGCGCGACACCGAGCAGGGCGTCGACGGTGCGCGAGACGAGCCCCGGCGCTCCCTCGTCCGATCCGCCGTCGGCGGTCTGCCGCTCGGCCCAGCGGTCCACCGCGGCCAGCGCCGCCGGGGCGTCCAGGTCGTCGGCGAGGGCCGCGCGGACCTCCTCGACCAGCGCGTCGGCGGACAGCCCGTCGGGCCGGGACACGGCGGCGCGCCAGCGCGCGAGCCGCTCCACCGCGTCGGCGAGCACCTGGTCGGTCCACTCCCAGTCGGAGCGGTAGTGTTGCGAGAGCAGCGCGAGACGGATCGCCGCCGGGTCCACGCCGTCGCGGCGCAGCGCCGAGACGAAGACCAGGTTGCCTCTGGACTTGGACATCTTCTCGCCGTCCAGGGCGACCATGCCGGCGTGCACGTACGCCTGGGCGAACGGGTGCTCACCGGTCAGCACCTGGGCGTGCGAGGCGCCCATCTCGTGGTGCGGGAAGGCGAGGTCGGAGCCGCCTCCCTGGACGTCGAAGCCCATGCCGAGGTGGTCCAGGGCGATGGCCACGCATTCGATGTGCCAGCCGGGCCGGCCGGCACCGAGCGAGCCGCCGTCCCAGCTCGGCTCTCCCTCGCGGGCGGCCATCCAGAGCATCGGGTCGAGCGGGTTCTTCTTGCCGGGGCGGTCCGGGTCGCCGCCACGTTCGGCGGAGAGCAGCCGCATCGCCTCGGCGTCGAGGTGGGAGACCTCGCCGAAGTGCGGGTCGGTGTCGACGGAGAAGTACACATCGCCGTCGAGCTCGTAGGCGGCACCCGCGTCCCGCAGCCGTTCGACGAGCGGCACGATGCCGGGTATCGCCTCGACGGCTCCGATGTAGTGCTGCGGCGGGAGCATGCGCAGGGCGGTCATGTCCTCGCGGAACAGGGCCGTCTCGCGCTCGGCGAGCTCGGTCCAGTCCTGTCCGTCGCGCACGGCCCGTTCCAGCAACGGGTCGTCCACGTCCGTCACATTCTGGACGTAGTGGACCTGCCGCTTGGTGTCGAGCCACACGCGCTGAACGAGGTCGAACGCGTTGTAGGTCGCCGCATGACCCATATGGGTCGCGTCGTACGGCGTGATGCCGCAGACATAGATGCGGGCGACGGGACCGGGGTCAAGGGTGATCCGTCCGCCGGTCGCGGTGTCGTGGATCCGAAGGTCGCGGCCCTTGCCAGGCAGGGCGGGGACCTCAGAAGCGGGCCAGGCATGCATGCCACGAGCGTAACCGGACGCGGCTTCCGGATACGAACCGGAGGGGGGATCCTGTCCGAAGTCGCACTCTTGCGTCCGGGGCCGGAAGGTGCTTGCCCCCGGGAGGACCGGGGGCCACCGGTGGACCCGGGACGGTCACACGGGCCGCGTCACACCGGCGGCCAGGGGATGGCCGGCCACTCGCCGCTGGGTTCCCGGTGCAGTCCCGTGCTGCGCAGCGCCGCCACCCGGTCCCGCAGGGCATCGATCTCGGCGGTGGTGATCAGTTCGCCCAGCCGGGTGGTCAGCGCGGCCCCGGGCTCCAGTTCCGCGGCCAGGCGGTCCAGCACCTCGACGGCCTCCGCCGTCAGCGGCTCGCCCGCCCAGCCCCACAGCAGCGTGCGCAGCTTGTCGTCCGCGTTGAAGGTCACACCGTGGTCGATGCCGTACAGCCGGCCGTCGGGTGCGGGCAGCAGATGCCCGCCCTTGCGGTCGCCGTTGTTGATCACCGCGTCGAGCACCGCGAGCCGGCGCAGCCGGGGGTCGTCCGCGTGCACCAGCAGGGCCGTCCTCCCCTCCCCCACCTCGGCGAGGGCCACGGGCTTCCAGCCCTCGCCCGGCTCCTCCTCCTCGACGAGGGCGAGCAGCCCGGGGGCGTCCTCGTCCTGCGGGGCCGCCTCGATCCAGAGCTGGCACATGCCCTGCCCGTACGGGCCGTCCCGCAGCACGGTCGGCGGGACCAGGCCCCACCCCATCGCCTCGGAGACCTCATAGGCGGCGACCTCGCGCTGGGCGAGGGTGCCGTCGGGGAAGTCCCACAGGGGCTGCTCGCCGGCCACCGGCTTGTAGACGCAGTGGGCCTGCTCGCCCTCGTACGCCACCGAGCAGTAGAGCACCGCGTTGGACGCCCCGCGGACCTGCCCCAGGACGCTGAGCTCACCCTTGCCGAGCAGGGTGAGCAGCCCGTCGCCGGTCAGGCCCCGCGACGGTATCCGTTCTGGCGCGGGCATACATGTCCTTCCGGATCGAGCGGCAGGCTGCACAGGGGGCACGGGGGGCGGCCGGCGTTCACGACGTTCAGGGCTCGTTTGGCGAATGCCCTGGCCTGCGCGCCGCTGAGCCGGACGCGGAGCATCGGCGGGCCGTTCTCCTCGTCCTGGAGCAGCCGCTCCTCGGCCTCCGCGAGGTCCTCGACGGAGTCCGCGTCCAGCTCGACCAGGGCCTGCGCCTCGACGATCATGCGCTGTTCCTCGCCGTCCCAGGCCAGGGCCATGGTGCCGACCCGGAACTCCTCCTCGACGGGGTTGTCGAGGGGGGCGGTGTCGGTGACGTCCATCGGGGCCATGGCCGGCACGGGCGAGTTCCCGCCGGTGCGCCGCACCACTTCGTCGAGCAGCTCGTCCACCCGCTCGGCGAGCGCGGCGACTTGGGTCTTCTCCAGGGCCACGCTGGTGACGCGTCCGCCCGAGGATGCCTGGAGGAAGAACGTACGACGTCCAGGCAGACCGACCGTACCCGCCACGAAACGGTCCGGGGGGTCGTAGAGGAACACCTGACGGGACACGTCCTGTCTCCCTTGATATCGACGGTATATGAGGGTCGGCCGGGCCGGTCCGGAAGAGTCTCCCGGAAAGGCGTCTACGGCGCGTCCACCCTACTGTGCGGAGCGATCACGGCGCCCCAGCGCCGCCGCCGACCGCCGCGTTCCCTTCGCCGCCGGCCGCCGCCCCCGTGCCGGCGCTCGCGTCCGGTCCCGGTTCGCGGGGCGCCAGCGAGGCCAGATCGCCGGTGTCGCCGAGCCTCAGCAGGAACGGACGCAGCCTGGTGTAGCGGATCGCGGTGACGGAGCACGGGTCGGCCTGCACGCGCTGGAAGAGGTCCAGGTGCATGCCGAGGGCGTCGGCGACGAGCGACTTGATGATGTCGCCGTGGGAGCACATCACGTAGACGGCGTTCTCGCCGTGCTCCGCCTCGATCCTCGCGTTCCAGTCCCGTACCGCGTCCACGGCACGTGCCTGCATCGACCGCATCGACTCACCGCCGGGGAACGCCGCCGCCGAGGGGTGCTGCTGCACGACCGTCATCAGCGGCTGGTCGGCGAGCTCCGCGAGCTTGCGTCCGGACCAGTCGCCGTAGTCGCACTCGCTGATCCGCTCCTCGGTGTGCAGCGGCAGCTCCGGCCGGGCGGCGAGCAGCGGCCCGAGGGTCTCCCGGCAGCGTTGCAGCGGGCTGCTGACGGCGGCGACGAGCGGCAGGGCGGCCAGCCGCCCGGGGAGAGCGGCGGCCTGCTCGGTGCCGCGCTCGTCGAGTGCGACACCGGGGGTGCGGCCGGCGAGCACCCCGGAGGTGTTGGCGGTGGAGCGTCCGTGACGGACGAGGATCAGGGTCGGCATACCGGCCAGCGTAGGCCGACGCCCCGCGAAGGTGCGCCAGGGACCGGTGCGGGGGAGAATGCGCGCGTGATCGTGGACTGCGCCATTTACCGGGACGGACGCCGCACCGACGGCCCCGCCGACCTCTCCGACGCCCTCGCACAGGCGCGGGCCGCCGGCGACGCGTTCCTGTGGATCGGCCTGCACGAGCCCACGGAGAAGGAGTTCGACCTGGTCAGCAGCGAGTTCGGACTGCACCCGCTGGCGGTGGAGGACGCGCTGGCGGCACACCAGCGGCCGAAGCTCGAGGTGTACGACGACTCGCTGTTCGCGGTGATCAAGCCGATCGTGTACGAGCACGAGAGCGACGCGGTCAGCGCGGACGAGCTGATGGTGTTCATAGGCGATTCGTTCGTGGTGACGGTCCGCCACGGCGAGGGAGCGCCCCTGGCCGCGGTCCGCCGCCGTCTGGAGGCCGAGCCCGAGGTCCTGAAGCACGGGCCCACGGCCGTCCTGTACGCGATCAGTGACGCGGTCGTGGACCACTACATCGATGTCGCGGGCGAGCTCCAGGTCGACCTGGAGGAGCTGGAGACGCAGGTATTCGCCCCGAACGGCACCGGCGACTCCAAGAACACCGCGGCCCGCATCTACACCTTCAAGCGCCAGGTGCTGGAGTTCCGCCGGGCGACGGTGCCGCTGGCGGTGCCGATGGCCCGGCTGGCGAGCGCCGGGGTGCCCTTCGTCCACGCGCAGTCGCAGCCGTTCTTCCGGGACGTCCAGGACCATCTGACACGCGCCAACGAGCAGGTGGAGGGGCTGGACCGGCTGCTCTCGGACATCCTGTCCGCGCATCTGGCGCAGATGGGGGTGCGGCAGAACGACGACATGCGCAAGATCTCGGCCTGGGCGGCGATGGCCGCCGTGCCGACGATGGTGGCCGGGATCTACGGCATGAACTTCCACCACATGCCGGAGCTCGACTGGATCTGGGCCTATCCGGCGGTCGTGCTGCTGATGGCGGGCGCCGTCGTCGGCCTGTACCGCCAGTTCAAGCGGCGCGGCTGGCTCTGACGCGCCCGGCCCGCGGCCCGGCCGCCGGCCCGCTCAGGCGAACTCGGGGGCCGCAGCAGCGGGCCCGCCCAGCGCGTCGCGCCGCTCGGGGGGCGTCAGGCTGACCATGCGCCGCCAGCCGATGAGCCGCTCGTACGCGTAGACCGCGTGGATCCCCGCCGCCAGTACCGCGGCCTTCGCCCGGGACCAGCCGAGGACGCGGCCCATGTGATCCATCACGGCGAGGCTGACGTCGCGGTACACCCGGATCTCGGCGAGGGCGCACTCGCGCAGGATGTGCTGGATCGTCCGTCCGTGCCCGGCCGCGGCGAAGCGCAGCAGCTCCTCGTGGCAGTACGCCAGGTGGTTGTCCTCGTCGTTCGAGATCATCCTGACCGCACGGCCCACCACGGGATGGTCGGCGAAGTACCTGCGCAGCAGCCGCATCTGCTCGGACGCGCGCTGCTCCGTCACCCGGCTGTGGGCGAGATAGGTGATGATGTCGCGCTCGGTGAGCGGTTCCTCGCGCCCCAGCTGCTCATGGGCGAGGCCGATGCCGTGCTTCTCCAGCAGCATCGTGTAGTCGGTTTCGGACGGGACCGGGACCGCGGTCAGACCGCGCTTCCTCAGCAGGGCGTTGAAGATCCGCCCGTGCTTGTCCTCGTCGGCGCCGTGCCGGGCGATCTTGGGTGCGAGCGCACGCTGGCTCGCGGGTACGAGGGCCGCGATGCGGCCGTTCTCCCAGCCGCCCTGCGACTCCCCGCTGGCAGCGATGGAACAGAACAGCCGGAACGACTCGTCGTCGTCGAGAATCTCCTGGAACAGGTTCCTTGCCGAGAGCATCACTGCCACCTCCGTACCGGCATCCGCCGAGCGACAGTCAAATGCGCCCGGTCCCGGCGGGCAACACGACGGGTCCCGCACTGCTCCGATCGGGTACCGGCTTCCTGGCGGACCTGTTCTGGCGAACCGTTTCCGCATAGCCCGTAACCCGATCGGGCCCGGCCGCGTTGTTCCCGGTGACGGCCGTGGAGGGGAAGATCCCCGAGCCCCCACCACGGCCGTAGTCATGCCCCGGGACGCGCTACGCGAGCCCGGCCCGCTCCAGCGCGTCCGTCCCGGCCCGCAGCGCGGCGATCCGCTCGTCGAGCGTGAACCCCGCGGGAGCCAGGGTCAGGGTGGTGACGCCCGCGGCGGCGTACGCCCGCATCCGGTCGGCGATCCGCTCCACCGAGCCCAGCAGCGTGGTCTGGTCGATCAGCTGATGCGGTACGGCGGCGGCCGCACCGGCCTTGTCGCCGGACAGGTACTTCTCCTGGATCTCGGCGGCCTCCTTCTCGTACCCCATGCGCTGGGCGAGCTGGTTGTAGAAGTTCTGCTTGCGGCTGCCCATCCCGCCGACGTACAGCGCGGTGTAGGGCCGGAACATGTCGGCGAGGCCGTTGACGTCGTCGCCGACCGCGAGCGGCAGGGTGGGGCAGACGTCGAAGCCCTCCATGGTCAGCCCGGCCTTCTCCCGGCCGGCCCGCAGATGCCGCACCGCGGTCTCCTCCAGGTGGTCCGCGGAGGGGAAGATCAGCAGGGCCCCGTCGGCGATCTCGCCGGTCTGCTCCAGGTTCTTGGGGCCGATCGCGGCGATGTACAGCGGGATGTGCTCGCGCTGGGGGTGCACCGTCAGCTTGATCGGCTTGCCCGGTCCGTCCGGCAGCGGGAGCGTCCAGTGCTGTCCCTCGTACGAGAGGCGCTCCCGGGACATCGCCCTGCGGACGATCTCGACGTACTCGCGGGTGCGGGCGAGCGGCTTGTCGAACTTGACGCCGTACCAGCCCTCGGAGACCTGCGGTCCGGACACTCCCAGGCCGAGGCGGAAGCGGCCGCCGGAGAGGGAGTCGAGGGTGGCTGCGGTCATCGCCGTCATGGCGGGCTGACGGGCCGGGATCTGCATGATCGCGGAGCCGACGTCGATGGACTCGGTCTGCGCGGCGACCCAGGTCAGCACGGTCGGCGCGTCGGAGCCGTACGCCTCGGCCGCCCAGCAGACGTCATAGCCGAGCCGGTCGGCCTCCTGCGCGACGGCGAGATTGTCGCCGTCCATTCCCGCGCCCCAGTAACCGAGATTGATGCCGAGCCGCATAGCCGCTCCCCTTACTGATCAGTAACGTCCCTGTGTTCCGGACTCTAGCGCGCGGGAGGGCGATACGGCAGGGGCCACCCGGGCCCCGGTTGTCCCCGGGCCTGCGACGCCCGGGGCTCCGGCCAGTAATCTCAGCGCCCATGGAGCAGAGGCATCTCGGCCGCACCGGCCTTCGAGTGTCCCGGATCGGGCTCGGCACCCTCACCTGGGGCCGGGACACCGACGAGCACGACGCTGCCGAGCAGCTGAAGGCCTTCTGGGAGGTGGGCGGCACCCTGGTCGACACGGCGGATGTGTACGGGGGCGGGGAGGCCGAGTATCTGCTCGGGCAGCTCGTCGGGGGCCTGGTGCCCCGGCACGATCTGGTCATCGCGACCAAGGCGGGCAGCGTGGCCGATCCGTACCGCCGGTTCAACGGCTCGCGCGGACATCTGCTGGCCGCCCTGGACGACTCGCTGGCACGGCTCGGCACGGACTACGTGGATCTGTGGCAGGTCCACGCGTTCGACCCCATGACCCCGCTGGAGGAGACGCTCCAGGCGCTGGACATAGCGGTCTCCAGCGGACGCGCCCGCTATGCGGGGGTGTCCAACTTCTGCGGCTGGCAGCTGGCGAAGGCCGCGACCTGGCAGCTCGCCTCGCCCGGGGCGCGGACCCGGCTCGCCAGTACGCAGATGGAGTACTCGCTGCTGCAACGCGGCGTGGAGCGCGAGGTGCTGCCGGCCGCGCTCGACCTCGGTGTGGGGCTGCTGCCGTCCTCACCCCTGGGCCGGGGCGTACTGACCGGGAAGTACCGCACGGGCACCCCGGCGGACTCGCGGGGCGCGTCGGAGCTGCTGGCCCCCTTCGTCGAGCCGTATCTCGACGACCCGGCGAGCCGCATCGTGCACGCCGTGGCGACCGCGGCCGAAGGGCTGGCCACCACGGCGCTCCAGGTGGCACTGGCCTGGGTGCGGGACCGGCCGGGGGTGGTGGCCCCGATCGTCGGCGCGCGCAACGCGCGGCAGCTCACGGAGGCATTGTCAGTGGAGGCGCTTAGTCTTCCTGACGAGATCTGCCAGGCGCTCGACGATGTGTCGGCGCCCGTGCACCGCTATCCGGACCAGGACTGGAGCACGCTGTGACTGCGCTTCCCCGGGGGGAATCCCCCGGCTCCCCGGCCACCGACGACGACAGCGTCGTCGCGGACGAGCCCGCCACCGCGCCCGCCGAGGAGGCCGCTGCGGGGGCCTGTGACGGGGGGACGCCCGCCGCCGGGGAGAGAGCCGGTGCTCCCGGCGGTCACGGAGCTTCCGGCAGCCCCGAGGAGGCGGGCGGAGCGGAGGAGAGCGACGGGGCCGAGGCCGCGTCGGAGGCGGACGCCGTCGCGGACGCGGACGGGAGCGCCGAGGGCGGCGAGGCCGCTGCCGGGGCTCCTTCCGAGGCCGAGGCGGAGCTGGCGGCCCAGCGCGAGCTGCGGAAGCGGATCGAGAAGCGGAAGGCCGAGAAGGAGGGTCCCATCGCCGCCGGTTCCAAGCTGAGCGGCCCGGCGGCCGATCTGCTGGCCGCGGTGCGGGCCGTGGAGAGCGGGGAGAAGCCGGGCGCCGCGTTCTTCGACTCCCCCGCCCCTTCCCCCGCCCGCCGGACCGCCCCCGCACCGGCGCCCGTGCGTGAGCGGGCCCCCGAACCCGTCCACGCGTCCCCGAGCGCGTCCGCGGAGGCTGTCGCGGCCGTGGCGGCCGTGCTGGCCCGGGGAGGCGCTCCGGATGCGCTGGCCGGTCCTGCGGCCGGCACCCTGGGCGCCCGCGCGGACGAGGTCCTGCGCGAGGACCCGTGGCAGCTGCTGTCCCTGCCGCGCGTCAGCCCCGAACAGGCCGACGCCTTCGCCCGCGCACTCCTCGGCCCCGGCTGCGGACCCGACGACGAGCGGCGCACCGCGGCCCTGGTGGGCTGGCTGCTGGAGCGCGCCGCGCTGCGGGGCCACACCGCGCTGGACGCGGAGCGGGTCCGCGCCGCGCTCGCCGAGCGGGCGGTGACCGACCCCGACGCGGCGGTCCAGCACGCCGTCGCCGAAGGTGTCGTCCTGGTCTTCCAGGACGGCCCCGAGCAGGAAGGCCCGCAGGACGGGGAGAGCGGCGGGGACGGGGAGGCCGGTGAGCACGGCGGAACCGGGGAGGGCGCGGAGCCTGCGGCCGAGCGGGAGCCGGTGCAGGTGTTCCTCGGCCTCGACCGGTACGCACTGGCGGAGGAGAGCCTCGCCGACGGGCTCGCCCGGCTGGTCAACGCCTGCGAGAAGGACGCCGACTGGTCGGATGCCGCCGCTGCGGCGCCTTCCCCCTCGGCCGCCGAACTGATCCGCACCGCCGCGGCCCACGGCCTGGTCGCCCACACGGGCGGCGAGGCGGCGAAGGCCGAACCCGCGGAGCTGATCGCCGCCGCCGGCGCTCTCGGCCTGCGAGCCCTGGGCGCCACGCACAGCGTGGACGGCCGGCAGCGCCTCGCCGCGGCCACGGGCAGCTCCGGCGATCCGCTGTCCGCCGTCACGCTCGCCGGGCTCCTTTCGGGCGCGGAGGGCCCCGGGCGGGACGAGGACGGAGCTCTCGCCCTCGACCTGCTCGTCGTGCTGGACGCCCCGCAGCTGGACGTCGAGACCGGCGCCATGCTGGTGGAGTCCCTTGCCGACGGCACCCGTCTGGTGCTCAGCGGAGATCCCGGCGTGCTCGGATCGGCAGGCGCGGGGCGGGTGTTCGCCGATGTGCTGGCCGCCCGCGCGTGCCCCCAGGTCGTCTCCCGCACCCCGGACCCGGGGCCGATCGGTGAGCTGGTCTCCGGCATCGGTATCGGTGAGCTCAACCAGGTGGAGGCGCCCGGCAAGGAGGTCGTGATCGTCCCCGTGCGTGACGCGGGCGAGGCCGTTCACCGCACCGTGCAGCTGGTCGCCGACTCCGTGCCGCGCGCCATCGGGGTACCGTCCTCGGACACCCAGGTCATCACCGTCGGCCACGGCGGTCAGGCCGGCACCCGGGCGTTGAACGAGGCGCTGAAGCAGCGGCTCAACCCGGGCCCCGGCCGCTTCGCCGGTTTCGATCCCGGGGACAGGGTGGCCCATGTCCCCGCGCCGGGCAGGACCGTGCCCGGTGTCGTCGTCTCGGCCGACGCCGAGGGACTGCATCTGGACTGTGCGGGGAGCCCCGTCGTCGTACCGCAGGAGCTGGTCGCGGCCTCCGTCCGGCACGCCTGGGCGCTCAGTGCCCACCAGGCGGCGGGGATGCGGTGGCCCGCGGTCGTCGTCGTACTGCCGGGTGACGCCGCCCAGGGGCTGAGCCGTCCCTGGGTCTACACCGCGTTCGGCCGGGCGGAGCAGCACCTGTCCGTGGTGCACGGCGTCGACCAGGCCCTGCCCCGCGCCGTGGCCGAGTCCCCCGCCCAGGACCGCACCACCCGGCTGCGCACGCTGCTGGAGGCGTCCGACGGCTGACCTCCGGGGCCCGCAGCGGCCTTGGCTGCCCCGGGCCGCCCCGAAAAGCCGCGGAGGGCTGGGCGGGCGCGTCACGCGCCCGCCCAGCCCTCCGGTACAGCTCGTTCAGGACCAGGACCAGGAGCGGAACCAGGACCAGAAGCGGGAGATCAGCTCCTGCCCTTCGCCAGACCGTCCAGTTCCTCGTCCAGGTCGTCCTCGTCGAAGACGGCGCTGACATCGAAGCGGCAGACCACCAGCTGCGGATCCGCGTCGTCGAACGGGGCGCCGAGCCACTCCCCCGGCTCGGGCAGCTCGTCCGCGGCCGCGACCCAGAGAGTCGAGTCACCCTCCTCCAGACCGAACTCGGTGTGCCGGGAGGCGATCTCGTCCGCCTCGTACTCCCCGAAGAGCACGCCCAGAGCCGCGTGGACGCTGCCGCCGACCACGGCCGCGGTCTCGCTGCCTCGGTCATCCGGATCCACGTCGGCAAGGCGCTGCGCCTGCGCGAGCAGCCGCTGCGGCTCCACCACCGCGTAATCGCGGCGGATCAGCACGCTCAGCGCGTTCGGCTCCTCCGGACCGCTGTACGGCGGCAGGGAGTCCTCCACACCCGGAATCTCGAACGGGGTGACCTCGTCATGACGGTCGTAGAGGAGTTCGTCGTAGACCTCCGCCGCGGCCGCCAGTGCGTTGAACGCGTCGTAGACAGCGGGGTCGTCGTCCCCGGACCGGCGTTCGACCGCCGCGAGGTGGTGGTCGATCGCGGCTTTGACCGCATCGGCGGCGGCGCGTACCTCGGCAGCGGTGGGCTGCGCAGCATCAGACATAGGGCAGACGCTATCCGTACACGGGCTCTGCCCGCACAATAGATGCGATGCCGGAATACGAATTTGTCGATGTGTACGTGCCGCGCGGGGTGTCCCGGAAGGAGACAGCCCGCCTGTTGACCGACCATGCCGAGTACGGGCACTGGGAGTTGGACCGACTCACGCTGCGCCTGGACGGCAGCCGCCGGGTGCGGCTGCGGCGACGGATCATCCGCCAGCTGCGAGCCACCTGGTAACACGGAACGGGCCCCGCTGCCGCGGGGCCCGTTCCCTTCGCCGTGCTGCCTGCTGCCGTCAGGCGGCGGCCTTGGCGCGGCGGTAGAGCACTGCGCCCGCGCCCGCGAGCAGCAGACCCGCGCCCGCCGGGATGAGCAGGTCGAGCCCGCCCCCTCCGGTGTGCGCGAGCTGCGGCGTGCTCGCCGGCAGGGTCTGCGGTTCGGGCGCGTTGGGGATGGTGCGAGGTCCGGGCGCCGGCGGCACCTCGGGGGTCACCGGGGTGACCGGAACCACCGGATCGACCGGCGGCGTGCTGTCGTTCTCGCATGTGTTGCCGGTGGCCGGGTTCAGCAGGCCGGCAATGGTGACGCTGTTCCCGCAGGCGTTCACGGGGATGTCGATGGGTGCCTGGATCTGGTTGCCCGAGAGCAGCCCGGGCGATCCCTTCGCGGTCCCCTCCGCGGTGGCTCCGCCCCCGTTTTCACTGCTGACGGCCCGGTGCTTGCCGGTCCCCGCCCGCACCCCCTGGCCGCGGCCGTCCGAGACGTGACTGCCCGAGGCCCCGGCGGCCGAACCGTGGTGGCCTGCGGCCGCACCGTTCCCGCAGGCGTTGCCCGCTGCCGGGTTGAGCAGTCCCACCACGCTCACGGAATTGCCGCAGACGTTGACCGGCACCTCGACCGGAATCTGTACCGAATTCCCTGAAAGCACCCCCGGGGAATTCGATGCGCCGCCGGCCGCTCCCGCGTCGGCGTGCGCGTAACCGCCACTGAGCGCGAGCACACCGCCCGCAGCCGCCATGGTGATCAGGCCTTTACGCGTGACCTGTCGCATAGGTTGTTTCCTGCCTTCTGCCTTCCGGAATACCCCCGGACTTGACCGTGCGGAGGCAAAGGACCCGACGGCCCCGAAGCACATGGCGAGCACTCCGGGGCCGAGCGGGCTCAAACCCTTACGGGTTGACGCACAACGTCAGGCGTTGACGCAGGTGTTGCCGAAGGCCGGGTTCAGCAGCCCGATCACGGAGATCGTGTTGCCGCACACGTTCACGGGAACGTGGACGGGAACCTGAACGACGTTGCCCGAGAGCACACCGGGGCTACCGATGGCGGCACCCTGGGCGCCCGAGTCGGCAACGGCCATGCCGGCGCCCGCGAGCACCAGACCACCGGTGACAGCCGCAGCTGCGACGATCTTCTTGATCATTATTCCTCCTAGTTGGCAAGTGCGGCCCCAGCCGCGGACCGCATGACTTGTAACGAGGAAGAAGTAATCGGGCTACGAGCGATCCCTCCCTTTCACTCGTTCCGGTTAGATACGTACAGGCTGGCGATTGTCGACGGAATGTCGCCGGTTCAGCTGTGGTCGATGAAACGGTCGAGCACCCGTGCGCCGAACTTCAGGCCCTCGACCGGAACGCGCTCGTCCACTCCGTGGAACATGCCCGCGAAGTCGAGCTCCGGCGGAAGCTTCAGCGGAGCGAATCCGAAGCAGCGGATACCGAGGTCGTCGAAGGACTTGGCGTCCGTACCGCCGGAGAGCATGTACGGGACCGCGCGCGCGATGGGGTCCTCGGCCTTGAGCGCGATCTGCATCGCGTCCACGAGCGAGCCGTCGAAGTCCGTCTCCAGAGCCTTGTCGCCGTGCACGTCCTCGCGCCTGACGCGCGGGCCGAGAATCCGGTCGAGATCGGCCAGGAACTCCTGCTCGTACCCCGGCAGGAAGCGGCCGTCCACATGCGCGGTCGCCTGTCCCGGGATGACGTTCACCTTGTAGCCGGCGCCGAGCATGGTGGGGGCCGCGGAGTTGCGCAGGGTCGCGCCGACCATCTTGGCGATGCCGCCGAGCTTGGCCAGCGTGGCGTCCATGTCCTCCGGGTCGAGCGGGGTGCCCAGCGCGTCGGACAGCTCGTCCAGGAAGGAGCGCACGGTCTTGGTCACCCGGACCGGCCAGTTGTGCCGCCCCAGCCGCCCGACGGCCTCGCACAGCTCGGTGATCGCGTTGTCGTCATTGGTCATCGAACCGTGGCCGGCCGTGCCTTCCACGGTCAGCCGCATCCAGTGCATGCCCTTCTGCGCGGTCTCGACGAGATAGAGCCGCAGGTTCTCGTTGACCGTGAAGGAGAAGCCGCCGACCTCACCGATGGCCTCGGTGACGCCCTCGAACAGGTCCGGGTGCTTGTCGACGAGGTACCGGGCACCGTACGTACCGCCCGCCTCCTCGTCCGCGAGGAAGGCGAGCACGATGTCGCGCGGCGGCTTGCGGCCGCTGCGCATCCGGTCGCGTACGACCGCCAGGGTCATCGCGTCCATGTCCTTCATGTCGACCGCGCCCCGGCCCCACACGCAGCCGTCCGCGATCTCCCCCGAGAAGGGGTGGTGCGTCCAGTCGTGGGCGTTGGCGGGAACGACGTCGGTGTGGCCGTGGATCAGCAGGGCCGGCTTGGAGGGGTCCTCGCCCTCGATGCGCGCCACCGTGGAGGCGCGGCCCTTGTGGGACTCGAAGATCCGCGGTTCGAGTCCCACCTCCGCGAGCTTCTCCGCGACGTACTCGGCGGCAGCCCGCTCGCCCGGCCCGGAGTGGTCCCCGTAGTTGCTGGTGTCGATCCGGATCAGGTCACGACAGAGGTCGACGACCTCGTTCTCGGCGCTCTCGCCCGAGCCGGTCCTGGCCCCTTTGGTCTCGCTCACGCTGGTTCCCTTCCACTGTCGCTGTGGTGCTCCCCCTCATCCTCCCGCGCCCGGCCCGCGTACCCAAGGCCGCCCACCCGTCGTCACACGCACGTCACACCGAACGGGGCGTGATCGAGCACCCTCCAATGTTTGCTATGGTTTTCCACGTCGGAACGGGCAAGGCCCGCGAGACAGACACCTAGTCCGGGTGGCGGAATGGCAGACGCGCTAGCTTGAGGTGCTAGTGCCCTTTATCGGGCGTGGGGGTTCAAGTCCCCCCTCGGACACAAGGCACGTGCCGATCAGGAGAGATCCTGGTCGGCACTTTGCGTTGCCGGGGCCGCCGCGGCCTGGGGAGCGGTGCAACGAATCGTCCGGGACCGGGATCCCTCACCGGCAGGTGCCCGGCCGGATCGCCCCGTCGGCCACCGCACCGGATACGGGGCGCACGGCCGGCGCGGGCCTTCCGGCGCTCTGCGCTCTGCCCGGCTCCCGGCCGGACGACCCGCAAGCCGGTCCGGCGGCCGCTCGCCGTCCTCCCGTCCTGCTTCGCCGTACGCGCCGCCACCTCTTGTTGAAACGGTTCATTGCTGGTTAACGTCAGCTTCGACAAGGGGTGTTTCCGAGCGAGGAGAAGCATGAGCCGCACCGACACCGACACGCTGCCCTGGTACGAGGATCCGAGCCCGGGTTCCGGTGGGCTCGCGCCGCGCTCCTGGTCCGGGGCGTCCGATGCCTGGCGGATGTCCCTGAACGGCGAGTGGGGCTTCCGGCTCTCGGCCGGGGCGGGTGACGAGGACGAGTCGTTCGCTCGGCCGGAGTTCGACGCCTCCGCGTGGGGGACGGTCGCGGTGCCCGGTCACTGGGTGCTCCAGGGGGCCGGTGGCGCTCCCGCGTACACGAACGTCGTCTATCCCTTCCCCGTGGATCCACCGCGGGTGCCGTCCGAGAACCCGACGGGTGACCATCTGCGGACGTTCACGCTGCCCGGGGACCGCCCCCTGGACGGCGAGTTCGTGCTCCGGTTCGACGGTGTGGAGTCCTGCGCCCGGGTCTGGCTCAACGGGCAGGAGCTGGGTGATTTCAAGGGGTCCCGGCTGCCGCACGAGTTCGCCGTGGGAGATCTGCTGAGCTCCGGCGAGAACGTCCTGGCCGTGCGGGTCCACGCCTGGTCGTCGGGGAGCTATCTGGAGGACCAGGACCAGTGGTGGCTGCCGGGCATCTTCCGTGACGTGACCCTGCTGCACCGCCCCCGGGGCGCCGCCCGGGACTTCTTCGTGCACGCGGGCTACGACCACCGAGCGGGCTCCGGGACGCTGCGCGTGGAGTGCGAGGGCGCGGAGGGCCGGGTCCTGGTGCCCGAGCTGGGTGTCGACATGGCCGCGGGCGAGTCCGTGACCCTGCCCGTCGAGCCGTGGACCGCCGAGACGCCCCGGCTGTACGACGCGGAGCTGGTCACGCCCGGCGAGCGGACGCCTCTGCGGATCGGCTTCCGCACGGTCGAGGTCGAGGACGGCGTCATCAAGGTCAACGGCCGGCGGCTGCTGTTCCGCGGGGTGAACCGGCATGAGTTCGACCCGGAGACGGGCCGGGCGGTCGACGCGCAGACGATGCGGCGCGATCTGGTGCTGATGAAGCGGCACAACATCAACGCGGTGCGGACCAGCCACTATCCCCCGCACCCCGCCTTCCTCGACCTGTGCGACGAGCTCGGGCTCTGGGTGATCGACGAGTGCGACCTGGAGACCCATGGCTTCGTGGACCTGGAGTGGCGGCGCAATCCGGTCGACGACGAGCGGTGGACCCCGGCGCTGCTCGACCGGGCGGCCCGCATGGTCGAGCGCGACAAGAACCACGCCTCGGTGATCATCTGGTCACTGGGCAACGAGTGCGGTTCGGGCCGGGGGCTGACCGCGATGGCCGAGTGGATCAGGGGGCGGGATCCGGAGCGGCTGGTGCACTACGAGGGCGACCTCTCCTGCAAGGATGTCGACCTGTACTCGCGGATGTATCCGACGCACGCCGAGGTCGAACTCATCGGCAAGCGGGCGGAGGAACCCTGGGACGACGCGGAACTCGACGCCCGGCGGCGGGCGATGCCCTTCATCATGTGCGAGTACGGGCACGCCATGGGCAACGGGCCGGGCGGTCTGAGCGAGTACCAGCGGCTCTTCGAGCGGTACGAGCGCTGCCAGGGCGGCTTCGTCTGGGAGTGGATCGACCACGGCTTCGCACATCCGGAGCACGGCTTCGCCTACGGCGGGGACTTCGGCGAGGAACTGCACGACGGCAACTTCGTCTGCGACGGGCTGCTCTTCCCGGACCGTACGCCCTCCCCCGGGCTCGTCGAGTACAAGAAGGTCATCGAGCCCGTGCGGATCGGCCCGGGACGGGCTCCCGGTTCGTTCGCGGTCACCAACGGCCATGACTTCGCCGGGCTGGGGCATCTGGAGTTCCTCTGGTCGCACGAGGTGGACGGCGCACTGGTCGCCTCGGGCACCCTGGCGGTGCCGGAGCTGGCACCGGGCGCCTCGGCGGAAGTGACACCCGATGCCGGGGGCGACGGCCTGTGGACGGTACGGGCCGTACTCGCCGAGGACACCGCCTGGGCCGAACGCGGGCACGTGGTGGCATGGGGCCAGGTAGAGACGGGCACACCGGCCGCTCCGGCGCCGGCGGCCGGTGAGCGGCCGGTTCGGTCCGGTGGCGTGATCACGCTCGGGCCCGGCGTCTTCGACGCGGCGACCGGCGCTCCGGTGCGCATCGGGGACGTTCCGGTGGAGGGGCTGCGGCTGGATGTGTGGCGGGCGCCCACCGACAACGACAACGGGGCGGCCTGGCAGCCGGACGAGCGGTACGGGCTGCGCTGGCGGGAGCTGGGGCTGCACCGGATGCGGCACCGTCTCGACGCGGTCGAGACGGACGGGGAGGCGCTGACGGTACGGACCCGGGTGGCGCCGGCGGGCTGGGACCTGGGGCTGCGCACCACGTACCGGTGGACGGCCGCCGGGGACCGGCTCGGGCTGACGGTCTCCGTGGTGCCGGAGGGCGACTGGCGGGTGCCACTGCCTCGGCTGGGCATCCGGTTCGGGCTGCCCGCGTCGTACGGCGGTGCGCGGTGGTTCGGCGGCGGGCCGGGTGAGGCGTACCCGGACACCCGGGCCGCCGCGATGCTCGGGCCATGGCAGAGGGAGGTGGACGCGCTCCAGACCCCGTACGTCAGGCCCCAGGAGAACGGCGCGCGGGCCGACGTCCGGTGGGCGGAGCTGACGGACACCGGAGGCAACGGACTGCGGGCGGAGGGCGGTGCGCCGTTCTGGTTCACCGCGCGGCGCTGGACGAGCGAGCAGCTGGACGCGGCGGAGCACCTGCCGGACCTGGTGGCCGGGGACCGCGTCTGGGTCAACCTGGACCATGCGATGCAGGGCATCGGCTCGCAGTCCTGCGGGCCGGGCGTGCTGCCGGAGCACCGGCTCGACGCGGCACCGGCGGAGTTCTCGTATCTGTTCTCGGCACTGGGCTGATCCCGCGCCCCGTTCCGTCCCGGCGGCTCCCGCCGGGACGGAACGGGGCGGCTTCGGTCAGCGGAAGAGGCGTCCCGGCAGCAGGTGCTGGTCACGCAGCTGGTCGCGGACCAGGCCGGCGTACTCCGTGGCTCCACGCTCGGAGGTGTGCGTGTTGTCGCGCTTCTCGTCGGTGAGGTAGAGCGCCTTGGAACCGTCGGGGCCGAGCTCCTCGACGCGGTGCCGGGTGAGAGCGGTCAGATCGACGAGCGGCACGTCCCGTTCGGCGGCGAGAAGACGTATCTGCGCGGGCAGGTCGACCCCGAGGCCGTTGACCAGGAGCGCGGTGCCGTTGTCCAGCGTGCCGTCGGCGTTGAACCAGCGCCGGACGACCGGGGTGACCAGGACGGGCCGTCCCCCTTCGGCACGGATCCCCTCGATCATGGTGGTGAGGTTGGCGCGGTAGTCCGCCTCGGTCGTCTGCTTGTCGTTGTGGGCGAGCTGGATGAGTACGGTGTCGCCCCGGCGGATCAGCGGGCGGACGGTGGGAAAGAGCTGGGGCTGGTCGAGATAGCTCTGTGAACTCTCCCCGGAGTCGGCGTAGTTGGCGACGGACATGCCCGCCCGGAGGAACTGCGGGAGCTCCTGGCCCCACCCCGTGTACGGGCTGCCGAGCTGGTCGCAGACCGTCGAGTCGCCGATCAGGAAGAGCTGCGGGGTGCGCGGCGCCGGGGTCACACGCAGGTCGGCGAGGAGCGGGGCCGGCCCCCCGAAGGTGAGGTCGAGACCGGGGCTGCCGCTCGCCCCGGTGGGCTCGCCCTCCGGCTCGCGCACATCGACTGTGAAGGAGCGGACCGCCGTCCGGCCGGCGGCGGTCGGTGTCTCGCCCAGCATGGTGCGCCGCGTCTCGGCGGTGACCGTCGTACGCCCTTCGACGGCACCGCCGATGCGCGCGGTGACGCGATAGGTGCCGGGGGCCACGTCGAAGTGACAGACGACGGGGGTGGTGCCCGTACAGGCGGCGAGGGCGGGCGAACCGGACACCGGGACAGGCACGCCGGGCGCCGGAGCGGGCGTCACCGTGCCGGCAACGGCGGGCGTGGCGAGGGCGGTCACGGCCGCCAGGGCGGTCAGCAGGGCTGGTCCGGTTCTGCGTACAGAGGGCACGGCGGGACTCCTTCGTAGCTGCGGGTGCGATGCGCGCACGGGCCGTCCCCGTGCACGGCGCAAGCGCTTTCTACCCCGACTCCCCAGGCGTTGAATCCTTTCATTTCCCCAGGCGGTCAGCTACCGGTCCGCTGCCCTTCTCTCGCGCCCGCGCCCCAACCCCCGGTCCCGTCAAGGGCGGTGACGACGTAGCATCGGCGTTTTGCTGTGATCTCCGCGGTTCGCAAGGGGGAATGACATGGGCAGCGGCGGCAGACGACGGACCACGATCCTCGCCGGGGTGGTCGCCGGGGCGGTGCTCGTATCCGGCACCGTCCTGTGGGCGACGGACAGCTGGCCTTTCCGGGAGAGCTACTGCTGGGGCGCGTGGGAGCAGAACAGCGGCCCGTCCTTCCTCGGCGAGGGGGCCCTCGGCAAGGACGGATCGGAGCGGAAGGCCACCGAGTCCGCTCCGCCCTCGGCCGGGCGGGAGCACGCCTCGTGCACGGTGGCCGTGAACTCGGAGATCAAGGACGACGATTCGGATCAGCCCCTCACCTTCAAGGAGCAGGTAACCCTGGAGTACGGCCCCGTGCCCGCCGGGGCCAAGGAGCGCAGGGCCTGGATATCCCAGTACTTCGATGGTTCGGCCTCGCCGCTGCCGGACGGACTCGACGGACTGGTCGCCGGTGACCGCGCCATGCTGGTGCTGCCCGAGTCGTGCGACGGGAAGGACGGCAGGCCCTCCGCCGTGACGATCCGGAGCGAGAGCACGGGCGACGGCCATCTCGGCAAGGTGGCCATGCCGTTCACGATCGGCAATATCGAGGATGTCGGCCGGATGCTGCTCGACGCCGCCGGTACCGGGATGGAGCGGGCGGGGTGCGCGCCCGACCGGCCGCTGCGGATGACCTCTCCGATCGTGACGGTGGCCGAGGACGGGGAAGCGGCGCGGTCACCGCTGTGCCGGATCCCGGGGATGGCCTTCGACTTCGGCAAGGGTTCGCGGTACGAGGAGCAGGTGGGCGTGGTCACCGATGAACTCCAGACGTGTTCCGTGGTGTGGAAGACGCTGCGCATGCCCGACGAACCGTCCGCGCAGTACGTGATGGCACGCCGGCCGCGCATGGTCGCACTGTTCGACGGCCTCCCGGAGGGGCCTGCCCAGGGGCTGCTGCGCACCACCTGCGGCGGACGGCAGACGGTGTTCTACGGACACGTCGACACCGGCCTCAAGGACCGGGGCCGTCCGGGCGACCGGCAGGTGTTCGACCGTTTCGCCGAGTCCGTCGGCAAGCGCGTCGGATGCGAAACCGGAAGCGGTGAGGACGCGTGAGCGAGGAGCAGTCCATGACGGACGTCGGAGACGCCGGTGCGGCCAAGGACGCCGGAACGGAGAACGGGTCGCGAGCCGCTGCCCCGGGCGGCGTCGCCCCCGAGAACGGCGTGCCCCCAGCCGCTGCCCCCGGCAGCGGCTCCCCCGAGAACACCGGCCCCCACACACCAGCCCCTGCCAGCACCTCCCCCGAGAGCCCGGCGCCCGCCGCAGAGGCCAGGCCTTCCTTCGTGCGCCGCCTGCTCCGGAGCCGTACCGCACGCGCCGCCACCTCGGCCGCGCTCGCCGGGGCGCTCGTCGGAGCCGGCACCGTGGCCTGGCGTACGGACACGCTCCCCCTGCTCGGGCCCGCGCCCTGCTGGGACTCGCTCGGCGACTCCACCCTGTCGGAGCTGTTCGGCGACCGCAGAACCGAGGCCGAGGAGCAGGCCCTGCGGAGCGATCCGCAAGGGGACGGTCTGTCCATCGGCCAGTGCCGCGTCACCAGTTATCGGGACGACCGTGCCCGCCGCCAGGTCACGCTCAGGGTGCACCGGCTGGACGGGCTCCGGGGCACCGACGGACAGCGGTGGCCGCAGGAGTTCCTCTCGGCCGGCATGGTGTCGCTCGGCGACGGACTGCCCGGCATGGTGTCGTCGTCGCGCGGCTGGCTGGCACTGCCGCAGAGCTGCACCGGACGGGGCGAGTTCAGCGGCCCGACCGTGGTGGACATCGGCATGGGCCAGGCGGCCCTGAGCATCTCGCCGGAGTACGACCGGGCGGACCGCTCCGCCCTGGCCGGCGCCCTCGTCGAGACGGCCAACGGCGTCATCCGGTCCTTCGGCTGTTCCGGCACCTACCCGGCGCCTCGCGCCCTGCCCGCCGTGGTGACCTGGAAGGACGTGAGGCCGGCGGCCCTCTGCGGCGTCAAGGGCTTCGCCCTTCCCACCGCGTACCGCGCGGATCTGCGGCGCACCCGGATCGGTGGCGAAGGGGGCCCTGCCCGGGTCTGCGAGGCGGGCAGCAGCGACAGGGAGACCGCGGTGCGGCTGACCACGGTGGTGGACCCGGCGCTGGCGGAGATCTACTCCTGGGACGTGCTCCGCTCCGGGGAGTCCGTCAAGGGCACCACGGGGTACGGGAAGGCCGGCGGGAACCGGGCGGTGTTCCGGGCGATCTGCCAGACCGGCCCGGTGATTTTCGTGGCGGAGCAGCTGCGGCAGACGGGCGACGGGGGTTTCACACTCACCCGTGACCTGTTGCCCGGCTACGCCGCGGCAGAGGCCGAACGGATCGGCTGCGGGCCCCTGAAGCTCACGTTCCCCAAGGGCTGAGCCGTGCCCGTGGACGCCGCTCGCTGTGGAAGGATGCCCGGAACCATGAGAACCAGCACGCCGGGCACCGGCACCTCGGGCACCTCGGGCACCCCCGGCCGTCCGGCCCGCGAGTCCCGGTGAGAGGGCGCGCCAAGCCTCCGCCGTCACCACTGCCCCAGCGCGACGGAGTCGATCCGGTCCGGGTGCGGCTCCCGGAGGATCCGGACGGGCGGTGGCCGACGGTCCGTGATCATCTGCTGGCCCGGTTCGCCGACGCGATCGGCGCGGAGCGGGTGGACGCCATGCTGGCCGGGGGCCGGTTCGTCTCCGTCCAGGGCGCGGTGACGGGCCAGGAGCCGTACGCGGCCGGCCGGTACATCTGGTTCCACCGGGACTTCGCACCGGAGGAGCCGGTGCCCTTCCCGGTCGGTGTGGTGTACCGGGACGAGCATCTGGTCATCGCGGACAAGCCGCACTTCCTGGCGACGACACCGCGCGGTCGGCACATCACCGAGACCGCGGTGGCCAGGCTCCGCCGCGAGCTGACGCTGCCCCTGCTCCAGCCCGCCCACCGGCTGGACCGGCTGACCGCCGGGCTCGTCCTCTTCGTCGTGCGGCCGGAGGAACGGGGCGCGTACCAGACGCTGTTCCGGGACCGTCTCGTACGCAAGGAGTACGAGACGGTGGCACCGTACGAACCCCGGCTGGCTTTCCCGCGCACCGTGCGCAGCCGCATCGTGAAGGAGCGCGGGGTGATCGCCGCCCGTGAGGAGCCCGGCGAGCCGAACAGCGAGAGCCGGATCGAGCTGCTGGAGCACCGTGACGGGCTCGGCCGCTACCGGCTGCTGCCGGCCACCGGGCGGACGCATCAGCTACGGCTCCATATGAACAGTCTCGGGCTGCCGCTCCTCCACGACCCGGTCTACCCCGTGGTCGAGGCGGAGGGGGCGCCCGACGACTTCACGCACCCGTTGCAGCTCCTGGCCGGGGTGCTGGAGTTCACCGATCCGGTCACAGGAGAGCCGCGCCGCTTCGAGAGCGGGCTGCGGCTCTCCGCGTGGCCGGAGGGATGAACCGAGTGCCGGGCCTCAGTGGCCGCGGGCGATCCACTCACCGAGCTGCGGGGCCTCCGCGCCGATGGTCGTGGAGTCGCCGTGTCCGGTGCGGACGGTGGTCGCCGGATCCAGGGTGAGCAGCCGGTCCCTGATCGAGGCGACGATCGTCGGGAAGTGCGAGAACGACCGTCCGGTGGCACCGGGACCGCCCTGGAAGAGCGTGTCACCGGTGAAGACGGTGGACAGCTCGGGGGCGTACAGGCAGACCGCGCCCGGGGCATGGCCCGGGGTGTGCAGGACGGTGAGGGCCGTACCCGCGATCCGGATCTCCTGGCCGTCGGTCAGTTCACCGTCCGGGGCCCGGTCCGGATGGGTCTGCTTCCACAGCGGCAGGTCGTCGGGGTGGAGCAGAATCGGTGCGCCGGTGGCGGCGGCGAGTGCCGGGGCCGCGTCGATGTGGTCGTTGTGCGCGTGCGTGCAGATGATGGCGCGCAGCGTACGGCCGCCGAGCGCGGCCTCGATGGCGGCTGCGTCGTGGGCGGCGTCGATGACGACCGCCTCGGCGTCGTCGCCGACGATCCAGACGTTGTTGTCGACGTCCCATTCGCCGCCGTCGAGGGCGAAGGTGCCGGAGGTGACGAGGTGGTCGATGCGGGCGGCCATCAGAAGACCACCACGGAACGAAGGACATCGCCGTCGTGCATCCGGGCGAAGGCCTGCTCGATGTCGCCGAGGCCGATGGTCTCGGTGACGAACGCGCCGAGGTCGAGCCGGCCCTGCTGGTGCAGGTCGACGAGCATCGGGAAGTCACGCGAGGGCAGGCAGTCGCCGTACCAGGACGACTTGAGCGAGCCGCCCCGGCCGAAGACGTCGAGGAGCGGCAGTTCGAGCTGCATCTCCGGAGTGGGGACGCCGACCAGGACGACGGTGCCCGCAAGGTCCCGGGCGTAGAAGGCCTGCTTGTACGTCTCCGGGCGGCCGACCGCCTCGATGACGACATCGGCGCCGTTGCCGTCGGTGAGCGCGCGGATGGCTTCGACCGGGTCGCCGCTGCGGGAGTTGACGGTGTGCGTGGCACCCATCTTCTTCGCGGTCTCCAGCTTGCGGTCGTCGATGTCCACCGCGATGATCTTCGCCGCGCCGGCCAGCCGTGCGCCCGCGATCGCCGCGTCGCCGACTCCGCCGCAGCCGATGACCGCGACGGAGTCGCCCCGGCCGACCTGACCGGTGTTGATCGCGGCGCCGATGCCCGCCATCACGCCGCAGCCCAGGAGGCCGGCGACGGCCGGGGAGACCTCGGGGTCGACCTTGGTGCACTGGCCGGCGGCGACGAGGGTCTTCTCGGCGAAGGCGCCGATGCCGAGGGCCGGGGAGAGTTCGGTGCCGTCCAGCAGGGTCATCCTCTGCTTGGCGTTGTGCGTGTCGAAGCAGTACCACGGGCGGCCGCGCAGACAGGCCCGGCACTGTCCGCACACCGCACGCCAGTTGAGGACGACGAAGTCGCCGGGCGCGACGTCGGTGACACCGTCGCCCACGGACTCCACGACGCCCGCGGCCTCGTGGCCGAGGAGGAAGGGGAACTCGTCGTTGATGCCGCCCTGCTTGTAGTGCAGGTCGGTGTGGCAGACACCGCACGCCTGGATCTTCACCACGGCCTCACCGGGGCCGGGGTCCGGAATCACGATCGTCTCGACCCGTACCGGCTCGTTCTTTCCCGGTGCGATGACCCCTTGTACGTGCTGCGCCATTCCCGTGGTCTCCCTTTTCCGACATTTCCGCGATCGATCACGAACAACCGTACGCGGTGCGAGGGGGCGGCGGGAGCACCCGGTGCCCGCGCACCGCCGTACCGCCCGCGCGCCCCCTCGGCGGAAGCCGCGCTCAGTCCCCGTACACCCGGCGGCCGCCCACATAGGTGGCCAGCACCCTCGCGTCGGCGATCTCCCCGGGCGGCGCGGCGTAGGGGTCGCGGTCCAGGACCACCAGGTCGGCCAGGGCGCCGGCCCGGATCGTGCCGGTGTCGTCGAGGTGGTTCACGTACGCCGAGCCCGCCGTGTACGCGGCCAGCGCGTCGGTCAGGGAGATGCGCTGCTCCGGGAGGAAGACGGGGCCTTCGCCGCCGGGGACGACGCGGTTGACCGCGGTGTGGATGCCGTGCAGCGGGTCGGCGCTGCTGACGGGCCAGTCGGAGCCCGCCGCCACCGTGGCGCCGGAGCGCAGGAGTGCGGCGAACGGGTACTGGAGCGCGGCCCGTTCACCGCCGAGGAAGGGGATGGTCAGCTCGTCCATCTGGGGTTCGTGGGCGGCCCAGAGCGGCTGGATGTTGGCGGTGGCGCCGAGGGCGCGGAAGCGGGGGATGTCGTCGGGGTGGACGATCTGGAGGTGGGCGAGGTGGGGCCGGGTGTCGGTGCGGCCGTTGGCGGCGCGGGCGGCCTCGACGGCGTCCAGTGCCTCGCGCACCGCCCGGTCGCCCAGCGCGTGGAAGTGGGTCTGGAAGCCGAGGGCGTCCAGTTCGGTGACGTATCCGCGCAGGTCGACGGGGTCGATGAAGCTGGTGCCGCTGTTGGCGGTGGCGCAGCCGCAGGCGTCGAGATACGGGGCGAGCAGGGCGGCCGTGCCGGTCTCGGCGACCCCGTCCTGCATGATCTTCACGGATCCGGCGCGGAAGTTCCGGCCGCTCAGTTCCGCACGCCTGGCGACGAGTCCGGGGATCTGCTCGGTGCCGCTTTCGCGGTCCCACCACAGGGCTCCGGTGACGCGGGCGGTGAGCGATCCGTCGCGGTCCGCGGTGAGGTAGGCGTCGGACACGTCGTCCATCGAGCCGTAGGAGCCGACGATGGCGTCCTGCCAGGCGGTGATGCCGTACGCGTGCAGCAGGCGCTGGGCGCGGAGCAGGCCGGCGAGCCGGTCGGCGGCGGTGGAGCGCGGGGTGTGGCGGGCGACCAGGTCCATGGCGCCCTCCTGGAGGAGCCCGGTGGGTTCGCCCCGGCTGTCGCGCTCGATGCGGCCGTCGGCGGGGTCGGGCGTCCGCGCGGTGATCCCGGCGAGGGCGAGGGCCCTGCTGTTGGCCCAGGCGCCGTGGTGGTCGCGGTTGACCAGGCAGGCGGGGCGGCCGGGCACGGCGGTGTCGAGCTGCTCCCGGGTGGGGGCGCCGCCCTCGAAGGCGTCCATGGACCAGCCGCCGCCGGTGATCCATTCCTGGTCCGGGTTCGCGTCGGCGTAGGCCCGTACGGCGGCGATGGTGGCGGCGGCATCGCCGGCGTTCGTGAGGTCGCACTGCGCGAGCTCCTGGCCGGCGGCGACCGGGTGGATGTGGGCGTCCTGGAAGCCGGGGAGCAGGAGGCGCCCGGCGAGATCGACCACCTCGGTGCGCGGGCCGATGAGCGCGCGTACCTCGTCGTGGCCGACGGCGGTGATCCGGTCGCCGGTGACGGCCACGGTGGTAGCACGGGTGCGGGCGGCGTCGGTCGTGTGGACGGGGCCGCCGGTGAACACGAGGTCGGCGCGGGTGTGGTGCATGGGTGATCCGTTCTGCGGTGGGGCGGGGTTCGGGGCGGGCCACGCGCATGGGGCCGGGCGGGGGTGTGCGCGAGGGTCAGGCCGGGTCGGGGGCGGTCTCCGGGAGCGGGGCGGGCAGTCCGTCCGGGGCGACGGAGCGGCCGGTGACGAAGTACGGGGACTTCCGGCCCCACTTGGCCCACCCGGCCGCGGCAAAGCCGGTCAGCAGGATGACGGCCGGGCAGAGAAGCATGAACCAGCCGTTGTCCGGGCTGACCTCGAAGTGGTCGGCCGAGGTGGCGAAGGTCCAGCAGAGGTATCCGCCGAGCGCGAGCAGGACGAGGGCGCTGATCACGGGGAGCACCACCGCGCGCAGGGCCGCCGAGGGGCTCTCCCGGAACGCGCCGCCGAAGCGCGCGGCGGCAGCCAGCGCGGTGAGCGCGTAGTAGACCGCGACGACGACGCCGATCGCGTTCACGGAGGCCAGGATCAGATCGCCGACCTTCGGGATGACGAGCGAGAGCACGGCGATGGCGGCGGCGATGCAGCCGACCACGACGGTACCGGCCGCGGGTGTGCCGTACCGGGGGCTGACCTTGGTCCAGAGGGGTCCGAGCGTACGGTCGCGGCCCATGGCGAACATGCCGCGCACGGTCGGTATCACCCCGGACTGCAGGGAGGCGACGGCGGACAGGGTGAGGGCGATCAACGGGAGTGCGGCCAGGGGCTGGTCGGCCAGCCGGTCTCCGAAGTAGGTGAGCCCCTGGGCTCCGTGGGCGGTCAGCTCGTCGAGCGACAGGACGCGCTGGAAGGCGAAGGAGCCGAGCAGGAACAGGCCCAGCATCGTGAAGAGCGTGATGAACCCGGCCTTGGAGGCGTCCTGCGGGTCCCGGATCTCCTCGGTGACGCTGAAGGTGGACTCGAATCCCCAGAAGCAGAAGACCGAGAGCAGGAGCCCCTGGGCGAGCTGCTCCACGGAGGGGATGGCGAACGGGTTGATCCAGTCGAGGCTGAAGGGGTGGGTGCCGGCGAACAGTCCGTATCCGCAGAAGCCGAGCAGGACGGCGTACTCGAAGACCAGGAGGTACTTCTGGAAGGTGGCGGCCGACCGCAGGCCGGTCACCGCGGTGAAGGTGACGGCGACGAGGACGACGATGCCGAGCCCGGTCGACTGGGCGGTGGAGTCGGGGTCGATCCGGACTCCGGCGACCCGGTCCAGCCCTCCCTCCACGGCGAGTTGGAGCAGGGCGGAGCCGGTGACGGTGGTGGTGTAGGCGAGGAAGACGATCGTGGAGACGATGCCGATCCAGCCGACGAGGAAGCCGAGCCAGGGGCTGAGCGAGCGGCCGACCCAGACGTATCCGCTGCCCATGTTGGGCTCGACCCTGTTGAGCCGGGAGTAGGCGCTCGCGATGCCGAGGATCGGCAGGAAGGCGATCAGCATGATGACCGGCAGGTGCAGTCCGACCGCGCTCGCGGTGACGCCGAGCCCGATGCCGATGCTGGTGGTGGCCGCGGTCGACGACGCCGCGATGGCGACCCCGTCGACCACACCGAGGCTCTTGCGCAGGGCAGCCGGGGACGGCGCCGTTCCTGGTGGCTCGCCGTTGGGGTTACGAGAGGACATCGCGGTCGCTCCTTGGCCGAGGGGCCCTTTTCGGCCCGCTGGCGGCACATCGAACTCCCCGGGGCTTCCGCACGTCAACGCTGTTGTCATAAGGTCCCGCCATGAACGCGAGCGAGCGGGTGGTGCCGGAGGGCGCGCGGCGCCGCAGACGTCCCACCAAACAGGGCACCGTGCTGTCCGAGCAGCTGATCGTGGAGACGGCGCTGCGGCTCATCGGCGAGCACGGGGCGGCCGCGCTCACCGTGCGCCGGCTCGGTGCGGCCCTGGGCTGCGATCCGAGCGCGCTCTACCGGTACTTCAGGGACACGGACGAGCTGTTGCTGGCGGTGGCCGACGAGCTGATCGGGCGGACGCTGCGGAGCTGGCGGCCCACGGGTGACTGGCGGGCCGATCTGCGGTCGCTGGGGCTGCGGATGCACGCGGACTATCTGGCCCACCCTCACGCGGCGATGCTGACCTGTGCCCGGGTGACCGGCCGGACCCACGAGATCCGGTCCGTGGAGGCGATCCTGGGTGTGCTGCGGGGTGCGGGATTCCCGGACGCGGAGGCGGTGCGGATCTATCACGTCTTCGTCGACCAGACGCTGTCGTTCGCGGCGCTGGACGCGTCCACGCTGGTGCTGTCGGATCAGGCCAGGACCCTGGAGGCAAAGGCCTGGCCGGAGATCTACGCCCGGCAGCCGGCGCACACCCACCCCAACATCGCGGCGACCGCGCCCGTACTGGTCGCGGAGATGGGGCGCAGCGGCTACCCGGCCGCGCTGGAGATGGTGCTCGCCGCGGCCGCCGCACGGCTGCACCACGTCAGCCCGGCCCCGCCGCGCGGCGCCTGAGCGAACGCGTTCGGGGCGCGTTCAGGGTGCGGGCATGCCCACTTCACGCAGGGCACGTTCAGGGCGCGAGCACGTCCAGTTCGTGCAGGGCGCCCACGGCGATCTCCTTCGTCAGCCGCTCCGCCTCCGCCGCGTCACCCCCGCGGACCGCTTCGGCGACCCGGACGTGCAGGGTCACGGCCGCCGGGTCGGGGTCCTCGAACATCACCTGGTGGTGGGTGCGCCCCGCCAGGACCTCGGCGACCACATCGCCGAGGCGGGCGAACATCTCGTTGCCGGAGGAGTTGAGGACGATCCGGTGGAACGCGATGTCGTGTTCCAGGTAGCCCTCCAGCTGCTGGCCGCGCGAGGTGGCGACCATGCCGAGGGCCCGTTCGGTGAGTTCGGCGCACTGCCGCGGGGTGGCGTTGCGGGCGGCGAGCGAGGCGGCGACGGGTTCGATCGCCGAGCGCAGGACGGTCAGTGAGCGGAGCTGGCGCGGACGGTCGGCGCCGGCCAGCCGCCACCGGATGACCTGCGGATCGTAGACGTTCCACGCCTCGGTCGGCCGTACGGTCACACCGACCCGGCGCCGGGATTCGACCAGGTGCATGGATTCCAGGACCCGGATCACCTCCCGCACGACGGTGCGCGACACGTCGAAGCGCTGGGCCAGCTCGTCCGTACGCAGGACCTGGCCGGGCGGGTGCTCACCCGCGGCGATCTCCAGGCCCAGGGTGTCCAGCACATGTGTATGCAGCCCCTGGCCCTGTGTGGTCATGGACCAAGAGTACGGTGGCCCTTCCCTGGCCGAAAAGTACGACGTTTACGTCACACCATCTTGAATAAGTCGTACGTATAGGTTTCAGTAGCGCGACGGACCGATGTCGAGGGAGACATCGAAGAGGACAGCGAGGCACCGTAATGAGCACCCCCCACGTCGTCGTGGTGATGGGCGTCGCAGGGACCGGCAAGACCACGATCGGTCCCCTGCTCGCCGCCGCACTGGGCGTTCCGTACGCCGAGGGCGACGACTTCCATCCCGCGGCCAACATCGCCAAGATGTCGGCAGGCACCCCGCTGGACGATGCGGACCGGTGGCCCTGGCTCGACGCGATCGGGCAGTGGGCGCACGGCAGGGCGGGGCTCGGCGGTGTGGTCAGCAGTTCGGCGCTGAAGCGCGCCTACCGCGACCGGCTGCGCAGCGAGGCCCCCGGCGCCGTCTTCCTTCATCTGAGCGGCGACCGGCCGCTCATCGAGGAGCGGATGGCGGGCCGCAAGGGCCACTTCATGCCGACCGCACTCCTCGACTCCCAGTTCGCCACCCTCCAGCCCCTGGAGGACGACGAGGCCGGCGTCGCCGTGGACGTGTCCGGCACCCCCGAGGAAATCACCGAGCGAGCCGTCGCCGCGTTGCGCCGGCTCGATAACTAAGGATCATCACCGTGACCAGTCTCAGCGTCGAGATGCTGGCAGCGGACGCCGTCGAACCGATCACTTCGGCCGGCAACGCGCAGTTGGGCATCGCCGTCCTGGCGGGCATCGCCGTCATCGTTCTGCTCATCACCAAATTCAAGATGCACGCGTTCCTCGCGCTGACCATCGGCTCGCTGGCTCTCGGCTCGTTCGCCGGCGCCGCGCCGGCGAAGACGATAGCGAGCTTCACCGCGGGTCTCGGCTCGACCGTCGCGGGTGTCGGCGTCCTCATCGCGCTCGGCGCGATCCTGGGCAAGCTCCTCGCGGACTCCGGCGGCGCCGACCAGATCGTCGACACGATCCTCGCGAGGACGAGCAAGCGGGCCATGCCGTGGGCGATGGTCCTGATCGCCTCGATCATCGGTCTGCCGCTGTTCTTCGAGGTCGGGATCGTGCTGATGATCCCGGTGGTGCTGCTCGTCGCCAAGCGCGGCAACTACTCCCTGATGCGGATCGGCATCCCGGCCCTGGCCGGCCTCTCCGTGATGCACGGGCTCATCCCCCCGCACCCCGGCCCGCTGGTGGCGATCGACGCCCTCGGCGCCAACCTGGGCGTCACGCTGGCCCTCGGTGTCGTGGTCGCGATCCCGACGGTGATCATCGCCGGTCCGGTCTTCTCCCGCTACGCCGCCCGCTGGGTGGACATCAAGGCGCCGGAGAAGATGATCCCGCAGCGCCCGTCCGAGGAGCTGGACCGGCGCCCGAGCTTCGGTGCCACTCTGGCGACGATCCTGCTGCCCGTCGTCCTGATGCTGGCCAAGGCCCTCGTCGACATCGTGGTGGACGACCCCGAGCAGGGGCTCCAGAAGGTCACCGATGTGATCGGCTCGCCGCTGATCGCCCTGCTCGCCGCGGTCATCGTGGGCATGTTCACGCTGGGCCGGGCGGCCGGGTTCACCAAGGCGCGGCTCTCCACCACCGTGGAGAAGTCCCTCGCCCCGATCGCCGGTGTGCTGCTCATCGTGGGCGCGGGCGGCGGCTTCAAGCAGACGCTGATCGACGCCGGTGTCGGCCAGATGATCCTGGAGTTCTCCGAGAACTGGTCGATCCCGGCCCTGCTGCTCGGCTGGCTGATCGCCGTGGGCATCCGGCTCGCGACCGGCTCGGCGACCGTGGCCACCATCTCGGCGGCCGGTCTGGTGGCCCCGCTGGCCGCCGACATGTCGACCTCGCACGCCGCGCTGCTGGTCCTCGCCGTCGGTGCGGGCTCGCTCTTCTTCAGCCACGTCAACGACGCGGGGTTCTGGCTGGTGAAGGAGTACTTCGGAATGGACGTCGGCCAGACGGTGAAGACCTGGTCGGTGATGGAGACGATCATCTCCGTGGCCTCGCTGGTCTTCATCCTGCTCCTCTCACTGATCCTCTAGCCGCTCCCCCGGCTCCCGCCGCAGCGGGTGCCCGCGACGGACCCATCGGCGCTCGACCGCCCCGGTACGCATGCCACGGCGTGCCTCCGGGCCGGCGAGCGCCGTCGCGGTCCGAGCGCTCCGGGCCTCGGGAACCGGAGGTCCGCCACGGCCCTCCCGGACCGGCGGAAGCCGGGGGCGGCGGCGGTCCGTCGCGGTCCCGTCGGTATTCTCCGCGCCGCCGGAGGCCTGCGGATGCCAGACTTGCGCCATGCCGAACCGCGAAGCGCTCAAGCCCTTCCTTCTCGCTTTCCCCGGCCCGCTGCGCGACCGGTTGGTCGAAGCGGTGCTCGACGGCCGGAAGGTGTCGACCACCGGACTGTTCGTGGAGTACCAGGTGGAGAAGGAGGAGCCGCCGCCGGTGGGTGAGCGTTCCGCGCTGATCGACTCGGCCGGGCGGGAGGTCGCGGTGGTGGAGATCACGGAGGTCCGGATCCTGCGGCTCGGGGACGTCGATCTGCAACACGCCCTGGACGAGGGCGAGGGCGATACCTCGGTGGCCGGGTGGCGGGCGGGCCACGAGCGGTTCTGGCACAGCGACGAGATGCGGGAGGCGCTCGGCGACCCGGAGTTCACGGTCGACGACGAGACGCTGGTCGTGGCGGAGCGGTTCCGGGTCGTCGAGCTCATCGGACCGGCCTGACCGGCCGCGCCCTCAGCGCACCGGATCCGGATCCCGGACGAGGCCCAGCCGGCGCCTGACCGCGAGCAGGCGGGGATGGCGCTCGTGCATCTCGCCCGAGCGCCGGTCCAGCTCCTTGCCCAGGCGCTCCGTGCGCTTCTCGATGTCGAGCTCGTCCAGGATGCGGTCGACCTCGGCGAGCAGCGCCCCGTGCAGCTGCCACTTCCTCGGGTGTTCCTGGACCGCCGCGAGCAGCAGGTCCGCCACCCGGTCGCGGGTCGCGCGGCTGGTCGTCAGCGCGTCGGCCAGCCGCTCCTCGGCGCCCTCCGCACTCGCGGCGAGCGGAGTGGTGATCAGCAGCGAGAAGCTCTCGACGGCGCCCGCCATCTGCCCGAACAGCTCGGTGAGCCCGGAGGCCACCTCCTGCGCGGGGAAGAGTGGTTCGTCGACCCGCTCCTTGGCCAGGTCGGTCAGCGTCCTGGCCAGCACCCGCAGTACCACCGCGCAGATCTCCAGCGTGTCCAGGCCGGTGCGCAGCACCACCCGGTAGAGCAGCCCCTGCCGCACCCTCGGGTTGAGCATGAGGCTTTCCTCGGCCTGCCGCAGCGACGCGTCCACCGCCACGATGTCGTGGTCGATGCGGCGGGCCCGGTGCAGCCGTTCGGCGGCCTGCTCGACGGTGACCCGGCCGCCGAGGTCTCCGCCCAGGTCACGGAAGAGCTCCCCCATCCGGCGGGCCAGTCCGTCGATCGACGCCCCCGCCGTCTGCACCCACACGGGCGGGGCGAACAACAGGTTGAACAGCAGCCCCACGCCCGCGCCGATCAGCGTTTCGAAGACGCGTTCCCACGCGGTGTCGGCGACCTGGGCGACGCCGAGCACCAGCATGGCGCTGATCGCCACCTCGGGCACGAACTCGTCCACCCGGACCAGCCGGCCGATGATCAGCGAGGTGAAGATCGTCAGCCCGAGGCTCCACCAGGACAGCCCCACCAGGGAACTGAACCCGCTCGCGATGAGCACCCCGACGATCACGGAGTTCACCCGCCGGATCCCCGTGGTCAGGGTGGCGTAGAGGGTGACCTGGACGACGAGCAGGGCGGTGAGCGGGGCGGTCAGGGGCGCGGGCTGGGACAGTGTCGCCGTCGCCACGACGTAGGCGATCACCGCCGCTCCCGTGGAGCGCAGGGTCTGGGCCCCCACGGGTTCGGTGGTGCGCCGGACGAGTTTGATGACGGGCTCGGCTACTCCTGGCATCTCCTTCCCATGCCCGGATCCGGCGCCCTCGCCCGGTTTACGGCCCGAACCCCACCGGACGGACGCGCCGGGGCGCCGGTGACGCCCCGGCCGGCCGCCCTAGGAGTTGTCGTCAAAGTGTCACGCCCACATCAGCAGCGAGGCGAGGGTGACGGCTGCCTGGTAGGACTCGGCGGTCTTGTCGTAGCGGGTC
>NZ_JBVHOQ010000026.1:0-10954 GCF_055568375.1 Streptomyces sp. NPDC026062
ACGCCTACTTCGCCGCCGCCGGAGTCACCGTCCAGCGGGTCCTGACGGACAACGGCTCCTGCTACAAGTCAAACCTCTGGCGGAACTCCCTCGCAGCGCAAGGCATTTCACACAAGCGCACCCGCCCCTACCGGCCGCAGACGAACGGGAAGGTAGAGCGTTTCAACCGGACCCTGCTGGAGGAGTGGGCCTACGCAAGGCCACACCGAACCGAGGCCGAGCGACGTGACGCCTACCCACAGTGGCTCCACACCTACAATCACCACCGCGGACACACCGCGCTCAAGGGCCAACCACCCGCCAGCCGTGTCCCCAACCTCACGGGTCAGTACACCTAGGCTCCCGGGTCCCGGTCCTCGCGGTGCTGGACGACGCTGTCGGGGCCTGGGGTGATCAGGTGTTCATGTCCGTCCTCGAAGCGGACGCGGTACGGGGGAGTCCCCCCGTCCCCGAGCACTTCGACGATCTCCGCGACCCGGTCGTGCTGTCCCACGGTCCTGCCGTGCGTCAGCAGCCGGTCGCCCGTGTGTGCCTCCATCGGGAGTGACCTCCTCACGGGTGGCTTCCATGTCGACAAGTCTATGACCGGCGGGCTCCGGCGCGCTGGGTGACCGCGATGCAGACGAGTACGGCGACCGCCGCCGCCGGGGCCGCCGGGGTGATCTCCTCGCCGAGCAGCATGACCGACCAGATGAGTGTCAGCAGCGGCTGCGCGAGCTGAAGCTGGCTGGCTCGGGCGACGCCGATCTCGGCCATGCCGCGGTACCAGACGTACAGCCCGAAGAAGGTCGACACCACGGAGACCCAGACCAGTCCGGTCACTCCGTGCGCGGTCAGCCGCACCGGTTCGTACGGCAAGGCGATCGCGGCTCCCGCCGCCGCGATCGGCACGGTGAGGATCAGGGCCCAGCCGGTCACCTGCCAGCCGGGCATCATCGTCGCCAGCCTGCCCCCTTCCGTGTACCCCGCCGCGCAGACCAGCAGGGCGCCGAACAGATAGAGGTCCCCGGCCGACAGGCCGCCGCCGCTCTGCAGCACGGTGAAGGTGATCACCACCGCCGCCCCGGCGAGCGCCGCGGCCCAGAACGTGCGGGGAGGCCGCGATCCGGTGCGGAGCGACGAGAACACCGCGGTGGTCAGCGGCAGGAGCCCGACCACCACGGCCGCGTGCGAGGTCGTGGAGGTCCGCAGGGCCAGCGTCGTCAGCAGGGGGAACCCTACGACCACCCCGCCCGCCACCACCGCGAGACCGGCCCAGTGCCGCCGCTCGGGCAGCCGCACCCGGGCCGCGAGCAGCACGCCGGTGGCGACCGAGGCGGCCAGCAGGCTGCGCAGCGCGACCAGGGACCAGGGGCCGAAGCTCTCCAGGCCCCAGGCGGTGGCGGGGAAGGTCAGCGAGAAGGAGACGACCCCGAGCAGAGCGAGCGGCGTGCCGGTGCGGCCCGCCGGGCCGCCACCGCCGGGTGAGGTGAGGTGGCCGGGTGACGTGCGGGGCGCGGGTGAGGTCAGGGGGGCGGGTGTGCCCGGTGTCTGCCCGGTTGCCGCCGGGCCGACCGCTATCGCGGACTCCGTGGTAGCGCTATCCTGTGCTGTCATGCAAGAGCGTAGCAGCGTTGCCGAGTTGGCTGAAGTGCTCCGGACGGAGCTGAACCGCTACTCGGAAGGTGAGAAGCTGCCATCCAGCCGTGCGCTTGTCGAACGCTTTCGGGCCAGCCCCGTCACCGTCTCGCGGGCGGTCGCGCAGCTCGCCGCCGAGGGGCTCCTCGTCACCCGTCCCGGCGCCGGCGCGTTCCGGGCACAGCCCCGTGCCGGCGTACGGCCGCCCGCCGACACCTCCTGGCAGGAGGTGTCGCTCAGCGGTGACGGCGGGCCCGAAGTGGTGCCCCGTACGGTCGACGCCTCCGGTCTCCTGGTCACGCTGACGGCCCCGCCCACGGGAGTCGTCGAGTTCAACGGCGGTTATCTGCACAGCTCGCTCCAGCCCGAGCGGGCCATGGCGGCCGCCCTGGCCCGCGCCGGGCGCCGCCCCGGCGCCTGGAGCCGCCCGCCCATCGACGGGCTCACCGAACTGCGCGCCTGGTTCGCCCGGCAGATCGGCCCCGCGCTGACCGCTGCGGATGTGCTGATCACCGCGGGCGGCCAGAGCGCCCTGGCCACCGCGTTGCGGGCGCTCGCCCAGCCGGGCGCGCCGGTTCTCGTCGAATCGCCCACGTACCCCGGCATGCTGGCGGCCGCCCGTGCCGCCGGACTGCGGCCGGTACCCGTCCCCGTCGACTCCGACGGCGTACGGCCCGAACTCCTCGCAGCGGCCTTCCGGGCCACCGGCGCCCGTGTCCTGGTGTGCCAGCCCCTCTTCCAGAACCCGACGGGCACCGTCCTGGCCGACGGCCGGCGCGGGGACGTCGTCCGGATCGCCCGGGAGGCGGGGGCGTTCGTCATCGAGGACGACTTCGCCCGCCACCTTGTGCACGACGACGCGGGGCCGCTCCCCGCGTCACTGGCCGCCGACGACCCGGACGGTGTCGTCGTCCACGTCTGCTCGCTCACCAAGGCCACCTCGCCCAGCTTCCGGGTGGGCGCCCTCGCCGCCCGGGGGCCGGTCATGGAACGGCTGCGGGCCATCCAGGTCGTCGACAGTCTCTTCGTGCCCCGGCCCCTCCAGGAGGCCGCGCTGGAACTTGTCGGCTCGCCCGCCTGGGGCCGCCATCTCCGCTTCGTCTCGGCGGAGCTGCGTACCCGCCGGACCGCCATGATCACCGCGCTGCGCCAGGAGCTGCCCGGCCTCACGCTGCCGTACATCCCCTCGGGCGGCGGCAACCTCTGGCTGCGTTTGCCGGACTCCGGCGCCGGTGCGGACGAGTCCGCCATGGTGGCGGCGGCTCTGCGCGCCGGCGTCGCCGTCGCGCCGGGGCGCCCCTACTTCTGTGCCGAATCCCCCGCGCCCCAGGTCCGGTTGAGCTTTGTCGCCGTCGCCGGCCTCGCGGAGATCGCCGAAGGCGTGCGACGGCTGTGCACTGCCTGGGGCGGCGTTCTCGACACCCCGGCGGATAGGGTCCGGCCATGACCGAAACGCCTGCGGAACGTTACGAGATATCCTCCGACCCCGCCCGGCTGGACGCGGCGCTTATCCACAACTGGCTCTCCACCGACACCTACTGGGCCAAGGGACGTACCCGGGAGCACCATGACCGCGCCATCGCCGGCTCCCTCAACTTCGGTGCCTACGACCTTCTGTCCGGCGAACAGGCCGGCTACGCCCGTGTGGTGACCGACCTCGCCACCTTCGCCTGGCTCTGCGATGTCTACGTGGACCCCGCGGCCCGCGGGCACGGTCTGGGCGGGCGGCTCGTCTCGGCGGCGCGCGACCATCTCGCCCCGACCGGTGTCCGAAGTTTCCTGCTCGCCACGGCCGATGCGCACGGCGTGTACGAGAAGGCCGGTTTCCAGCCGCTCGACAACCCGGACCAATGGATGTGCCTCCGGTTCCGCTGAGCCGGAAGCGCTTGCGGAGGCACTCTTGACCCGCGCGGCGATCGGCTCCACGATCACGCCCATGAGTGTTCGAGTCTCGCTCGTCGCTGCGGCACGCAGCTCCTCCCTGCTCGGCGAGCGCTTCGACGACGACCGGCCGCTCGACGAGGCCGGCTGGCACGAGGTCCGGTTCGCCGCGCCGGCCCTGGTGCCCCTGGGCGCGGCCGAACTGCGTTACTGCTCACCGACCGCCCGCAGCCGCGCCACCGGCGAGGCGCTCGGCTTCGCGCCGCTGGTCCAGCCCGCCCTGCGCGACTGCGACATGGGGCGCTGGCGCGGCTGCACGCTCTCCGACGTCACCGCGCGCGAACCGGCCGCGGTGGACGCCTGGCTGGCGGACCCGCGCTCCGCGCCGCACGGCGGAGAACCGCTGCTCGCGTTCATCTCCCGGGTCGGCGGCTGGCTGGACACCCGGCCCGCCTGCGACGGTTCCATCGTCGCCGTCGCCGAACCGGCGGTCGTCCGGGCCGCCCTCGTCTACGCGCTGATGGCCCCGCCGTCGACGTACTGGAACGTCGATGTCCGCCCGCTCTCGGTGGTCACGCTCACCGGAACGCCCCGGCGCTGGAGCCTGCGTCTGGAGACGGGCGCCCGCTGACCTCGACCGCTCTCAACGTGCGGTGGAGGCCGGGGACGTGCCACGCCTTCCCGTTGGTCCGACCAGTCGGTATGTTGACGGGAAGTCGATTCCGGCCATGCGTGACCAGGCGAGGGAGGCCATTGTGCCGCTGATTCACGGCCACTGCGACAAGCGGTTCTCCGCGGTGCGCGGCGCGTTCGAGGCGAACTTCCGCGAGCGTGACGAGCTGGGCGCGGCCGTCACCGTCCTGGTCGACGGCCGGCCCGTGGCCGATCTCTGGGGAGGCTGGGCGGACGGCGCCCGAAGCCGCCCCTGGGAAAAGGACACCCTGGTCAACGTCTGGTCCACCACCAAGGGGCCGATCGCGCTCTGCGCCCACATCCTCGTCGACCGAGGCCTGCTCGACCTCGACGCCCCGGTCGCCGCGTACTGGCCGGAATTCGCCGCAGCGGGCAAGGAGGCCGTGCTCGTACGGCAGTTGCTGTCCCACCGCGCCGGCCTCGCGGGCCTCCGTGAGCCGCACACCCTGGCGCAGCTCTACGACGGGGAGCTGACCACCGCCCGGCTCGCGGCGACCGCACCGTGGTGGGAGCCGGGCACCCGGTCCGGCTACCACGCCCTGACGTACGGCTTCCTGGTCGGCGAGGTGATCCGGCGGGTCAGCGGACTGCTGCCGGGCGAGTTCCTCCGGCGCGAGGTGACCGGCCCGCTCGGCATCGACTTCACCGTCGGCCTGCCGGAGAAGGAGGCGGCGCGCGCCGCCGAACTCGTCGTCCCGAAGACGGACCGGGCCGGGCAGCGGGCGCTCTTCGAGGGGTTGGAGCCGGTCGCCGTCGCCTCGCTGCTCAATCCGCCCACGGGGCCGTCCGCCGCCAACACCCGTGAGTGGCGGGACGCGGAGATACCCGCGGCCAACGGCCACGGCACGGCCCGCGCGGTTGCCGCGCTGTACGGCATCCTCGCGGGGCGCGGCAGCGCCGACGGCGTACGGATCCTGTCCGAGGAGGCCGCCGAGCGGGTCCGCGAGGGCCAGGGCAGCTGCCGCGATCTGGTGCTGGGCGCGGGCTTCGCCCATGAGACGGAGATCGCGCTCGGCCTGTGGCTGAGCGGCCCCGACGCCAGTTACGGACCCAACCCGAGGGCCTTCGGCCACGACGGCGCGGGCGGTTCCTGCGGTCTCGCCGATCCGGAGAACGGGATCGCTCTGGGGTATGTGATGAACCGGATGGGCCCGCACGTCGCGAACGACCCGCGCAAGACGGCGCTGATCGAGGCGGTGTACGCCTCGCTGTGACCGGAAGCGTAGTGGTGACCGGAACCGCCGTGATGCGGCGGATCACGCGGCCGGCGGCGGGAGGGGGTCGCCCTCGGTGTTGATGCGGGGGAGGACCCGGTCCAGCCGGCGGGGCATCCACCACGCGCTCCGGCCCAGCAGTGTCATCACCGCGGGTACCAGCAGCAGCCGGACGATCGTGGCGTCGACGAGCACGCTGACCGCCAGCCCGAGGCCCAGCATCTTGACCACGATGTTGTCGCTGATGACGAAGGCGGCGAAGACACTGACCATGATGAGGGCCGCGCAGGTGATCACCCGCGCGGTGATCTCGAGGCCGTGCGCCACCGCACCCTTGCTGTCACCGGTCCGCAGCCAGGCCTCGTGCACCCGGGCGATCAGGAACACCTCGTAGTCCATGCTCAGGCCGAAGACGATGGCGAACATCATCATCGGCACATAGCTCTCGATGGGCACCGTCCCGGAGACTCCGAGGGACGGCCCGCCCCAGCCCCATTGGAAGACCGCCACCACCACCCCGTACGAGGCGGCGATCGACAGGAGGTTGAGGACGGCCGCCTTGACCGCGACGAGAACGCCCCGGAACACCGTCAGGATGATGACGAAGGCCAGGCCGACCACGACGGCGATGATCAGCGGGAGTCTGCTGGAGATGATGTCGAGGAAGTCCTCCTGGGCGGCGGTCGTGCCCGTGACGTAGGCGGAGGCGGAGGTGCCCGAGACGCCCTGCGGCAGGACGTCGTCCTTGAGGTGGTTGAAGAGTGTGGTCGTGCCCGCGTCCTGCGGGGCCTCCTTGGACAGAGCGGTGCCGATGAGGAGCGCCCCGTCGTCCGTCGGCTGCAGCGGAGTGACGCTGGCCGCGCCGGGGACGTCGGTGAGAGCCTTCTGAAGGCTGCTCGCCAGCGCCGAGCGGTCCGAACTCGGTACCGACCGCTGATCGACGACCAGGGTGAACGGGCCGTTCGCACCCGGCCCGAAGCCCGTGGAGATCAGGTCGAACGCGCGCCGGTCGGTGAAGCTCGTCGGATCCGCCCCGTCGTCGATGTGCCCGAGGCGGATGGAGAACAGCGGGATGGCGAGCACCCCCACCACGACCAGCCCGGTGAGCAGGAACCACCAGGGCCGCCGCTCCACCCGCTGGGCGTAGCGATGCCATCCGCCCGTCGCCTCGGTGCCGGGCCCGGCACCGCCCTCGGCGACCGGTGGCCGCACCCGGTAGCGGTCGATCCGCCGGCCGATGAGACCGAGCAGGGCCGGAACCAGGGTGATCGCGCCGATGACCGCGGTGATCACGGTGACGGCTGCCGCGGCCCCCAGTTTGCCGATGAAGCTCACCCGCGAGACGTACAGACCGGCGAGCGCGACGATGACGGTGCAGCCGGAGACCAGGACGGCCCGTCCGCTCGTGGACACCGCCCGGCCGGCGGCCCGGACCGGATCGGCGCCGTCCATGACCAGCTGACGGTGGCGGGTGATGAGGAAGAGCGCGTAGTCGATCCCGACACCGAGGCCGATCATGGTGGCGAGGGTGGGCGAGACACTGGCGAACGTGGTGGCCGCGGCCACCAGGGCCAGGCAGCTCAGCCCGACGACCACGCTGATCAGCGCGGTGACCAGGGGAACACCGGCGGCGATGACACTGCCGAACCCGGTGAGCAGCACGACCACCGCGACGGCGAACCCGACGCCCTCGCTGGTCAGGTCCTTGGTCTCGGGCCTGGCGAGCTCGCCCAGCGGGCCTCCGTACTCGACCTGCACACCGGCGGAACGCAGCGGCTTCACCGCTGTGTCGACCTGGTCGAGATAGGCGTCGTCCAGGGAGGTGGGGTTCACGTCGAACCGCACGGTGATGTACCCCGTCATGCCGTCCTTGGACAGTGCGGTGGACGTCGCGGAGGAGGACGAGGGCAGCGGATTCTGGGCGGACAGGACGTGCGGCAGCTTCTGGAGGTTCCCCACCACCTGACCGACCTGGCTCGACACGTCGGTCAGGGGCTTCTGCGCGTCGTGCAGGACCACCTGCGCACCGGTCCCGCCCGCTGCCGGATCGTGCGCCTTGAGGAGTTCGGCGCCGGTGTTGGACTGCGTGCCGGGCAGGTTGAAGTCGTCGGAGTACGTCCCTCCGAACGCGCTCTGCAGGGCGTGCAGTCCGCCGAGGGCGACCACCCACAGCACGATCACCACGACGAAGTGGCGCGCACACCATTCGCCCAGCCGCAGCAGCCACCCCCGGCCCGAGCGTGCCGGTGGTACGTAGGTGCTGCTGGCGCGGGGCGGGACCATGCGCTCTCCCGGAGAAGGGGACGGGCTGTTTCAGCCGGGCGGTTTCGCCCTGGTGTCCACGTTCGAGAACGTAGAGGCCGGTACGGAGGCCATGGAGTGCGACACGTCCGATGGCCTGCCGGTTCCGCCGCACGGCCGGTAGCCGCGGGGGCCGGTGCGGGGCCCATGCCCCGCACCGGAAACCTCCCCTGGTCCGGGTCGGTCCTTCCCCGGTACGGTCGGTCTTTCTCCGGTCCGGTCAGTCCTTCCGCAGCCCGGTCAGTCCTTCTGCTGGGCGCCGACGATGAGTGTGAGCGCCTCGGTGATGGCCGTCTCCGCGGTCGCCTTGTCGAGTCCGAGGCCGGTCAGCAGTCCCGCGCCGTCCTCGTGCTCCAGCAGGGCCAGCAGGATGTGCTCGGTGCCGATGTAGTTGTGCCCCATCCGAAGGGCCTCCCGGAACGTGAGTTCCAGGGCCTTGCGGGCGTCCGCGTTGTACGGGACGAGCTCGGGCAGTTCGCCTTCGGCGGCTTCCGGGAGCGCCTGCTCGGCGGCCTGGCGGACGGTGTCCAGGGCCACGCCCTGGGCCTTGATGAACGCCCCCGCCAGCGCCTCCGGCTCGCTGAGCAGGCCCAGCACGAGGTGTTCGGTGCCGATCTCCGCGTTGCCCGCGGCGCGGGCCTCGTTCTGCGCGGCCATCACCACGTTCTTCGCGCGCGGGGTGAAGCGGCTGAAGCCCTGGCTGGGGTCGAGCTCGGTCAGCTCGCCGGGGTCCTTCGCCACGAACCGCTTCTGGGCTGCCTGCCGGGTCACGCCCATGCTCTTGCCGATGTCGGTCCAGGAGGCACCGGAACGCCGGGCCTGGTCCACGAAGTGGCCGATCAGATGGTCGGCGACTTCGCCGAGGTGGTCCGCCGCGATGACGGCGTCCTGAAGCTGGTCGAGGGCGTCGGGGTGGACCTTCTTGATGGCTGCGATGAGGTCGTCGAGACGGACGGGCTGCGTCATGCCTACGGGCTGCGTCATGTGTCAACGGTAGGTTGACAGCCCAATAGGTGTCAACCTTCGGTTGACACTCGTCGCATCCAGGGAGCGGCCCTGTCCCCGCACGGCAGAACGCGCCGGCCGACAGTGTGCGTCGGCCGGCGCGTCCGGTCAGCTGTTCTGCGGGAGCTCCGGGATCAGAGGGTCCCGGAGTCGGCGATGGTGACCTTCGCCTTGGTGCGGCCGCTCTGCGAGCCGAGGCCCTCGATCTTCGTGACCAGGTCCATGCTCTGCTGGTCGGCCACCTCGCCGAAGACGACGTGCTTGCCGTCCAGCCAGGACGTCACGATGGTCGTGATGAAGAACTGCGAGCCGTTGGAGTTCGGGCCGCTGTTCGCCATGGAGAGCAGGCCGGGCTTGGTGTGCGCCAGCTTGAAGTTCTCGTCGTCGAACTTGGCACCGTAGATGCTCTTGCCGCCCGTGCCGTCGCCGCGGGTGAAGTCGCCGCCCTGCAGCATGAACTCAGGGATGACGCGGTGGAAGGACGACCCCTTGTAGCCGTAGCCGTGCTCGCCGGTGGCCAGCTGGCGGAAGTTCTCCGCGGTCTTGGGAACGACGTCGTCGAACAGATTGAAGACGATCCGCCCGGCGGGCTCGTCGTTGATGGTGATGTCGAAGTAAACCTTGCTCGTCATGGAACCATCCTGACATCTGTCCCCCGGGCCCCGACGAGCGGGCGCGTCCAAACACCGCTCATGGGTGACCGGCCAGGGGCATCCGGCGGGCCGTCCGCCGCGGCTGCCGGGCCTGACGTGTCCGTTCCGTCACACCGTGCCGCCCGAGGGCGGGGGCGTCATGACCGCTCCAGCCGGTGGGGTCCTGCCGGCATGCCCTGCCGGGAGGTCCGCCTACGGCCGCCGCCGGGGTTTGCCGCGCTTGGCACCGGCAGCCCCCTTGGTGCCGCGGGCTCCGCCCTTCGCACCCTTCGCCCCCTTGGTGCCGCCGGAACCGCCCCGGGGGTTCTTCCCCGCCGACGCGCCTGCCGCGGGCTTGCGCCGCGTGCCGTCGTTCCCGGTCCGCTTCGCCTTCGTCCTCGGCTGTTCGGCGGGCGCGGTGCTGCGGCCCCGGGAGCTGTTCACGGTCCGGCCACGGACGATCCCGATGAAGTCCTCCACCAGGTCCGTCGTCCGTTCCTCGGGCCAGGACAGGGCGATCCGTGACTCGGGCGCGTCCGACAGCGGACGGTAGGTGAGGTCCTTGCGGTGGTGCAGGCGGGCGAGCGATTGAGGCACGACAAGGACACCCACCCCCGCGGCCACCAGCTCGATCGCGTCCGCCGTGGTGGCCGGGCGCTCGATCGCGGGCCTGCCGGGGAGCCGGTCCCAGCCGAGGGTGTCGTCGAGCGGATGCAGCACGACGTCGTCGGCCAGTTCCGTGAGGGAGAGCTCGTCGACCGCTGCCGCCACGTGGTCCTTGGGGATCACGACGACGGTCTGCTCGGTGTAGAGCGGGATCGCGCTGAGGTCCGTCCCGTCGACCGGCAGCCGGACGAAGCCCGCGTCGGCCTCACCGGCGCGCAGCAGCGCGGTCGCCTCGGCGGCCGGCACCGCGACGAGCGTCAGGGGGACGTCGGGCAGGCGCTCGTTCCAGATACGCACCCACTTGGTGGGCGTCACCCCCGGGACATACGCGAGCCGGAACGAAGGGGATACTTCCGAGCCTGTCACACCGCCAGGTTACCGGTCGTGGTCGGAGGCGGCGCACGCGCTCGATACTCTTGAACCATGACGTCGCACCAGACCACCCAGACCATGAAGCCCGCGACCGCGGCGAAGAAGCTGGGTGTGTACCTCGAGGCCACCCCCGCCGAGTTCCAGGAGGGTGTCGTCTCCCGCGCCGAGCTGGCGGCCCTCCAGTCCGATCCGCCCGAGTGGCTGCGGGAGCTGCGGAACAACGGCCCGCACCCGCGCCCGGTGGTCGCGTCCAAGCTGGGCGTCTCCATCTCCGGCCTCGCCCGCGGAGGCGTCACGGACGCCCTGACCACGGAGCAGATCGACGCGCTGAAGCAGGACAACCCCGAGTGGCTGCAGAAGGAGCGGGCCACGCAGGCGGAGGTCCGCAAGGAGACCGTACGCATCAAGGAGCGCAACGCGGCGCGCAAGGACGCCTCGTAGCGCTCGCTCGCACATACTCCGAAAGCTGTCGTGGGGGGGGGGGGGGGGGGGGGGGGGGGGGGGCGGCGCGCCCCCCCCCCCCCCCCGCGGGGGGGGGGGGGGGGGGGGGGGGGGGGGGGGGGGCCCGCGCCC
>NZ_JBVHOQ010000026.1:10964-91711 GCF_055568375.1 Streptomyces sp. NPDC026062
CCGGCCCGCAACCGTCCCTCCCGTCGCCCGCCCAGTCAAACACATCCACCGGTGCGGGGGGGTGGGTACCCGGCCCCCCCCCGGGCCCCGCACCCCCCCCACACGACGTTTCAGCCGCCGGCGCCCGAGAGACCGGCGGCCCTAAAAGCGGATGACGGCCGCCCGGACCCCGCGTACCTTCTTCCCCATGGGAACGCTGTGATCGCCCCGCCCACGACCGCGTAGAGCTCAGCTCCGCCGTCGTGGTGCCGATCCGTCCTCGAATCCGTTCTGCCGGCCCGGCCGAGAACAGGGGCTCACGCATGCACCCAGCACACTCCGCACAACTCTCCCTGCACGATGTCACCAAGCGTTACGGCGACCGCACCGTGCTCCGACAGGTCTCGTTCAGCCTCGCCCCCGGCGAGAAGGCCGGCGTCGTCGGCGACAACGGGGCGGGCAAGTCCACCCTGCTCCGTCTCCTCGCGGGCGAGGAACGGCCCGACGCGGGCGAGGTGTCCGTCGTCGCGCCCGGCGGGACGGGGTATCTCGCCCAGGCCATCGCGCTGACTCCGCGGGCCACGGTCCAGGACGCCGTCGACCTGGCACTGCGGGAGCTGCGCGACCTGGAGTCCGGGATGCGCCGGGCCGGGGCCGCGCTGGCCGAAGCACCTCCCGGCCCGGAGCAGACGGCGGCCCTCAGCGCGTACGCGCGCCTGACCGAGCGGTACGAGGCGCGCGAAGGCTACGGTGCCGAAACCCGGGTGGACACCGCGATGCACGGACTCGGCCTGCCGCGGCTGTCCCGGGACCGGCCGCTGGGCACGCTCTCCGGCGGTGAGCGGGCACGGCTGGCGCTGGCCGCGGCACTCGCCTCCCGCCCCGAACTGCTGCTGCTGGACGAGCCGACCAACGACCTCGACGACCGGGCGGTCGGCTGGCTGGAGGATCATCTGCGAGCCCATCGCGGAACGGTCGTCGCGGTCACCCATGACCGGGTGTTCCTGGAGCGGATCACCGCCACGGTCCTGGAGGTCGACGGCGGGCGAGTCTCCCGCCACGGCAACGGCTACGCCGGATACCTCACGGCCAAGGCCACCGAACGCCGGCGGCGCCGGGAACGGTACGAGGAGTGGCGGGCCGAACTCGACCGCAGCCGCCGGTCGGCCGAGTCGAACGCCGTCCGCCTGGGCGCCATCCCGCGCAAGCTGGAGAAACCCGGCTCCGGGGCCGGTGCGTTCCGTGCGCGCGGGCGCGCCCACGGCGCGATGAGCCGTATCCGCAACGCCAAGGAACGGGTCGACCGACTCACCGCGAACCCGGTGGTTCCGCCGCCGGACCGGCTGTCCTTCAAGCCCCGTATCGCCACCGCCGACGGGCCGGGCGAGGCGCCGGCCGCGGTGCTCGGCGGTGTGGTCGTCGGGGACCGGCTGAAGGTGCCGGAGCTGCGCATCGGACCGGCCGAGCGGTTGCTGGTCACCGGCCCCAACGGCGCGGGCAAGAGCACCCTGCTGCGGGTCCTGGCCGGGGAACTCCGGCCGGACACGGGCGCCGTGGGCGTGCGCGGGCGGGTAGGGCATCTGCGGCAGGAGGAGACTCCGTGGCCGCCGGGCCTGACCGTACTCGCGGCGTACGCCCACGGCCGGCCCGGCGACCGGGACGGGCACGCCGACCGGCTGCTGTCGCTCGGCCTGTTCGAGCCGGCCGACCTGCGTCTGCGCGTCGGGGAACTCTCGTACGGCCAGCGGCGCCGCATCGAACTCGCCCGGCTGGTCAGTGAGCCGGTTGACCTGCTCCTGCTGGACGAGCCCACCAACCACCTCTCGCCGGTTCTCGTGGAGGAGCTGGAGGCGGCGCTGGCCGGTTACGCGGGCGCACTGGTGCTGGTCACTCACGACCGCCGGATGCGGAAGGGGTTCAGCGGCACCCGGCTGGAGATGAGCGACGGCACCGTCACCGGCGGACCCTGAGCCTCTCGCCGGGAGCCGGGAGCCGGGAGCCGGGAGCCGGGAGCCGGGAGCCGGGAAGCGGCGCCGCTGGGCACGGCCGGTGTCCCGTCCCCGGCACCCGTGAGGGCGTGGACGGGACACCGGTTCCGTGCGGCGGGTCAGGAGGCGACGAAGCGCGCGATCTGGCCCAGCACGATGGTGTCCGCCAGGTAGCCGATGTGGGTCTGGCAGGCCACGTTGTGGTTCGTCGCGCCGCTCAGCCTGGTGCTGGTGTACGGGAGGATGACGCCGTCGCACGCCGAGTACCAGGTTGCGTACGCGGTGTCGCCCGGCGTCTCGTCACCGGAGGAGATCTGGGAGATGTACGACGAGCCCGGGTACATCTGCTGACAGGTCGTGTAGATCAGGCAGGCGCCGGCGAACGTGGTGCCGTGGTTCGCGCCGGCGATGGACGCCAGGTGGCTGACGCTGGTGTTTCCGCCCAGGACCTTCAGGTAGTACTGGCTGACGAGGCCGCCCATCGAATGGTTGACGATGGCGACCTTGCGCGCCCCGGTCTGCGACTTCACGTTGTTGACGAAGGTCGCGAGCCCCTGCGCGTTGGTGATGTTGTTGCCGTACGAGTTGTACTCGTAGGCGAAGAGCTTGGAGCTGGACCAGCCGTTGAGCTGGAAGACGCTCTTGGCGGTGACCCAGTTGGAGGCATTGCCGGTGTACCCGTGGACGAAGACGACCGGGGTGCTGGTCGACAGGGGCTGAACGGCGGCCTGCGCGGCCTGTCCGGTGGAGACGGCCGTGGTCTCGGCCGCGCCGGCCGTCGACGCCGAGCCGAACAGGGTGAACGCGACCGCGGTGGCCGCGAGAACGCCGAGAAGCCGGCGGGGGGAACGACGACGCATGGGGCACTCCTGACAACGATGTGGGGGAGACGGGGATGCGGATGACTGCTTGGATCAGCGTCGGGGCGCGAGGCGCGGGCGGCATCGGTGATTTCACCGGTGTTCGTGAGCGGCGGGGACGCCGTACCTGAGCTGGGGCGCCGCACCTGCGTATGCGGCGGCTCCCAGTGGGGCCGATGACCGTAAGTCTTTGCATAAAACTGCGGCTATGCGTATAGTCATGCCATCGACGAGGAGGATTTCGATGGCGGTACGTGCAGCAGTGGCAGGGGCAAGCGGATACGCCGGCGGGGAGCTGCTCCGCCTTCTGCTGGTCCACCCCGAGGTGGAGATCGGGGCCCTCACCGCGAACTCCAACGCGGGACAACCCCTCGGCGCCCTGCAACCGCACCTGCGACCGCTGGCCGACCGCGTGCTCCAGCCGACCACCGCCGAGGTGCTCGCCGGGCACGACGTGGTCTTCCTTGCGCTGCCGCACGGCCAGTCCGCCGCAGTGGCGGAGCAGCTCGGCGACGAGGTGCTCGTGGTCGACATGGGGGCCGACTTCCGGCTCAAGGACGCGGCGGACTGGGAGAAGTTCTACGCCTCGCCGCATGCGGGCACGTGGCCCTACGGCCTGCCCGAGCTGCCCGGGGGACGGGCCGCACTGGCGGGGAGCAAGCGCGTCGCGGTGCCCGGCTGCTACCCGACCGCCGTATCGCTCGCGCTCTTTCCGGCGTACGCGGCCCAGCTCGCCGAGCCCGAGGCCGTGATCGTCGCCGCCTCCGGGACCTCCGGCGCGGGCAAGGCGGCCAAGCCGCATCTGCTCGGCTCCGAGGTGATGGGCAACATGTCGCCGTACGGCGTCGGCGGCGCCCACCGGCACACGCCCGAGATGATCCAGAACCTCAGCGCCGCCGCGGGCGAACCGGTCACCGTGTCCTTCACCCCCACTCTCGCCCCGATGCCCCGCGGCATCCTCGCCACGTGCAGTGCCAAGGCGAAGCCGGGCGTGAGCGGCGATTCGCTGCGCGCCGCGTACGAGAAGGCCTTCGCGGACGAGCCGTTCGTCGATCTGCTCCCCGAGGGGCAGTGGCCCGCGACGGCCGCCGTGTACGGCTCCAACGCCGTACAGATCCAGGTCGCCCACGACGAGGCCGCCGGCCGGATCATTGTGATCAGCGCCATCGACAACCTCGCCAAGGGCACTGCGGGCGGCGCCCTGCAGAGCATGAACATCGCCCTCGGACTCCCCGAGGACACCGGACTTTCCACGATCGGAGTGGCACCGTGAGCGTCACGGCAGCACAGGGATTCTCGGCGGCCGGCATCGCCGCCGGAATCAAGGACAGCGGCAACCCGGACCTGGCCCTCGTGGTCAACAACGGTCCGCGTCGCGCCGCCGCGGGCGTCTTCACCTCCAACCGTGTCAAGGCCGCTCCGGTCCTCTGGTCGGAGCAGGTCCTCAAGGGCGGCGAGGTCAGTGCCGTCGTCCTCAACTCCGGTGGCGCCAACGCCTGTACGGGTCCGCGGGGCTTCCAGGACACCCACGCCACCGCCGAGAAGGCCGCCGAGGTGCTGGAGGGGCACAGCGCGGGCGAGATCGCCGTCGCCTCCACCGGGCTCATCGGCCTGCTGCTCCCCATGGACAAGCTGCTGCCCGGCATCGAGAAGGCCGCGGCGGCCCTGAGCGAGCACGGCGGCGAGAAGGCCGCCATCGCGATCAAGACCACCGACACCGTGCACAAGACGGCCGTGGCCGGCGGCGCGGGCTGGACCGTCGGCGGCATGGCCAAGGGCGCGGGCATGCTCGCCCCCGGCCTGGCCACGATGCTCGTCGTCCTCACCACCGACGCCGACGTCGCCGCCCCCGCCCTCGACACCGCGCTGCGGGATGCCACCCGGACCACCTTCGACCGGGTCGACTCCGACGGCTGCATGTCCACCAACGACACCGTGCTCCTGCTGGCCTCCGGAGCCAGCGGCATCACCCCGGAGCAGGGGGAGTTCGCCGAGGCCGTACGGACCGTCTGCGACGACCTCGCCCGGCAGCTGATCGGCGACGCCGAGGGTGCGTCCAAGGACATCCGCATCGAGGTCGTGAACGCGGCGACGGAGGACGACGCCGTCGAGGTGGGCCGTTCCATCGCCCGTAACAACCTCCTCAAGTGCGCCATCCACGGTGAGGACCCCAACTGGGGCCGGGTGCTGTCCGCCATCGGCACGACGAAGGCGGCCTTCGAGCCGGACGAGCTGAACGTCGCCATCAACGGCGTCTGGGTCTGCAAGAACGGGGGAGTCGGCGAGGACCGCGACCTCGTCGACATGCGCTACCGCGAGGTCAAGATCACCGCCGACCTTGCCGCGGGCACCGAGTCGGCCGTCATCTGGGCCAACGACCTCACCGCGGACTACGTCCACGAGAACAGCGCGTACAGCTCATGACCACCGCGCGGAAGCACACCGCACTCCCGAAGGCGCAGATCCTCATCGAGGCCCTGCCCTGGCTGACCCAGCACAACGGCAAGACCGTCGTCATCAAGTTCGGCGGCAACGCCATGATCGACGAGGATCTGAAGGCGGCCTTCGCCCAGGACATCGTCTTTCTGCGGCACGCGGGCCTCAAGCCCGTCGTCGTGCACGGCGGCGGCCCGCAGATCAGCGCCCAGCTCGACAAGCAGGGCCTGGTCAGCGAGTTCAAAGCCGGGCTGCGCGTCACCACGCCCGAGGCGATGGACGTCGTACGGATGGTGCTCGCCGGACAGGTCCAGCGCGAGCTCGTCGGCCTGCTCAACCAGCACGGCCCGCTCGCCGTCGGCATGACCGGCGAGGACGCGCACACCATCACCGCAGTCCAGTACCGCCCGGTGATCGACGGCGAGGCCGTCGACATCGGCCGGGTCGGTGAGATCACCGCCATCGACACCGGGGCCATCCAGGCGCTGCTGGACGACGGCCGTATCCCCGTCATCTCCTCCATCGCCCGTTCGGCGGAGGACAATCACGTCTACAACGTCAACGCCGACACCGCGGCCGCCGCTCTCGCGGCCGCGCTGAACGCCGAGACCCTGATGGTCCTCACCGATGTGGAGGGCCTCTACGAGGACTGGCCCAACAGCGACGACGTGATCAGCCGCCTCACCGCCACCGAACTGGAGACGCTCCTGCCGGAACTCTCCAGCGGCATGGTGCCCAAGATGCAGGGCTGCCTGCACGCCGTGCGCAACGGCGTGCAGACCGCTCGTGTCATCGACGGACGGGTCCAGCACTCGATCCTGCTGGAGATCTTCACCGACGAGGGAATCGGCACGATGGTCGTGCCCGACGCACAGGGGGAAGCATGACCAACGCCGAGCTCTCGCAGCGCTGGCAGACCGCGCTGATGGACAACTACGGCACCCCGAAGCTGTCCCTCGTGCGCGGCGCAGGCGCCCGTGTGTGGGACGCCGACGGTACCGAGTACCTCGACTTCGTCGGCGGTATCGCGGTGAACGCACTGGGACACGCCCACCCCGCCGTCGTCGAGGCGGTCTCCACCCAGATCGCCTCCCTCGGTCATGTCTCCAACCTCTTCATCGCCGAGCCGCCCGTGGCACTCGCCGAACGGCTGCTCCAGCTCTTCGGCCGCACCGGCAGGGTCTACTTCTGCAACTCGGGTGCGGAGGCCAACGAAGCGGCGTTCAAGATCGGCCGGCTGACCGGCCGCACTCACATGGTCGCCACCGACGGCGGCTTCCACGGCCGGACCATGGGCGCCCTCGCCCTCACCGGCCAGCCCAAGAAGCGCGACCCCTTCCTGCCGCTGCCCGGCGACGTCACCCATGTCCCCTACGGGGACGCCGAGGCACTGCGGGCCGCGGTGACCACCGACACCGCGCTGCTGATCATCGAGCCCGTCCAGGGCGAGAACGGTGTGGTCGTACCGCCCAAGGGGTATCTGGAGGCGGCCCGGGAGATCACCCGCGCCACCGGCACCCTGCTCGTCCTCGACGAGGTGCAGACCGGGATCGGCCGCTGCGGCACCTGGTTCGAGCACCAGGCGCACCAGGGCGTGGAGCCGGATCTGGTCACCCTCGCCAAGGGGCTCGGCGGCGGACTGCCGATCGGTGCCGTCGTGGCGTTCGGCGAGGCGGCCGACCTGCTCGCGCCGGGTCACCACGGCACGACGTTCGGCGGCAACCCGGTCGCCTGTGCCGCCGGTCTCGCGGTCCTGGACACCCTGGCCGCCGACGGCGTGCTGGACAGTGTGAAGCGGCTCGGTGAGAAGATCCGCAACGGCGTGGAGGGCCTGGGGCACCCCCTGGTCTCCCACGTCCGCGGCTCCGGTCTGCTGCTGGGTATCGTGCTCACCGAGCCACTCGCACCCCAGGTGCAGCAGGCGGCTCAGGGAGCCGGAATCCTGGTGAACGCACCCGCGCCCGATGTCGTACGGCTGATGCCGCCGCTGATCATCGGTGAGGCGGAGGTGGACGCGTTCCTCCAGGCGCTGCCCGGCGCTCTCGACGCGGCTTACGGGAACGGACGATCCGGAGAGGGACACACCGGGGAATGAGGCGACGACGATGACCGAGGCGCAGGATTCCGAGCACGGAGGGCCGTCCGTGCCGCAGACCCGCACCGCACGCCACCGCCGGATCGTGGACATCCTGAACCGGCAGCCGGTGCGCTCACAGAGCCAGCTGGCCAAGCTCCTCGCGGACGACGGACTGAGCGTCACCCAGGCGACGCTCTCCCGGGATCTCGACGAACTGGGCGCGGTGAAGATCCGCAACACCGGTGGCGAGCTGATCTACGCGGTGCCGAGCGAGGGCGGATTCCGTACCCCGCAGGCACCGCTGGGCGGGTCCGCCAAGGAGGAGCGGATGCGCCGCCTCTCCGCCGAACTGCTGATCTCGGCGGAGGCGTCGGCCAACCTCGTCGTGCTGCGTACGCCTCCGGGCGCCGCCCAGTTCCTCGCCTCGGCGATCGACCAGGCCGAGCTGCACGACATCCTCGGCACGATCGCCGGGGACGACACGCTCATGCTGATCAGCCGTGACCCGGCCGGCGGGCAGGCGCTCGCCGACCATCTGCTGCGGCTCGCCCAGAACGACCGCTGACGGCCGGTCAGTAGCGCGTGATCGCGGTCGTGCCCGAGCGGGTGCCGATCGCGATGTGCGGACGGCGGGCCGGATCGGCCCAGGCCAGGATCCGGTCCATCGCGGCCGCCGGCACCGAGACACAGCCGGCGGTCGCTCCGCGCCCGTTGACGTGCAGGAAGATCCCGGCACCGCGGCCCCGTACGGGCCGGTCGTAGTTGAACCCGACGACGAGGGCGCGGGCGTACTGCGCCGGATACGTGATCAGGTGCTCGGCCTCGGCCGCCCGGCAGTCGGCGGGCCGGGGCTCGGCCCACCGGTTGTAGGCGCGCGCCTCGGTGTCCTGGCACCACCATGACCGGTCACCGACCCGGCGATACGGGTAGCGCGTCCCGGGCCGGGCCGCCGCGATCCCGAAGGCGTACGGCAGGTCGTACAGCCCGGTGGGTGTGGTGTCGGTGCCCTGCTTGCGCGAAGCGCCCTCGGTCAGCCCGTTCGCACCGAAGCGGGCCGGCGCCGACCCGGCCGCCACCCAGCGGCCGGCCCGCAGACTCCACCAGGTGACGGTGCCCGTGGTGGAGGCGGTGGAGGGTGCCTCGGCCGTGATGAGCTGGCTGCCGCCGCCCGTGTCGGCCAGCCGCCCCGGCAGCGGGGCCGCTGCCGGGGGCCGGGCTCCCACGAGGCCGGCGAGAGTGAGCAGGACCGAACCGGTCACCAGAATTCCGCGCATGGACCGGACCGTAGACGGGCCGCCGCCGGGGCGCCCGCGGGCCTGCTCCGTACGGCCCAGCGGACCCGTGGGCCAGGAGGTGTGCGCTCGCTCGGGAGCGCAGGGCCCGTGACGGGACCGCTCCCGCGCAGCTTTGACAAACCATACAGAGCATCGCATAGTTATGCCTGATAGTGATTGCGGCAGTGGCTGCACCGTGGATCGCGCCGTGAGCAGGTATCCGTAACCGGGTGTTCCCCGCGCGCGGGGAGGCGGTCGCACATCCAACCCCCTGGTTCTTCCGAGGAGCACGCAGTGAGCAACGGCAACGGCAACGGCGACGTACGTCTCTGGGGCGCCCGCTTCGCGGACGGTCCGGCCGAGGCGCTGGCCAGGCTGTCCGCGTCCGTCCACTTCGACTGGCGGCTCGCGCCGTACGACATCGCCGGCTCCCGCGCCCACGCGCGCGTCCTCAACAAGGCGGGCCTGCTCACCGAGGACGAGCTGAAGCGGATGACCGCCGGGCTCGACCAGCTGGAAGCCGATGTCGCGGACGGCTCCTTCACCGGCACCATCGCCGACGAGGACGTCCACACCGCGCTGGAGCGCGGACTGCTGGAGCGCCTCGGTCCCGACCTCGGCGGCAAGCTGCGGGCCGGACGGTCCCGCAACGACCAGATCGCCACGCTCTTCCGGATGTACCTGCGCGACCACGCCCGCATCATCGGCGGCCTGATCGCCGAGCTCCAGGACGCCCTCGTCGGTCTCGCCGAGGCTCACCCGGACGTGGCCATGCCCGGCCGCACCCACCTTCAGCACGCCCAGCCGGTGCTCTTCGCCCACCATGTCCTGGCCCATGTGCAGCCCCTGTCCCGGGACGCCGAGCGGCTGCGGCAGTGGGACGAGCGGACCGCGGTCTCGCCGTACGGTTCCGGCGCGCTCGCCGGCTCTTCGCTCGGGCTCGACCCGGAGGCGGTCGCCGCCGACCTCGGGTTCGAGCGAGGCTCGGTGGGCAACTCCATCGACGGAACGGCCTCGCGGGACTTCGTCGCCGAGTTCGCGTTCATCACCGCGATGATCGGCGTCAACCTCTCCCGGATCGCCGAGGAGATCATCATCTGGAACACGAAGGAGTTCTCCTTCGTCACCCTGCACGACGCCTTCTCCACCGGTTCCTCGATCATGCCGCAGAAGAAGAACCCCGACATCGCCGAACTGGCACGGGGCAAGTCCGGGCGGCTCATCGGCAACCTGACCGGTCTCATGGCCACGCTCAAGGCCCTGCCGCTCGCGTACAACCGCGACCTCCAGGAGGACAAGGAGCCGGTCTTCGACTCCTGCGACCAGCTCGAAGTCCTGCTCCCCGCCTTCACGGGCATGATGGCCACCCTCACCGTCAACCGCGAGCGCATGGAGGAGCTGGCCCCGGCCGGTTTCTCGCTCGCCACCGACATCGCCGAGTGGCTGGTCAAGAAGGGCGTCCCGTTCCGCGTCGCCCACGAGGTCGCGGGCGAGTGCGTCAAGGAGTGCGAGAGCCACGGCATCGAGCTCGACGAACTGACCGACGAGCAGTTCGCGAAGATCTCCGGACACCTCACCCCCGAGGTCCGCACGGTCCTCAACGTGGCCGGTGCGCTCGCCTCCCGCAGCGGACGCGGTGGGACGGCGCCGTCGGCCGTCGCCGTCCAGCTGGCCGAGGTCAAGGCCGACCTGGTGACCCAGCACGCCTGGGCGGCGGCGCGCAAGTAGCCGTAAGGGCATCGCGGGCTACGTTGGGGGTAGCCGAGAGTCCTGCCTACCGAGGAGCCCGCGATGCCGTTCGCCCGACTTGCCGACGCGACCACCCCGACCGCCCACATCGGGCTCGGCCTGGCAGCGGTCGGCAGGCCCGGTTACATCAACCTCCACCGCGAGCGCGACCTGCCCGGCGAGCGCACCGTCGACGCGCTGCGCGCCCGTACGCACGAACTGCTGGACGCGGCCTACGCGCAGGGTGTCCGGTACTTCGACACCGCCCGCTCCTACGGCCGTTCCGAGGAGTTCCTCGCCGACTGGCTGACCGCCCGGCCCGAGGTCCGCGACATCGTCGTCGGCAGCAAGTGGGGCTACACCTACACGGCCGACTGGAGCGTCGACGCCGAGGCGCACGAGGTCAAGGACCACACCCTCGACACCTATCTGCGCCAGCGCGCCGAGACCGCCAATCTGCTCGGTGACCGGCTCGACCTCTACCAGATCCACTCGGTGACCGCAGACAGTCCGGCACTCACCGACAAGGAGCTGCACGCCCGGCTCGCCGAGCTCGCCGCCGAGGGGGTCAGTGTCGGCCTCTCCACCAGCGGACCGGCCCAGGCGGACGCGATCCGGGCCGCCCTCGCCGTCACGGTGGACGGCGAACCTCTCTTCCGCACGGTCCAGGCCACCTACAACGCGCTGGAGACCTCGGCCGGACCGGCGCTCGCCGAGGCCCGGGCCGCGGGGCTCACCGTCATCGTCAAGGAAGCCATGGCCAACGGCCGGCTCGCGGGCACGGAGGCCCCCGCCGTGATGCGGGAGATCGCCGACGAGGAGGAGCTCGGCAGCGACGCGGTCGCCCTGGCGCTGGTGCTTCACCAGCCGTGGGCCGGGGTCGTGCTCTCCGGCGCGGCGACCGTCGGCCAGCTCGCCGGCAACCTCCACGCGGCCGTCCTCGACCTCGACGCGGAGCGCAGGTCCCGGCTGGAGGCGCTGGTGGAGGAACCGGAGGCGTACTGGCGGCACCGTGCGTCGTTCCCCTGGAGCTGAACCGAGCCGAGTCCTCCCCGCACCTCTGCCGCATCGGGCGGCTCCGCCACGTCAGTGCGGTCACAGCGCATGACGCGGGAGGCGGAAGACCGCGGGCGCGGAGGTCAGCCGCCGGCCCGGCCGTCCGCCCACGCTGCCAGCGTGTCGAAGTCGGCCCGCTCCAGCCCGGTCAGCGGATCGATCCGCAGCAGGAGACTCTCCTCGCCCGCACCCCGGCCCGCGACCCACGCCCGGTCCCGGTCGGTGATCTCGTCGTCGACCCATGCGAACGGCCGCCCGGCCGCGTACTCCACGACGTACTGCGTCTTCCAGTACGTCCCGGCCGGTGCGGAACCGTGCATGTCCGGCCAGTCGATGTACGGGAGCGGGGGCAGCCCGAGACGCGGCCCGATCCACTCGTTCGCCTCGTCCTTCCAGGTGGTCGCCCAGACCAGCTCGTACCGGCCGGTCAGTGCGAGCAGCCTGCCGCCGTGTCCGGGATTGAGGAGAACGGGCAGCGCCGGGCCGTCGGTCCACCCCGTCGGCCGCATGCGGTGCCTGGTGTATCCCTCCGGCGCACGGCGGCGGGAGAGCGCTGCGTACGGATTGAGCGGACCGTCGATGTCGATCAGCAGCAGCGGCTTCATGCCGATATGGTCCCCGCTTCCGCAGGGGGCCGCGACCCTCTTTTCGGTGAGACGTTGATGTCTCAAATGGGTTAGTGTCGTCTCATGACTCTTGATCGTGAGCAGGTTCTGCGCAGCGCCGCAGCCCTGCTGACCCGCAAATCGACGGCAACCATGGACGAGGTCGCCAAGGTCGCAGGCATCGGCCGCGCCACTCTGCACCGGCACTTCGCCGGACGGGACGCCCTGGTCAGGGCGTTGGAGGGGCTGGGTATCCAGGAGTTCGAAGCAGCCCTCGACGCCGCCGCGCTGGACGAGGGGACGTCGGAGGAGGCGCTGCGCAGGTTCGTCGCGGCGATCGAGCCGAGTGCCGGACTGCTCTCCTTCCTCGTGACCGAGAACCAGCTCTTCGAGGGCGATGAGCAGAACGAGGGCTGGGACCGGCTGGACGCCCGGGTGGCCGCGTTCTTCCGGTACGGCCAGGAGCGTGGCGAGATCCGCCTCGACCTGACCCCGGCCTGGCTCACCGAAGCGCTCTACGGGCTCATCAGCAGCGCCGCGTGGGCCGTTCAGGCGGGCCGGGTCGCCGCACAGGACTTCCCGTACATGATCGTCGAGTTGCTGCTCGGCGGCGCACGCCGGAGCGTGGAGCAATGAGCAGCGTCGAACAGCCCCCGGAGCCCGCGCCCGAGCTGTACCGCCCCGGGCGCTGGATCGCGCTGTCCGTGCTCGTGCTCGCGGTGCTGCTGGTGGCCATCGACGCCACCGTGCTGGGGCTCGCGACCCCGTTCCTCAGCGAGGACCTCGAACCGACCGGCACCCAGCTGCTCTGGATCGGCGACGTCTACTCCTTCGTCATCGCCGGACTCCTGGTCTCGATGGGCAGCCTCGGCGACCGCATCGGCCGCAAGAAGCTGCTGCTGTGCGGTGCCACCGCCTTCGGCGCGGTCTCGGTGCTCAACGCGTACGCGAACTCGCCGGAGATGATGATCCTGGCGCGGGCCCTGCTCGGCGTCGCCGGCGCCACGCTGATGCCGTCCACCCTCGCCCTGATCCGCAACCTCTTCCACGACCCCCGCGAGCGGAGTCTCGCCATCGGCATCTGGGGAGCGATGGCGTCGGCCGGTGCGGCGGTCGGGCCCGTCGTCGGCGGATTCCTCCTGGAGCACTTCTGGTGGGGCTCGGTCTTCCTGATCAACGTGCCGGTCATGGCCGTACTCGTCGTGGTCGGGATCAAGATGATCCCCGAGTCGAAGAACCCGGCGCCCGGACCGTGGGACCTGCTGAGCGTGGCGCTCTCCCTGGTCGGCATGATCGGGGTCGTCTACGCCATCAAGGAGCTGGCCGCACACGGCGGAAGCTGGGAGGTCGCGCTCGCGGGCGTGGGCGGACTCGCGGCACTCGTCTGGTTCGTACGCAGACAGTTCCGGCTCCCCGCACCCCTGCTCGACATGCGGCTCTTCCACCACCGGGGCTTCTCCGGCGCGGTCCTCGCCGATCTGCTGACCATCCTCGGCCTCTCCGGCCTGGTTTTCTTCCTCTCCCAGTTCCTGCAACTGGTCCAGGGGCGCGGACCGCTGGAGGCCGGACTCGCCGAACTGCCCGCGGCCGTGGGCGCGGTCACCGCGGGTCTGCTGGCCGGCACGACCGCCCGCCGCTTCTCCGTACGGTCCGTGGTGGCCGGGGGGCTCGGCGGGATCGGCCTGGCACTCGCCGCCGTCGCCGCGGTCCACAAGGACACCGCCTATCCGCTGATCGGCGCCCTTCTGCTGGTCGTCGGCGTGGGGGCGGGCTTCGCCTTCACGGTCACCTCCGACGTGATCCTCTCCAGCGTTCCGAAGGAGCACGCCGGTTCCGCGTCCGCCGTCTCCGAGACGGCGTACGAGCTCGGCGCGGCTCTCGGCATCGCCCTGCTCGGCTCCATCGTCACCGGGGTCTACCAGGGATTCACCGCCCCGGCCGGAACCCCGCCCGATGTCGCGGAAGCCGCCCATGAGTCACTCGGCGGTGCGGTCGAGGCCTCCCATGTGCTGCCCGAGGAACAGGCGACGACCCTGGTCTCCTCCGCCCAGGACGCCTTCGTCGACGGGCTGGGGGCCGCCTCGGCCATCGGTGCGGTCGTTCTGATGGCGACGGCGGTCGCCGCCTGGTTCCTGCTGCGCGGCCAGGAACTGGAGGAGGGCATCGTCCACGAGTAGGGACTTCCCGCCGCCCGCGCCCCGGGGATCTGTTCCGCCCGTGACCACCCGTCCCCGCCCGGCTGCTCCGGGGCCGTATCGAAACCCGGGGCAGCCGGAGTGCCGCGCGCCGCACGAGCGTGCGGGCATGCCGAAGGGCCCGTACCGCCGACCGGGGACACCGTGTCCACCGGCCCGGGTACGGGCCCTTCCCGCCGCTTCGTTCCGTGCCGTGGGGCTCCGGTTCAGGCGGCCTTGGCCTTCGTTGCGTACATGTCGACGTACTCCTGGCCGGACAGCCGCATCACCTCGGCCATCACGGAGTCCGTCACCGCCCGCAGCACATAGCGGTCGCGGTCCATGCCCTCGTAGCGCGAGAACTCCATCGGCTCACCGAAGCGGACCGTGACCTTGCCGGGCCTCGGCAGGCCGGCGCCGCCCGGCTGCAGCTTGTCCGTACCGATCATCGCGAACGGCACCACCGGAGCACCCGTCATCAGCGTCAGCCGCGCGATGCCCGTCCGGCCGCGGTAGAGGCGGCCGTCGGGGGAGCGGGTGCCCTCCGGGTAGATCGCGAAGGCCTTGCCCTCCTCCAGCACCCGACGACCCGTCATCAGCGCCGCGACGCCGCCCCGGCCGCCGTCCCGGTCCACCGGGATCATGCCGCTGCCGGTGAAGAACCACGCCATCAGCCGGCCCTTGAAGCCCTTGCCGGTCACGTACTCGTCCTTGCCGATGTAGAACACCGGCCGGTCGCAGCAGATCGGCATGATCATCGAGTCGATGAACGTCAGATGGTTGCCCGCGAGGATCACCGGCCCGGTCCCCGGAATGTTCTGGGCGCCTTCCACCTGGGGGCGGAACATCAGGCGCAGGATCGGTCCGAGCACTGCCTTGATGAGTGCGAGTCGGGACAACGGTTCCTCCGGTGTAGTGGCCGGGCCGGCCGAGGCGACGGATTGAGAGGGTCCATGCAGGTGAGGACGATACTCGCGGGTACTCGCTGATCGCACATCGGGTTCACTCCACGGATACACGGTGTTGACCTGTGTTTGCGCCATGTTCGTCCAGATGGCGCCGTCCGGACCGCGCCGCCGCCTACGCTCGGTCCTCGCCCGAACAGGTGCCGCACATCACATGCGAGGAGCATCAATGACAGAGCGTACGCAGGCCGGCCCCGGACGACGGACCGTCATGGGCGCAGGCGCGGCGGTACTCGGGACCGCCGCCCTCGGAGCCACCGGAACGGCGCACGCGGCCGCGGAGCCCGGCCGGAAGCCGGCCGGGCACGGCGGCCACCGCCTCGATCTTCCGGTGCCGACCGTCATCGGCCACCGGGGTACCAGCGGCTACCGCCCCGAGCACACGCTCGGCTCCTACCAGCTGGCTCTCGACATGGGCGCGCACATCATCGAGCAGGACCTGGTCCCGACCAGGGACGGCCATCTCGTATGCCGACACGAGAACGACATCACCGCCACCACCGATGTCGCGGCCCACCCCGAGTTCGCGAGCCGCCGGACGACGAAGACGGTCGACGGCACCCCACTGACCGGCTGGTTCACCGAGGACTTCACCCTTGCCGAGCTGAAGACGCTGCGAGCCGAGGAGCGCATCCCCGGCAACCGCCAGAAGAACACGCTGTACGACGGCCGTTGGGAGATCCCCACCTTCGAGGAGGTGCTGAGCTGGGCCGAACGCGAGGGCCGCGAGCGCGGAAAGCCCGTCTGGCTGTACGTCGAGACCAAGCACCCCACCTACTTCCGCGGCCTGGGCCTCGGCCTGGAGGAGCCGCTCGCCAAGCTGCTGCGCCGCTACCACAGGCACCGCGCACAGTCGCCGCTCATCCTCCAGTCCTTCGAACCCGGCAGCATCCAGCGGCTGTCGAAGCTCGTCGCCACCCCGCGTGTCGTGCTGCTCTCGGGCGCCGGTTCCCAGCCCTGGGACTTCGTCACCTCCGGCGACCCGCGCACGGTCGACGACCTGGTGAAGCCCGAGGGCCTGAAGTGGCTGGCGTCCTTCGCGCAGGGCATCGGCCCCACCCTGGACCTGGTCATCCCCAAGGACGCCGCGGGACGGCTCACCACGCCCACCACCCTGGTGCGCGACGCGCACGCACAGGGCCTGATCCTCCACCCGTACACGATGCGCAACGAGAACACCTTCCTGCCCGCCGACTTCAGGCGCGGTACGGACCCCAACGCGTACGGCGACGCGTTCGGCGCCTTCGCCGCGTACTTCGCCACCGGGATCGACGGGATCTTCTCGGACAACCCGGATACGGCGCTGCTCGCGGCGGCGGACTTCACCGGCGAGTAGCACCCCGTCGGTCCTTCCGGCCGCCGTGCGCGGCACGGCACATCCGGTACGTCAGCACCCGGCCGGGCCGTGCCCCGGTCGGGTGGTCCCGGCAGGTTCGGCGACCGTCGCCCGGGATACCGGGTCGGGTGGGGGCGTGACGCTTCTCGATCTTCCCCAGGTCCTGCCCGCCCCGGGCGCCGCCGCCGTGGTCCGCGCGCTGTATCCGCTGGTCGGAGCGGAGGCGACGGCGGAGGCCGCGGCATCCGCCACCGGCGCCGCAGTCGAGCCCGCCGATCTCGCGCAGTCGGTCTGGCTGCGGCTGCTGGAACGGCTGGCGGACCAGGGGCCGCCCGCCGACCCCGTCCGGTGGGTGCGGGACACCGTCAGGGCCGAGGCCCGCCGGGCCCGTCGTACCGCCCTGCGGGAACGCCCCTACCGGGACGAGTCCGCCGCCGACCCCTCCGGCTGCCCGGAACGGGCCGCCCTCTTCGCCGACCAGTGCCGGATGCTGTACGACGCGGTGGACCGGCTGCCCGGTCACTGCACCCGCCTGCTGCGCGCGCTGCTCGCTCCGGGCGACCTCACCTACCGCCAAATCGCAGGGGAGTTGGGTATGTCACAGGGGAGTTTGGGTCCGATCCGTTCCCGATGCCTTGGATGTCTGCGCAGAATGCTGGCGGCGGAGGTTGTAGCTCCTGAACTGCGGGGAAAGGAGCGGTAGACAACCGGCGGATCAGGTGAGCGAGAGGCATGCGCGGATGGGCATGAGCGTGATCATCTCGGCGGCGAAGGCACAGGACGCCGAGCAGGTCTTGAAACTCCAGTACCTCTGTTTTCAGAGCGAGGCGGAGCTGTACGGGAACTACCGGATCGACCCCCTCGTCCAGACCCTCGAATCGGTACGCGCCGAAATCGCCACGCACCTGGTGTTCGTGGCGCGCCTCGGCGACGAGGTCGTCGGTGCGGTACGCGGTGCGGCGGACCAGGACGGCACCGGACAGATCGGGAGGCTCTGCGTCCACCCCCGGCTCCAGGGGCACGGCCTCGGCGCCCGGCTGCTGGGCGCGGCGGAGGCCGGCCTCACCGACCAGCGGTCGGCCACCCGCTTCCGGCTGCACACCGGGCACCGCAGCGAGAACAATCTGCGGCTCTACCGGCGCGCGGGCTACGCCCCCGTCGGCAACGAGACCGGTCAGGACGGCGTCCGGATGATCCTGCTGGAGAAGGAGGCCTCGGCACCCGCCTATGTGACGAGCGCCTGAGGGAAGTCCCGGCAGTTCCTGGCGGGAGCGCCCTCGGGGTCACGCGGTCCGGGCGCGGCGCAGCCACATCATCCCGGTGACCGGAAGGATCACCGGGATGAACAGGTAGTCCCGGCCGAAGTACGACCAGACCGTGGCGTCCGAGAACGCCGAGGGCTCGACCAGGGTCCACGTACCCACGATCAGCACCCCGGCGAGCTCGGCGGCACAGCACACCAGAGCCGTCCGCCGGGCCTTCTCGCCACCGCGCACCAGCGAGTAGGTGATGAAGCCGTAGACGGCCGCGGCCCCAGCCGACAGCACGTACGACAGGGGGGCCCTGCCGAAGTCCAGGATCATCTGCACGATGGCGCGCGACGCCGCCGCCACGGTGAACACCCCGTAGAACCAGACCAGTACCCGGCCCGGTCCGGTGCCGAGGTCGAAGGGCTGCTTTCCACCGGCGGCCGTTGCGGGGGTGCGATCGGTGTCGGTCACGGTCAGTTTCCCCAGATGTCGTAGAGCCGTACTTCGAGAACGGCCAGCACGACCGCGCCCGCCGCCACCGTCACCGAACCCCAGCGGGTCCGTTCGCTCAGTGACAGGAAGCCCGCCGCCGGTACGGCGAGGAAGGCCCCGGTCAGATACGCGATGAAGATGGTCATGCCCTGCTCGGGCCGCTCGCCGCGGGCCAGCTGCACGATCCCCACCACCAGCTGGGCCAGCGCCAGGAGCGAGACCACGGCCATCCCGATGAAGTGCCAGTCCTTGGTCGGCTGGTCCCGGTAGGCGGCGAATCCGCACCAGGCGGCGAGGGCGAGGGCGGCCACACCGACCGCGATCGTCAGGGCGTCAAGCATGAGCCGAGGGTATTACGGGCGGCGGGGGCCGCTGCGTGCACCCCCGTGCCCGAAGGCCGCGGCTCGCGGGGACGAGGGCGTGCGACAGGACCGCACCGGGCGGGGGAGCGATCGTGGTCTTGGCCACACGCCCCCATGCCCCCGGCGGGTGCGGGCCTGCTTCACGGACCGTGCGCCCCTTGTATCGGCGCAGGTCACAGCGGTACGGCCGGGCCTCTGCCGGGCAGGCCGGCCGAAGCCGTCGGACCATCCACGGCTGTCCGCTATCCGGACAGCGGGTTCGGCGGGAACCTGACGTCTGTTTTACTTGGCGCATGACCACGACGAGCAGCCGCACCCTTGCGACCGAGGCGATCACGACGCCCGGTGCTCGTTGTATGTGTCGAATGCGCGCCTTCTGAGGGCCCACGCCTGAGCCTCGCGCCCCGAAGCGAGACCGAGTCCGAGCTGTCCGCACCCAGCGGAACGCGCCCTTCCAGCACGCTGCCCCGCGGCCGCCGCCGCGTACCGGCCGTGCCGGGACACCCGCTCGGAACGTCCGGCCGAAACGTCCGGACGGCCTCATCGGACGACTTCCCCGTGCCCGGCGGACACCGCGCCGCGCACTCGACAGTGACGGAAACCCTGTGATCACCACTACAGGCCTGACGAAGGTCTACCAGTCGCGCGACCGTGAGGTCACCGCCCTGGACGGCGTCGACCTGCACGTCCGCGAGGGCGAGGTGTACGGCGTCATCGGGCAGAGCGGCGCCGGGAAATCCTCCCTCATCCGCTGCGTCAACCTGCTGGAGCGCCCCACCTCCGGCACCGTGACCGTGGCGGGCCAGGACCTCACCGCTCTCGCGGGCCGGGGCCGCCGGGCCGGCAAGGAACTGCGCGAGGCACGCAGCCGCATCGGCATGGTCTTCCAGCACTTCAACCTGCTGGCCTCCCGCACCGTCCAGGGCAATGTGGAACTCCCGCTGGAGATCCTCGGCGTCACCGGCCGCGAACGGTCCCGCAAGGCGCTCGAACTCCTCGGCCTGGTCGGCCTCGCCGACAAGGCCAAGGCCTACCCGGGCCAGCTCTCCGGCGGCCAGAAGCAGCGTGTCGGAATCGCCCGCGCGCTCGCCGGCGACCCCAAGGTGCTGCTCTCCGACGAAGCGACCTCGGCCCTGGACCCCGAGACCACCCGCTCCATCCTCCAGCTGCTGCGCGATCTCAACCAGCAGCTCGGTCTCACCGTCCTGCTCATCACGCACGAGATGGACGTCGTCAAGACGATCTGTGACTCCGCCGCGCTGATGCGCAAGGGGCGCGTCGTCGAGTCCGGCACTGTCGGCGACCTGCTCGCCACCCCCGGCTCCGAACTCGCCCACGAGCTGTTCCCGGTCGGCGGCAGCGCCTCCGGCCCCGACCGCACGGTCGTCGACGTCACCTTCCACGGCGACGCGGCCGGCCGGCCGGTGATCTCGCAGCTCTCCCGTACGTACAACATCGACATCTCGATCCTGGGTGCCGCGATGGACACCGTCGGCGGCAGGCAGATCGGCCGGATGCGCATCGAGCTGCCCGGCGGGTTCGAGGAGAACGTCGTCCCGATCGGCTTCCTGCGCGAGCAGGGACTGCAGGCCGAGCTCGTCGACGGCACAGAGACCGAACCCGCCGTCATCCCCGCACCGCTCACCAAGGAGGTGGCGAAGTGACCTGGTCCGAAATGCAGCCGCTGCTGACACAGGGCACCGTCGACACCCTCTACATGGTCCTTTGGTCCGCGGTCGTCACCGTCCTGGTGGGACTGCCGCTCGGCGTCCTGCTCGTTCTCACCGACAAGGGCGGCCTCCTGCGGAACACACCGGTGAACAAGGTCATCGGCGTGATCGTGAACATCGGCCGCTCGCTGCCGTTCATCATCCTGCTGATCGCCCTGATCCCCTTCACCACCTGGGTCGTGGGCACCTTCATCGGCCCGACCGCGATGATCGTGCCGCTGGCCGTCGGCGCCATCCCGTTCTTCGCCCGGCTCGTCGAGACGGCGGTGCGCGAGGTGGACCACGGGCTCGTCGAGGCCGTCCAGTCCATGGGCGGCTCCATCCCGACGATCGTCCGCAAGGTCCTGCTGCCGCAGGCGCTGCCCTCCCTCGTCTCCGGGATCACCACCACCGTCATCGTGCTCATCGGCTACTCCGCGATGGCCGGTGCGGTCGGCGGCGAAGGACTCGGATCCAAGGCCGTCACCTACGGATTCCAGCGCTTCGACAACCAGTTCATGCTCATCACCGTCGCGCTGCTGATCGTCATCGTGACCGTGATCCAGCTGATCGGCGACGGAGCCGTACGCCTGCTCGCCCGCCGAGGCCGCACCACCTCCTGAGACTTCTCTCCTCCACGAGCCCGCACTCCTTGTCCGGGCGCACCACCATCACCACCTGAAAGAGGCACTCTTCGTGCGTAAGAACATCAAGATCACCGCGGCTGCCGCCGCCACCGCCGCCCTCGCCTTCGGTCTCACCGCCTGCGGTACGGACTCCGACCCGGCGTCCAAGGGCGGGACCGGCGCCAAGGCCGACACCTCCAAGGCCCTCGTCGTCGCGGCCTCCCCGACGCCGCACGCCGACATCCTGGGCTTCGTCAAGAAGAACCTCGCAGAGAAGGCCGGCCTCAAGCTGGAGGTCAAGGAGTTCACGGACTACGTCCTGCCGAACACCGCCACCGAGACCGGCCAGGTCGACGCCAACTTCTTCCAGCACCAGCCCTACCTGGACGACTTCAACGAGAAGAACAACACCCACCTGGTCTCCGTCGGCACCGTCCACCTGGAGCCCCTGGGCGTCTACTCCAAGAAGGTCAAGGACCTGGCCGACATCAAGTCCGGCCAGACCATCGCCGTACCCAACGACACCACCAACGAGGGCCGCGCGCTCCAGCTCCTCGCCGAGAACGGTCTGATCACCCTCAAGGACGGCGTCGGCACCAGCGCCAAGCTGAGCGACATCACCGACAAGAAGGGCCTGAAGTTCAAGGAGCTGGAGGCCGCGACCGTACCCCGCGCCCTGAACGACGTGGACGCCGCCGTCATCAACGGCAACTACGCCATCGAGGCCGACCTCAAGCCCGCCGAGAACTCCCTGGCGCTGGAGAAGGCGGACGGCAACCCGTACGCCAACATCATCGCCGTCAAGAAGGGCAACGAGACGGACCCCCGCGTGGAGAAGCTCGTGAAGCTCCTCCACTCCGACGAGGTCAAGAAGTTCATCGAGGACAGCTACCAGGGCTCGGTCATCCCGGCCTTCGGTACCGCAGCCAAGTCCTGACCACGGCAAGGCACTTGCCCGCGGAGCCCCGCACACCCCGCCCGGGTGTGCGGGGCTCCGCCGTGCCCACCCGGCCATGCGCGGGGCCCACCCGATGCTGCATGCTGTGCCTTTACACGGTCTTCGGCATGGAGCTGCGCATGACTTCCACCTTCCCGGACATCTCCATCAGCACGGACCGGTTGGTGCTGCGCCCGTTCGACATGGCGGACATCCCCGCGCACATCGAGATGATGAACGACGAACTCGTCATCGCCTGGACCGAGGCCCCTCAGCCCTACACCCAGGTCGACGCCGAACGCTGGGTCCGCAGAATCGCTCCCGCGGAGCGCACGAAGGGCGACGGCATCGTGTTCGCCGTCACCGAGTTCCTCACCCAGCGCCTCGTCGGCTCGGTGCGGCTGCGCAACACCGACTGGCGGACCCGCGCCACCGAGGCCGCCTACATCACCGCCCCGTGGGCGCGCGGCGAGGGCTACGCCACCGAGGCCGTGCTGGCCCTTGCCCAGTGGCTCTTCCGTGACCAGGGCTTCGAGCGCATCGAGCTGCGCACCGCCGCCGACAACACGGCCTCCCAGCAGGTCGCGCAGAAGCTCGGCTGCATCAGCGAGGGAGTGCTGCGCAACGCCCGCATAGCCCGTTCACAGACCGAGGACGGAGGATGGACCGACATCAGGACCGATCTGATCGTCTGGGGCCTGCTGCCCGAGGACCTCGAAGGGGTGGCCGAAGAGCTCGCCGACGCCGGTGGCTACGGCACCTACAACGACTGGAACTGAGCTTGCCGGGGCACTGGCACGGCACAGGTCCGTACCGGGTAACCTCACCCTGCCCGCCTCTGGGCAACCTGCCCCACCTGCGACACATCCAGGAGACTGACGACAGATGGCCGACCGTGTCACCGTGATCGGCTGGGACGGCTCGCCACTGACCAGAGCGGCCACGGCCGCGCTCTCGGCTGCCACCCTCGTCGCCGGCGCCGCCCACCATCTCGCGCTGCCCGAAGTCCCGCACGGCGCGGAGCGGATCCGCCTCGGCTCGGTCGACCTCGCTGCCCGCCGGATCGCCGGGCACCGGGGCAGCGTCGTGGTTCTCGCCGACGGGGACCCGGGTTTCTTCGGGGTCGTACGCACCCTGCGCGCGCCCGAGCACGGTCTCGAAGTCGAAGTGGTGCCCGCCGTCTCCTCCGTCGCCACCGCCTTCGCCCGCGCCGGCATGCCGTGGGAGGACGCCCAGACGGTCGTCGCTCACCCCCGCACCCTGCGCCGGGCGGTGAACGTCTGCCGTGCCCACCACAAGGTCGCCGTCCTCACCTCGCCGGGTGCGGGCCCCGCCGAACTGGCGCTCCTGCTCGAAGGCGTCCACCGCACCTTCGTCATCTGCGAGGAGCTCGGCACCGACCGCGAACAGGTCAGCGTCGTCACCTCCGACACCGCCGCCGACCACGTCTGGCGCGACCCCAACGTCGTCATCGTCATCGGCGGCGGCCCCGAACAGCGGGCCGAAGGAGCCTGGATCGCGGGCCGCCACCCCGCCTACCCCCAGGGCGTACGCGGCTGGGCGCTGCCCGCCGACGCCTACCGGGGCCCCGCGACGGACGCCCGGGGCGAGAGCGGCGAGGGCGAGGCCCCCGGGCTCCGCGCCGCCCAACTGGCCCATCTCGGGCCCCGCACGGGCGACCTGCTCTGGGACATCGGCTCCGGCTGCGGCGCCCTGGCCGTGGAGGCCGCCCGCTTCGGTGCGGCGGTCCTGGCCGTCGACAGTGACCCGGACGCCTGCGCCCGTACGACCGCGGCGGCCCGGGCCTTCGGCGTTCAGCTCCAGGTCGTCGAGGGCCGGGCTCCGCACGTGCTGGAGCGGCTGCCCGAGCCCGACATCGTACGGATCGGAGGCGGCGGCGCCCCCGTTGCCGTCGCCGTCGCCGACCGCAGGCCGGAGCGGATCGTGACCCACGCGTCGACCCGGGACGAGGCGGAGGTGCTGGGCGCGGCGCTGATGGAGAACGGCTATACGGTCGCCTGCTCCCTCCTCCAGTCCGTCGAACTCGACACGGCTGCCTGGTCGGAGCGCGAACGCACAGTCGTCTTCCTGCTCTCCGCACTGCGTTCGGACCTTGCCCCCTGACCCGGTCGGCATGCGGTGCGAGGTAGGCTGGCCGATCGTTGCACCGCGCCCGGACGTTCGTCGCTTCGTTCGTCAATGTCCGGAAAAGGGGACTGTTTTGGCCCCTGTTGTGGTACGGCAGAACCGGGGGACGCGCAACGTGGCGCAGTCCACAGCGAGCCGTGGCGAAATGTCCTGCCGCGGCGCCGAACGGCCGCGAGAATGCACTATGTCCGCGACCGATTCGTGCCGCGCGGCTCGCCCGCTCGTTCCACTGGACGAGTACCGGTGTGCCACGTTCGGGCGTTCCGGGCGAAGGGCCGAAGAAGCACTGACGATGGGCGAGGGGTACGCATGAGTGACACCGGCCGGATCCCGGGCGAGGGACTGCCGGAGAACGCAGGCATGGTGGAGCGGACGGGCATCCCCGCCCCGGACGCTTACACCTTCCTCGACCCCTCCGCGCATGTCTCCGAGGACGACGACCTCCTGCTGATGCCGAGCGCCCAGGGCGCCTGGGGCGAGCCCCAGGCGGGCCAGGCCCCGCTGCCCGAGCAGGGCGGCGCGTACCAGCAGGGACCCGCCCCGCAGCCGCACCACATGCCGCAGGGTGACGGCGGGGCGCAGGACCCGGCCCCGTTCCAGGAGCAGGTCACGGCGTACGCCGTGCAGCAGGCCCCGGCCGAGGCCCTCCAGGAGAGCGGCCGGGGAACCCATGAGTCGGGCGGCCGCGATTCCGGGCACGTCGACCTGAGCGGTGTACGCATCCCCTCGCCCGCCCCCGTACCGGCGCAGGCCCAGGTACCCGTGACGCAGACGCAGACGCAGACGCAGACGCAGGCGCCGGTGCGCCGTCCGCTGCACCGGGGTCCGGCCTCCGCCGACTCCGGTCCCTCCTACGGCGGTACGTCCGGCGGCGTGGTCCGTTCGCTGGCCGACCGGGGCCCGGCAGGATCGCCCCAGCCCCGGACCCAGCCCCCGGCGCGGGCTGCCGTTCAGACACCCGCACGGCACGCGGGCCCGGCCACCGCCGAACCCGAGTACTTCGAGCTGCCGGCCGACGAGGTTGCCGCGCTCCCGGGACCGCAGCTCGGTGAGATCCCGCCGCAGAGCGCGGGTCAGTGGGCCGCCCAGGCGCCGCAGCAGGCCGCCGTGCCGGTCGCGGAACAGGCCGTCGCCCCGGAGGCGGAGTCCTCGGCGCCGGAGGAAACGGCAGCAGCAGAAACGGTTGTACCGGAGGCGGTCGTTCCGGAAGTGGTGGCCGAGGTGTCCGTCGCCGAGATGCCCGTCGCCGAGATGCCCGTGGCCGAGATGGCCCCGGCCGAGGCGCAGGAGCCCGCGCCGGTGGCCGTGGAGCCGGTGGCCGTCGAGCCCCCGACTCTCCCGGCCGAGGACCCGGCACCCGCACCCACGTCGGCGGAGACCGCTGAGGCCGCTGGGGCCGAGGTTCCGGCCGGCGTCGCTCCCGTGCACGCGGCACCTGCCGAGGCAGCGGCCCATGACGCCGCCGCGCCCGCCGAGGCCGTGGCCCCGACCGAGGCCGCATCCGCCGAAGTCCCGCTCGCCCAGCCCGTGCCTGCCGAGACGGCGGCCGCCGAGCCCGTGCCCGCCGCCGAAGCGCGGGCCGAGGCGGCCGTGGCCGAGGAAGCCCCGGCCGGGGCAGCCGCCCTGCCGCAGGTGGAGCCGGTTCCCGACGGAGCGTCCCTCGGCCGGTTCGTGCCCGTCGCGGGTTCGCTGCCGACCGCCCCGCACCTCGCTCCGGTGCCGGTGACCGAGCCGGCCGCGGAGCCTGCTCCGGAGCTCGCTCCTGAGGCCGTGGCAGCGGTCATGGAGACCGGGGGCCCGGCCCGGACGGTGGAGGCGGCCGAGGTCGTCGAAGCCGTCGCGCCGGAAGCCGTCGTCGTGCCCGCGCCCGAACCCTTGGCGGTGCCCGAGCCGGAATCCGCGAGCGTGCCCGCGCCCGCACCGGCGGTCGTGGCCGGGCCGGAGACGGGTCCCGAGGTCATCGAGACCCCGGACCTCACGGACGGCCACGGCTACCCGGAGCCCGTACGGCCCGAGGCCGCCGAACCCGAGCCGCGGACCCGGGCCGCCGATCTCACGGAGACCTCCGGGGCCGCTGCTCCCATGGTGGCCGACGAGCCCCAGGCCTCCGACGCCCCGGCCCCGGAGGGCGATGAGGCCGCCGCCTTCCAGCCCCCCGCCCCCGGCTACGACGACGCCGAGCGCGATGCCGTACTGCGCGTCATGCGCGAGCGCCGCGACATCCGCAACGGCTTCCGCAGCGACCCCATCCCGCACGAGGTGCTCCTGCGGGTCCTGGAGGCCGCCCACACGGCGCCCAGCGTCGGGCACTCGCAGCCCTGGGACTTCGTCGTCATCCGCTCCGCGGAGACCCGCCGCTCCATGCACGAACTGGCGCAGCACCAGCGTGAGGCCTACGCGAAGTCGCTCCCCAAGGGCCGGGCGAAGCAGTTCAAGGAACTGAAGATCGAGGCGATCGTCGACACCCCGGTCAACATCGTCGTCACGGCCGACCCCACCCGCGGCGGCCGGCACACCCTCGGCCGGCACACCCAGCCGCAGATGGCTCCGTACTCCTCGGCGCTCGCCGTCGAGAACCTGTGGCTGGCCGCACGTGCCGAAGGCCTCGGCGTCGGCTGGGTCAGCTTCTTCGACGAGCGTGAGATGGTCCGGGCCCTGGGCCTGCCCGAGCACCTCGAAGTCGTGGCGTACCTCTGTGTCGGTTACGTCGACGAGTTCCCCGAGGAGCCCGAGCTGATGCAGGCGGGCTGGTCCAAGCGCCGCCCGCTGTCCTGGGTCGTCCACGAGGAGACCTACGGCCGCCGTGCCCTGCCCGGCGAGGAGCCGCACAACCTGCTCCAGGAGACCATCTCCACCATCCGGCCGCTGGACGCCAAGGCGCTGGGCGAGGCCTGGGAGCGCCAGAAGCGGATGACCAAGCCGGCCGGTGCGCTCGGCATGCTGGAGATCATCTCGGCGCAGCTCTCCGGGCTCTCCCGGATGTGCCCGCCGCCGATCCCGGAGCCCGCGGCCGTCGCGATCTTCGCGGGTGACCACGGGGTGCACGCCCAGGGCGTCACGGCCTGGCCGCAGGAGGTCACCGGCCAGATGGTCGCAAACTTCCTCGGCGGCGGCGCGGTCTGCAACGCCTTCGCGGCCCAGGTCGGTGCCGAGGTGTGCGTGGTCGACGTCGGTGTGGCCATGGAACTGCCCGCGCAGCCCGGCCTGCTGCCCCGCAAGGTGCGCGCCGGAACGGCTGACTTCACGACCGGCCCCGCGCTCACCCGCGAGGAGGTCCTGGCCGCGATCGAGGTCGGCATCGAGACCGCCCGCGATCTGGTGGCGGCGGGCAACAAGGGCCTGCTGACCGGGGAGATGGGGATCGCCAACACCACGGCGTCCGCCGCCCTGATCTGTGTCTACACCGGCCTGGACCCGGCCGAGGTGACCGGCCGGGGCACCGGCATCAACGACGAGATGCACGCCCGCAAGGTCGATGTGGTACGCCGCGCCCTCGACCTTCACCAGCCGGACCCGGCCGATCCGATCGGGGTACTCGCGGCCGTGGGCGGCCTGGAGCACGCCGCGATGGCCGGCTTCCTGCTCGGCGGGGCGTCGCTCCGTACGCCGGTCATCCTCGACGGTGTGAGCGCGGGCGCGGCCGCCCTGGTCGCCCGTGCCATCGCGCCGGAGGCGCTTGCCGCCTGCATCGCGGGCCACCGCAGTGCCGAGCCCGGTCATGTGGCCGCGCTCAACAAGCTGGGCCTGCGCCCGCTGGTCGACCTCGACCTCCGCCTCGGCGAGGGTACGGGCGCTCTGCTGGCGCTGCCGATCGTGCAGAGCGCGGCCCGCGCGATGCACGAGGTGGCGACGTTCGACTCGGCAGGCGTCACGGAGAAGTAGCCCGGTCGCGGTCCGGGGGCATCGCACCCCCGGACCCCGCTCCCGGTCGCCGGAGGTCCGGGCCCGTCCCGCCGGGCGTGAAGCCCCGGCTGCGCCGGCATCCGCGGCTCGCCCCGGGGCGAGCCGCGGGGCCCGCGGTACCCGACGTCCGGCCCACCCCACCCCGTATCGTGGCCAGCCCCAGCCCCAGCCCCAGCCCCAGCCCCAGCCCGCCCCGCACCACCGCACATCACCGCACGTGACAGCCGCTCCACCGCCGCAGCGGCCGCAGCCCCCGCATCGCACGAGGAGCCCGCACCGCCATGGCCGAGCACGCCGATCACCCCGCCTACCCTGTCGGACTGCGCCTCAGCGGGCGCCGCGTCGTCGTCGTCGGCGGCGGCCAGGTCGCGCAGCGCCGCCTCCCCGCCCTCATCGCGGCCGGCGCCGACATCGTCCTCGTGTCGCCGTCCGCCACCCCGTCCGTCGAGGCGATGGCGGATGCCGGCGAGATCCGCTGGGAGCGCCGCCCGTACGCCGACGGGGACCTCGCCGACACCTGGTACGCCCTCGTCGCGTCCGACGACACGGCGGCCAACGACGCCGCCTCCGCCGAGGCCGAGCGCACCCGCACCTGGTGCGTCCGCAGCGACAACGCGGACGAGGCCACCGCCTGGACCCCCGCCACCGGCCGCAGCGAGGGTGTGACGGTCGCCGTGCTCACCACCGACGCGCACGGACGCGACCCGCGCCACTCCGCAGCCGTCCGCGACGCCATCGTCGAGGGGCTGCGCGACGGCACCCTCGCCGCCCCCCACCACCGCACCCGGGCCCCCGGCGTCGCCCTGGTCGGCGGCGGACCGGGCGACCCGGACCTGATCACCGTCCGGGGCCGCCGCCTCCTCGCCGAGGCGGACGTCGTCATCGCGGACCGGCTCGGCCCGCGCGACCTGCTCGACGAACTCCCGCCGCACGTCGAGGTGATCGACGCCGCGAAGATCCCCTACGGGCGCTACATGGCGCAGGAGGCGATCAACAACGCCCTGATAGAGCACGCCAAGGCGGGCAAGGCCGTCGTACGGCTCAAGGGCGGCGACCCGTTCGTCTTCGGGCGCGGTATGGAGGAGGCCCAGGCGCTCGCGGCCGAAGGCATCCCGTGCACCGTCGTGCCCGGCATCTCCAGCTCGATCTCCGTTCCCGGAGCGGCGGGCATTCCCGTCACCCACCGCGGTGTCGCCCACGAGTTCACAGTGGTCAGCGGCCATGTCGCCCCTGACGACGCGCGTTCGCTGGTCGACTGGGAGGCGGTGGCCCGGCTGCGCGGCACCCTCGTGCTCCTGATGGCCGTCGACAAGATCGGCGCCATCGCCCGTACGCTCATCGCTCACGGCAGGTCTCCCGAGACCCCGGTCGCCCTGGTCCAGGAAGGGACCACGGCCGCCCAGCGCAGGGTCGACGCGACGCTCGCCACGGTCGGGGAACGGGCCGTGGCGGAGGACGTCCGCCCGCCGGCCGTCATCGTCATCGGTGACGTCGTCGCGGTCGGTCCGGCGACGGCCGCCACGACACACACCGAGTAACCGGCGGTAACGGATCTTCTTCCAGACCGTTGGCACCACACACCGGACAAGGCAGTATCAACCTGTGGCTGATCTCATCACCGTCGACGACCCCGACGACCCCCGCCTGAGCGACTACATCGGTCTGACCGACGTCGAGCTCCGGCGCAGGCGCGAGCCCGCCGAGGGCCTCTTCATCGCCGAGGGGGAGAAGGTGATCAGACGCGCCAGGCATGCCGGGTACGAGATGCGCTCCATGCTCCTCTCGGCGAAGTGGGTCGACCTGATGCGCGACGTCATCGACGAGGTGCCGGCGCCCGTCTACGCGGTCAGCCCGGAGCTCGCCGAACGCGTCACCGGCTACCACGTGCACCGGGGCGCCCTCGCCTCCATGCAGCGCAAGCCGCTGCCGACGGCCGACGAACTGCTCCTCGCGACCCGCCGCGCGGCCGGCGCGGAGACTGCCGACGACCGGGCGGACACCGGCGCGGTGCCGGCGCCGGGTGCGCGCGAACGGGCTGGGCAGAGCCGTATCGCGATCTTCGAGGACATCGTCGACCACGCCAACCTGGGTGCGGCGTTCCGCAATGCGGCGGCTCTGGGAGTGGACGCCGTGTTCCTCACCCCGCGCTGCGCCGACCCGCTCTACCGGCGGGCCGTGAAGGTGTCCATGGGGGCTGTTCTCGCGGTCCCGTACGCCAGGTTCGAGTCCTGGCCGAAGGGCGCCGACGTCATCCGGAAGGACGGCTTCGTGCTCGCGGCCCTCGCCATCTCGGCGAGTTCCATCACGCTCGACGAGCTCGCCGGCCGCCGTCACGAGAAGCTTGCCCTGATGCTGGGCACGGAGGGGGAGGGGCTGTCGGCCGGTGCGCTGCTGGCAGCCGACGAGCATGTACGCATCCCGATGGACGCCGGTGTCGACTCCCTGAACGTGGCCGCCGCCTCGGCCGTCGCCTTCTACGCCACCCGGCCGAGGTCCGGCTGACCCCCGATGCCGAGGCTCATGAGGGCGGCATGAGCTGACGGGCGGTCTCCCGGGCACGCGGGACGCCGCGGCGGCCCTGCTCGCCATCGGTCCGAACCCGCCCGGCGGCCCCCCCCGGCCCCCGGACCCCGGGGAGCCGGCGGGCCCAAGGCGCACGGCTACTGCTCGCCCTGCCCCTGCCCCTGCCCCTGCGTCTGGCCGGCGCCGAGACCGCGGGCCGGTCCCTCGCAGCCCTGCGCCGCCGCGATCCCCAGCGCCACCAACAGCGTCACCACGACGAAGACCACCAACCGCTGCCGCAGCAGGCGCGGGTTGGCAGGACGCCTGCCTGTCGAGGTCGGGCGCGTGCCGGGCCGGGTCCCCGGCCTGCCGTTCGTCCCGGCCGGACCCTGCGGCCTCCTGCCCGAACGTGTCGTACCGCGCGGCTGCTGCGGCGCGGGCCGCGAACCACCGGTGCGGGGCGACGCCGGACGCGGTGCCGCCGGCTGACGGCTCCGCGGCCGTGAAACCGGAGCGGGACCGGGCGAGCGACGCGTCTGCTGCTCGGTGTACGGGCCGTCCAGGCGCCCGGTGGGCCGGTCCGCCTCCTGCGCCGAGCGCTGGGCGGGCGGGCGGCTCTCGTGCAGCCCCTGCGCCTCCCGTGCCGCGATCTCCTTCAGCCGCATGGAGAGTTGCAGTGTGCTGGGGCGCTCCTCCGGGTCCTTCGCCAGACAGGCGCTCACCAGTGGCGCGAGTGCGTCGTGCACGTCGTACAGCTGAGGCTCCTCGTGCACCACGCGGTAGAGCATCACCTCGGAACTGCCGTGCCCGAAGGGCGAATCGGCCATGGCCGCGTACGCCAGTGTGGCCCCGAGGGAGAAGACGTCCGTCGCGGGCGTCACCGCCGCGCCCCGCACCTGCTCGGGCGCCAGGAAGCCGGGCGAACCCACCGCCGTACCGACGTGCGTGAGTGTGGAGGCACCGGTCGCCCAGGCGATGCCGAAGTCGATGATGCGGGGCCCCTTGGGGGACAGGAGGATGTTCGACGGCTTCAGGTCCCGGTGGACGACACCGGCCTCGTGCACCGCCACCAGGCCCTCGGAGAGCGCGGCCCCGATCGAGGCCACCTCGGCGGCGGACAACGGGCCCTCCTCGGCCACCTTGTCGTGCAGCGAGGGGCCCGGAACGTACTGCGTCGCGAACCACGGGCGGTCCGCCTCCAGATCGGCGGCGACCAGCCGTGCCGTGCAGCCGCCCCGGATCCGCCGGGCCGCGGACACCTCGCGCGCGAACCTCGAGCGGAATTCCTGATCCTCCGCCAGGTCGGGGCGGATCACCTTCAGGGCCACCCGCTGGCCCCGCCGGTCCGAGCCGAGGTAGACGACACCCATGCCGCCCGCCCCGAGCCGCCGGTGCAGCCTGAACGAGCCGACGACACGCGGGTCCTCGCGCCGGAGCCGCATCATCGCCATGTCTGCCCATCCCCGCTGCCTGGTCCGCCTGACGAGGCACAGCTTACGTACCCGCCGCCCGGGGCGCTCAGAGGCCGCGCCCTCGCCGGACAATCGATTGTCAGTGCCGGGTGGGAAACTTGAGGAGTGGTCAGGGAGCCGCGGATCCAGGCTCCCCGGCCCGTGCGAGATCTCAAAGGTCCGTCGCAGAAGGGGGATTGGATCAATGAAGGGCGATCGAGTCGAGATAGTCGTGGACGCCGGGGGCACGACCCGAACCTACGAAGTAGTGGCCTCCAGGGCAGGGCGCAGGGTGGAGACCGCGGTCCGCCGAGGGGTGGTCGAAGTGAGTGAAGTCACGAGGAAAGGCTCCGTGGTGCGCACTGCCCGCTTCATGGCGGCCAGGGTGGTCGCCCTGGTCGAACAGCCGGTACCCGGAGAGGACACATCCGAGCGTCCTCTCCGGGATGACCCCAACGTCCGGTAGTCCGTTCTCCACCCAGGGGAGTACGCCGACTGTCCACGGCTCATCCTCCGGGAGGCCCGGTATTCGGTACGCGGGCATGACGCCGCCCGCTTCCCGGATCCCTAATGTGTAAGTCAAGCGGCGGGCGTCGCACTCGTCCCCCGAGGTCACACGCCCGCTGCTCCACATCAGGTCAGGAGAGGAACCATGACGGACACGGCAGCGCGGACCATGGTCCGCACGCGAGGACGCGGGGCCCATGCCTCGTTCGGCAGCCGCCCGTCGTCCGGCAGGCGGCACCCGTTGGTCGCCACGGTCATGGTTCTTCCTCTGGCGGCCCTGCTCGCAGTCGTCTTCGGCGGCTGGGAAGCGGTGGTCACACAGGCGTCGTCCGTGGGCGTGATGCTGGGGCGCTGAGCGGCGCCCCGGGTCCGGAAGAGCGGTCCGGACCGGGACATCCGGCCAACAACCCCGTGGGGACGGGGGTGCGGCGGACGGCAGCGTTTGTCCGGTCAGCTGGGGAGCTGACCGGACATCGCGCTGTCCGGGGCCGTTCGGCCGCAGGCGGATCCGACGGCGTCGTCCGGAGCCCGGCAGGGCGAGCGGCAGCCGTCCACCCGCGTACGGCTGTCAGCGCGATCCGCGTACGCTCTCCGGCGGGCGCGGCGCCGGCCGGGCCCGCCGATCCTGTACTACCGGGGGAGTCCGTGACCACCGCAGTCGTACGCGCGCTGGGCGCCCTCGCCCACGAAGCGGCCCATGCCCGTTCCGGGTCCTTTCCCGGTCAGGTGCGGCGGCGCGACGACGTGTGCGGCTGCCCGCCACCGGCCGTCCTCGCGGACCGCGCGGACGGCACCGTGGTCCGCTGCGGCCCCGTCGTCGCCAAGGCCCACGCCGCAGGTACGGACCCCGCCGCCCTCTCCGCACGCCTCGGCCTGGCCTCCGATCCCGGTCTGGCCGGCATTCTGCTCGCGCCGCTTCCCGCGCGGCTGCTTTGGGCACCGGCGGAGGACGGCGCCGCCCCGCCGTCCTCCGCCGGTGCCGCGTACGGCGCCGCCTCGCCGTACCTTGCCGAGCTGCACGGCAGGCCGGTCACCCTGTGGCCCTACGGGGAGCCGGTGGACCCGGGCGACCCGGACGGGGCGCCGTGGGAGGAGGCGGCCGCCCTGCTGGCCCGTCTGCACCGCACCGGGAGGCCGGACCGGCAGCCCGCTCCGGGCACGCTGCCCGCCATGAGGGGCCCGGCGAAGGCCGCGCTCGCGGTGGCCCGGATGCGCGCGGCCCGGCCCGGTGACCGGGCCACCGCCCCGGTGCTCGCGGCCTGGCGCGCACTGCCGCCCTGGGTACGGGACGAGGCCGCGGCTCCCGCGCACCGCGCGCACGCTCTCTGCCACGGCGATCTGCACCTGGGCCAGCTCGTCCGGCACCCCGCCCCGCATGGTGCGTGGCTGTTGATCGACGTCGACGACGCGGGACCGGGCGATCCGGCCTGGGACCTCGCGCGGCCCGCGGCCTGGTACGCGGCCGGACTGCTGCCCCCCGAGGTGTGGTTCCGCTTCCTGGGCGCCTACCGGGCCGCGGGCGGCCCCGCGGTACGCGCCAAGGGCGACCCGTGGCCCGAGCTGGACCTCGCCGCCCGCGCCCTGACCGTACAGACGGCGGCACTGGCCCTCGCCAAGTCCGCGGCGGAGCACCGGGATCCGGATGAGGTGGAACAGATGATGATCGATGCCTGTGCCCGAATTGCCTCTCTCCCGGCCGAGTTGGCCGCCGAACACTCGTCGTAGGGTGAACCGACCGCCGCCGGGCACGCATTCCGGCGATGGCTAACCGACGGCGAGGAGTGAGCCCGAAGATGCAGTGTCCCAAGTGCCACGCACAGATGCACACGTACAACCGCAACGGCATTCAGATCGAGCAGTGCAGCGGCTGCCGGGGGATATTCCTGGACTACGGCGAGCTGGAGTCCCTGACCCGCGTGGAGGCGCAGTGGACGCAGCAGGCTCCGCCCGCGCCGCCCGCCCCGCAGGCATACCCGGCGGCACCGGCCCCCGCCTGGGGATCCCCGCAGCACCACGGCGGGCACCACCAGGGTCACTACCGGCAGAAGAGCTTCGGCCGGATGCTCTTCTCGTCCTGATCCGGACCACCCCGTGCCGTGGCCCGGACGGAACACGTCCGGGCCACGGCACGGGCACCCGTCGGCGGCGACCGCGGGTACGCGAGCCAACAACGAAGCCCCGGTCGTCGAGACGACCGGGGCTTCGAACGGTGCGCGATACTGGGATTGAACCAGTGACCTCTTCCGTGTCAGGGAAGCGCTCTCCCGCTGAGCTAATCGCGCAGGTGACCCTGCGTGTACTGCGTGCGCGATACTGGGATTGAACCAGTGACCTCTTCCGTGTCAGGGAAGCGCTCTCCCGCTGAGCTAATCGCGCGGGGATCCTTGCGGATCAGTGGACGATACTGGGATTGAACCAGTGACCCCTTCCGTGTCAGGGAAGTGCTCTCCCGCTGAGCTAATCGTCCTTGGAGGTGGAGACGGGATTTGAACCCGTGTAGACGGCTTTGCAGGCCGTTGCCTCGCCTCTCGGCCACTCCACCAGGGGTGGGGGTTCGGGAAGATCCCCCACCTTCTGCGAGCGGACGACCAGGTTCGAACTGGCGACCTCAACCTTGGCAAGGTTGCGCTCTACCAACTGAGCTACGTCCGCTTGTCGGTTCCGATTCACTTGCGTGTCCCGGCGACGTGTTGAACTCTAGCGGATTCCGGGGCCAGTACAAAAACGCGTTTGTGCAGCGTGCTGAGGTGCACTCGCCCCGGCGCGGGTCGGCACGGACCGTCCTAGACTCGCGGACGTGCACGACCTTGCTCCCATGGCCCGCTTCGGGGGCCTCGTCGCCTCCGGCCTGCGGGATGTGACCAGTGATCCCGCGGCCCTCGACTCGTCCGGCTTCTGGGCGGTATCGGCCGATTTTGAAGGCCGCCTCGTCTGTGCCCGCTTCGACACGGTGCGCACCGAGACCGTCCCCCAACCCGTGCGTGGCGCCTGGCGCGGCCCCGTCGCCGGTGACTGGACCTCCTCCCTCGACCGTGACGCCTACCTGGCGGGTGTGCGGCGCATCCGCGCGTACATCGCGACGGGCGAGGTCTACCAGGCCAATCTCTGCCGCGTGCTGACCGCACCGCTGCCCGATCCGGCGGCGGCGGACGTGGACGCCCTCACCGCACTGCTGGCGCGCGGCAACCCGGCCCCGTACGCAGGAACGATTCGGCTGCCCGGTCACGGCGTCGGGATCGCGACCGCCTCGCCGGAGCTGTTCCTGCGCAGGGACGGCCGCACGGTCGAGTCCGGACCGATCAAGGGCACCGGCCGCACCGAGGCCGACCTGCTGGAGAAGGACCACGCCGAGAACGTGATGATCGTCGACCTGGTCCGCAACGACCTGGGCCGGGTCTGTGCCACCGGAACGGTCACGGTCCCCGGCCTCTGTGCCGTGGAGAGGCACCCCGGGCTCGTCCACCTCGTCTCCACCGTGCGCGGCCGGCTCGCCGACGGTGCGGGCTGGCCGGAACTGCTCGCCGCGGCCTTTCCGCCCGGCTCGGTCACCGGAGCCCCCAAGTCCAGCGCGCTCAGGATCATCGAGGAACTGGAGACCGCCGCGCGCGGCCCGTACTGCGGCGGCATCGGCTGGGTGGACGCCGACCGGGCCACCGCCTCCCTCGCCGTGGGCATCCGCACCTTCTGGACCGACCGCGCGGGCGACGCCCAGGTCCTGCGGTTCGGCACCGGGGCGGGTATCACCTGGGGCTCGGATCCGGAACGCGAGTGGGACGAGACCGAACTCAAGGCGTCCAGGCTGCTCGCGGTAGCGTCGGGCGCATACGAACCAACCGGGAGGACCGCGCCATGAAGATCTGGGTCAACGGGGGACTGCGGGCCGCCGACGACGCCCTGGTGTCCGTGCTCGACCATGGGCTGACCGTCGGGGACGGCGTGTTCGAGACGGTGAGGACCGCCGACGGCCGGCCGTTCGCGCTCACCCGCCATCTGGACCGGCTGGCCCGCTCCGCCCTCGGCCTCGGCCTGCCCGCTCCCGACCTCGACGAGGTCCGCCGGGCCTGCGCAGCCGTGGTCGAGGCCAACCCCGTCGCGCTGGGCAGGCTCCGGATCACCTACACCGGCGGGATCTCACCGCTCAGCTCCGACCGGGGCAACGAGGGTCCCGGCCTGGTCGTCGCCCTCGGCGCGGCGAAGCGGCGCCCGGACACCACGGCGGTCATCACCGTGCCGTGGACCCGCAACGAACGCGGCGCGCTCACCGGACTCAAGACCACCTCGTACGCGGAGAACGTCGTCGCCCTCGCCCGTGCCCACGAGCACGGCGCCACCGAGGCACTGTTCGCCAACACGGTCGGCCGGCTCTGTGAAGGAACCGGCTCCAACGTCTTCGTCGTCCTCGACGGACAGCTGCACACACCGCCCGTCGCTTCCGGGTGTCTGGCCGGGATCACCCGCGCACTGGCGGTGGAGTGGACCGGGGCGCAGGAGACGGACCTGCCGTTCGACGCCCTGGACCGGGCCGAGGAGATCTTCCTGACCTCCACTCTCCGCGACATCCAGGCCGTCCACCGCGTCGACGGCCGGGAGCTGCCCGGCGGACCGGGACCGGTGACCGCCAAGGCGATGCGCGTCTTCGACGAGCGGGCCGCCGACGATCTGGACCCGTGACCGGGAGGCCCGTACGGCAGGCCCCGCCGAGCGGCCCGTTCCCGGAAAAGCGAATGACGGGCTCGCGCGCAGGGGATAGAAATCCTCTGATGACCACGACACTCCGGCCGTCCGGGCCGATCCAGTCAGGCGCCGACGGCGCACAGAGCCGCGCCTACGACGTGTGCGACAACGGGCGCCCTGTCGGAGCCGTCGAGATCGGCACCGAGCCCGGGTCGGACGGCTCGACGGGGGTGCTGCGGTCCCTGCGGATCGACGAGCCGGTCCGGCGGCGCGGCCGGGGCACCATCGCCGCGCTGGCGGCCGAAGAGGTGCTGCGCGGCTGGGGCTGTACGCAGGTGCTGGCGGAGGTCGCCCCCGACGACACCGCGGGGCGACGGCTGACGGCTGCGCTCGGCTACACCGAGCGCAGCCGGAACATGATCAAACAGCTGCCGTCCGACCCTCCGGCCCTGCCCGACGGCCTGACCACACGGCCGATGACGTCCGAGGAGTACACGGCCTGGGAGGACGTCGCGACAGCCGGGTACGCGGAGAGCCTGGTGGCACGCGGCGTCCCGAGGGAGTCGGCGCTGGGAGCCGCCCGCGCCTCGCACGCCAGGCATCTGCCGCAGGGCCTCGCCACCGAGGGTGCGCAACTGCACCACCTCATCCATGAGGACGGGAAGGCCGGGTTCCTGTGGGTGGCGCGGTTCGAGATGCACCCCGGCCAGGTGGTCGGCTACGTCTTCGATGTCGAGGTGGACGAACGCTACCGGGGACGCGGTTTCGGCCGGGCGCTGATGCTCCGGGCCGAACGTCTCGCGCGGGCGGCCGGCCACACGCGGCTGGGCCTGCACGTCGTCACGGCCAACACTCCGGCGCTCCGGCTGTACGAGTCACTCGGCTACGAGCCGACCCGCTACAACCTGGCCAAACCGCTCTGACCCACCACCCGGCCCTTGCTCCCGTCGGCACGCGGCCCGAGTCGGCCCGTGCGCCGCTCCGGGCCCGTGCGCCGAGTGTGCCCCTGCTCCCGTCGGCCCGTGTGCCGCTTCGTGCGGTGCTCAGCTCCGGCCTGTGTGCCGCTCCGGGCAGGACGGGGCGGTGGGCCTCTTCGGCAGTCCGGCCGCCGCACGCCCGTTCCCGCCCCGCTTCTGTTCCCGTCCCGTTGCCGTTCCCGTCCTCAGCCCTGTTCGGCGAGCAGCCGGTCGGCGATCGCCTCGATCCGCTCCCGCAGCCCCTCCTGGCTCTTGCCGCCGTCCAGCCGCTCGTCACCGATCACGTACGTGGGCGTGCCGGTGACCCCGATCGCCTTGCCCTCGGCCTGGTCGGCGTCGACGATCAGCATGTGCCGGCCGTCGATCAGCGCGGTGTCGAACTCCTCGGCGTCCAGACCCAGTTCCCCGGCCAACTCCACCAGCAGCGGCTCACCGGTGCGGCCAAGTTCGGCGGTGCGGGCGAGGACCGCCTCGATGTACGGCCAGTCCTTGCCCTGCGCCGCGGCCTCCTCGGCGGCCTGCGCCGCCGCGTAGGCGTGCTTGTGCTTCTCCAGCGGGAAGTGCCGGAGCCGGATGTCGATCCGGTCGCCGTACCGGGCGCGCAGCGCGTGTACATCGGTGAGGGCCTGGTGGCAGTCGGGGCACTGGAGCTCGCACCAGACATCGAGGACGACCGGTGCGGCGGAGGTGGAATCGCTCATGGGACCAGTCTCCCAGGGGGCGCCGGTCCGCCACGACCGGCACCGGGGCGGAGGAGGGCGCGGCGTCCGCGGCCGGTCCGGTGGTGGGGCGTACGGCACCTGGGGAGGATTCCGGCCCTGAAATGTCCCTGATCCGGGCAGGGAGCGTGGCCGCCCGCCCGGTCTCCGGTGCAGGATGGAAGGGACGTTTCCCCTGCGCCTGGAGGCCGTGATGCTTGCCGAGACCATCTGCTCCGCGGTGTCAGCGGCGGGCTTGGGCATCGCCGCCGTCACCGCGTACCGGAAGAGGTTCCTCACGGCGACCAGGATCGCCGCGTACTCGCTGGTCCCGATCGGTCTGGTGCTGACCGGTGTCGTCGAGTGGGTGTCGGACATCGCCTTCAAGCCCAGCGTCTGGCTGGGCTTCGGGGTGCTGGGGGTGGCCTGGCTGCTGTTCATGACCACGCGCGCGATCGAGCGCCGGGGCGGGGGCACCCGGAAGGAGCGCAAGGCGGCGGCCCGGTCCGGACGGAGCGACGCGGTGGCGCCGGCGGCCTCGGCTCCCTCGCTGGGGCCGGGCGCACCGGCTGCCGGGCCGAGGCAGAAGCCGAAGAAGCAGTCCGCCGACGCGGGTGCGGGCGACGACTTCAGCGACATCGAGGCCATCCTGAAGAAGCACGGCATCTGAGCGCCACCTGTTCCTCCCCGCCTCCGGTTCCGCGGGCCGGCCCCCTGGAGGTCGCCGGCGGACGGACCCCACTCGTATGAATCGATTCAGGCATGATCCTTGACGGCGTCCGACCGGCGGGCTAGCGTCCCGGTCGGATTGAAACAATTCATTCATGCCCGTCCGTACGATGGGGTGACGCCGCCTGACGAGCGCGGCCGGGGCAGTGGGGCAGGACTAGTGGCGCGTGTGGCAGGGATCAAGGACGTGGCCCGGGAGGCCGGCGTCTCCGTGGGCACGGTCTCCAATGTGATCAACCGTCCCGAGGCGGTGCTGCCCGAGACTCGGGCCCGGGTGCTGGCCGCCATCGAGGAGCTCGGATACGTCCGCAGCGAGTCGGCCCGCCAGCTCAGGGCCGGGCGCAGCCGGATCATGGCACTCCTCGTCCTGGACATGGGCAACCCCTTCTTCGTCGAGGTGGCACGCGGGGCCGAACGCGCCGCCCGGCAGGCGGGACTCGGCGTCATGGTCTGCAACAGCGGCCAGAGCCCCGCGGAAGAGGCCGAGTACCTCGGCCTCTTCGCGGAACAGCGCGTATGCGGCGTACTGGTCACCCCGGCCGATGCGACCGGCCGCAACCTCGAATCCTTCGCCCGCCACCGGATTCCCTACGTCCTGGTGGACCGGGTGGCATCCGGCACCGGGACCTGCGCGGTCTCCGTCGACGACGTGCGGGGCGGCGCCCTGGCCGTCGGCCATCTGATCTCGGCCGGGCACCGCTCGGTGGCCTACGTCAGCGGCCCGGGTGATCTGCATCAGATCAGGGACCGCCGCCAGGGCGCGCTGTCCGCCCTCGCCGAAGCCGGGCTGCCGTCCGAGGCGCTTGTGGAGATCCCCTCCGACCGCCTGGACGTGGCGGCGGGCCGTGATGCCGGGGCCCGGCTGCTCGGGCTGGTCCCGCGTCCCACCGCTGTGTTCTGTGCGAACGACCTGCTCGCCCTGGGTGTGCTCCAGGCCCTGTACGCGGCCGGGGTGCGGGTGCCCCAGGACATCGCCATCGTCGGGTACGACGACATCGAATTCGCGGCCGCCGCTGCCGTACCGCTCACCTCGGTCCGCCAGCCGGCGGCCGTGATGGGCCGGATGGCCGCCGAACTCCTGCTGGAGGAGGCGGACGACGAGGGCGGTACCCACGAGCACCGCAGCGTCGTGCTCCAGCCGGAACTCGTCGTGCGCGCGTCGAGCTCCACACCGCGCTGAGTTCTGCCGTCCGGCCCGCCCCTCGGTCCTTCTCCGTAGTTCCATCCTCCGCTGTTCCATCCTCCGCAGTTCTTCCGCATGCCCGAAATGGAGATGCCATGTCCCTGTTCGACCTGCCCTTGGACGAACTCCGCGCCTACCGGCCGGAATCCGGTGAGCCCGACGACTTCGACGCCTTCTGGCGCCGCACCCTCGACGAGGCCGCCGCGCACCCGCTGGACGCCGAATTCACTTCGTTCGACGCCGCGTTGAGCAATGTCGAGGTCCATGACGTGTCGTTCGCCGGCTGGGGCGGCCATCGCATACGCGCCTGGCTGAACGTGCCCGCGGGCGCCGAGGGTCCCCTGCCCACCGTCGTCCACTACCTCGGCTACGGCAGTGGGCGCGGACTGCCGCACGACCACCTGGTCTGGCCCGCCGCCGGCTGGGCCACCCTGGTCGTCGACACCCGCGGCCAGGGCGCCGTCAACAGCCACTCGGCGGGCGCCACCGCCGACCCGCACGGCGGCGCCAACCCGCAGTCGCCCGGATTCATGACCCGCGGCATCCTCGACCCCGACGAGTACTACTACCGCCGGGTGTTCACCGACGCGGTGCGCGCCGTCGAGGTGGCCCGCGCCCATCCGTCCGTCGACGCGGACCGGATCGTCGTGCACGGCGGCAGCCAGGGCGGCGGCATAGCCCAGGCGGTGGCGGGGCTCAGCCCCCATGTGAGGGCCGCGCTCGTCGACGTACCGTTCCTGACGCACTACCGGCGGGCCGTGGAGATCACCGACGAGGACCCGTACCAGGAGATCGTGCGTTTCCTGGCCACCCAGCACGGCCACGCCGACCAGGTGTTCCGGACTCTCTCCTACTTCGACGGCGTCAGCTTCGCCGCCCGTGCGGAGATGCCGGTGCTGTACTCCGTGGCCCTGATGGATCCCATCTGCCCGCCGTCCACCGTCTTCGCCGCCTACAACAACTGGGCGGGCCCCAAGGAGATCGAGGTCTACCCCTGGAACGGCCACGAGGGCGGCACATCGGCCCACCGCGCGGTGCAGCTGCGTATGCTGCGCGACCTGGGCTGACCGGAACCGGGCGGAACGAGAGGGCTGAGGCCTGTCCCGCAAGGAAGCACGGGACAGGCCTCAGGAGTGCGGGAGCGGAGTTCCGAAAGCGCGGCGGGAGCACCGGAGTTCCGAAAGCCTGACACGCGATCGGACGCAGGATCGATTCGGCACTCCCTTTGGGGGGTGAACTGCCTTCGTGAAAAGGTGTGTTGCCCCCCAAGGGGGCCGGACTGCGTCATGATCGTCGCGAGATGGTGGACACCTCCCGGGGCGATGCCCCCGCACCCCCCGCCGAAGAGCCGCGTGGCTGCCTCTTCGCGCTTTCCCAGCCCCCTCTGATGATCTTCCTCACGGTGATCGGCGGCTTACTGCTGATGGCCGCGTTGCATGATCTCTTCGTGCTGTGAGCCGTCAGTCGGCCGCTTCTCTGCGGCGTGCCCGGTACGCGGCGACGTGCAAGCGGTTGCCGCAGGTGCGGCTGGAGCAGTAGCGGCGGGAACGGTTGCGCGAGAGGTCGACGAAGGCGTGCCGGCAGTCCGGCGCCTCGCAGCGCCGCAGCCGCTCCGTCTCGCCCGCCACGATGATGAAGGCGAGAGCCATGCCGCAGTCGGCCGCCAGGTGGTCGGCGAGCGAGGCGTCCGGCGCGAAGTAGTGCACGTGCCAGTCGTAGCCGTCGTGGTTGCTGAGCTGTGGTGTGGTGCCCGCGGCGGCCACGAGCGCGTTGACGAGTGAGGCGGCGACCTGTGCGTCGGCCGCGGCGAAGACATCGGCGAACCGCGCCCGTACGGCGTGGACGGCGCGCAGGTCCTTCTCGTCGAGCTCGTTCACGCCGCTCACCCGGTGGCGCCGGGCGAACGCGTACAGCGCCTCGATGCCGGCGAGTCCGTCGACGGGCGAGCAGCCCTCGGGCCGCTCGCTCTCCGGCGCGGTGTTCACCAGATCGACCACCGTTTCGAGGGCGATCCGGGTGTCGTGGGGGATCAGCACGCTTCCGCTCCCTGGCCTCCGGCAGGCAGGACGCCCGCCGATGCCCGCTGACTCTACTGGCAGGGTCCTGACGCATCGGGACGTGAGGGTCATCAGGGGCCCCTGGGGCGCGTTGCCGCCCGAGGGGGCTCCCCTGACCCCGGCGCGGACACGGAAAGGCTCCACGGGGCACCTGGCGGGCCTGTGGAGGGTGCCGGCGGGGGACGGAGGGAACGCGGACCGGCGCCGTCACCACGGTGGATTCCGTGATGACGGCGCCGGTGTCAGCCCTATGAGGTTGTCCGTGCGGCGCCGTCTCCCCGAGTCGACGGCGCCGTTGCGCTCTCGGCCTGGCTCAGCTCTCGGCCAGGATGTGTGAGAGCTCCGTATCGAGATCGAAGTGACGATGCTCGGTCCCTGGCGGTACCGCGGCGTCGGTCCTTTTCAGGAACGACTCCAGGGCCCGCGCAGGGGCCTCCAGCAAGGCTTCGCCCTCTGGGGAGCTCAGTGCGATACAGGCGACGCCCTGGCCGTGACTACGGGATGGCCAGACGCGGACGTCTCCGGTGCCGGTGGGCCTGTGCAGCCCCTCGGCAAGGAGGTCGCGGGCGAATACCCACTCGACCGTTTCCTCCGCTCCGGTGTGGAAGGTGGCGTGCACGGCATACGGATCGGCCGTGTCATACCGCAGGCCCGCGGGTACAGGCAGTGAGGACTCGCTCGACACAACGAGGCGCAGGTGCAGCTCGCAGCTGACCGTGGTGTTCATAAGCGCCAGGGCCTTTCGCTCAGTGTGCGCTCGGGGATTCGCACGTCGGCGAAATCGACATGCCACCTACGGTGTCGTTGTAAACCCCTCTGACCGTTTTGTGATCCTTCGGGTAGCTCGTACAGCGGTGTGTAACTTTGAGTTATGCGGCCATTCCAGTGACGAGGAGCGTTCCGGTAGGTTGGCACCCATGAATGCGGAGAGTGACGAGCGGGACGGAGCTGCCGCACCGGCGGATCCGGCATCCGCGACGGGGGAAGCGCGCGGGAGCGTGACGGGGGACGTCACGGAGGGGGTGGCGAAGGAGGAGCGGGAGCTCGGCTCCAGGGCCCCCGGGTTCATCAAGGCGTCCAGGACGCTGCACCTGAGCTGGCAGGTCGGTGTGTTCGTGGTCGGCCTGGTCGTCGTGGCGGCCGGGATCGTCATGCTGCCGCTGCCGGGCCCCGGCTGGCTGGTGATCTTCGGGGGCATGGCGATCTGGGCGACCGAGTTCGTCTGGGCCCAGCTGGTGCTGCGCTGGACGCGCCGGAAGGTCACCGAGGCCGCCCAGCGCGCCCTCGATCCCAAGGTGAGGCGGCGCAACATCGCGCTCACGGTGATCGGCCTCGTGATCATCGCGGTGCTGGTGGGGATCTATCTGTGGAAGTTCGGAATCGTCATGCCGTGGAAGATCAACGAGTGACCCGGGGATGGTCGGGGGGCGCCGCTGACATGGGGTAATGTTTGGCGTGCGCCCGGGGCGATTAGCTCAGTGGGAGAGCGCTTCGTTCACACCGAAGAGGTCACTGGTTCGAACCCAGTATCGCCCACCCCGGACCGACGGCCCGGAAGCTTTCCGAAGCTTCCGGGCCGTCGGCGTTTTCGTGTGCGCCGTTCAAGCGCTTCGACCGATTTTCGTCCCAACTGTTGACGTCGCCGGTGCCGCTCCTTACTTTGACCCGGCAAGCGCTTTCTAAAACGATTCAATCAAGCGTAGGGGCGAACTATGTCTCGGAACCAGGGCATGGACCGGCGGCAGATGCTGAAGCTCGCGGGCTTCTCGGCTGCCGGTCTCGGGCTGACCGCGGCCGGCTGCGGCTCGGGCGGCGGCTCCAACGGGCCGGTCACCATCCGGCATGCCTGGTGGGGCGCCGACGACCGGGCGAAGAAGGTCCAGGAGTGCGTCACGCTCTTCGAGAAGAAGCACCCGAAGATCAAGGTGAAGACGGACTTCCAGCAGTACGCGGACTTCTGGAAGAAGTTCAACACCCAGGCCGCCGGCGGCAACCCGCCGGACGTCATCCAGAACGCGGTGACCTTCCTGCGCAAGTACGAGGCGAAGAACGTCCTGCTCGACCTCAACCCGCAGGCGAAGAAGGGCAACCTCAAGCTCGAGGGCTTCCGCGCCGGTCTGGAGAAGTTCGCCGAGATCGACGGCAAGCTGCTCGGCGTACCGGTCGGCAGCAACTCGATGGCCCTGGTCATCGACGAGAAGGTCTTCGAGAAGGCCGGCGTCGACCACAGCCTCGGCTGGACCTGGGACGACTGGTACGCGGGTCTGAGGAAGATCAAGTCCGGCCAGGGCATAGCCGGCGACTCCGGCCCGCACGGCGTCATGTACCTGTACGACCTGATCCTCCGCCAGAACGGCAAGGCGTTCTTCACCGAGGAGGGGATGGGCTTCGGCGAGGCCGAACTGCTGCCGTACTGGACCGAGGCGCTCGCCCGGGTCAAGGCCGGTATCTACGCCGACCAGAAGAAGGTCGAGCAGATCAAGCCCGCCTCCGCGCTCGCCAAGGGCCTCTCGGCCGGCGAGTTCACCTGGGACAACTTCTCCGTCCGCTACAGCGCGGAGGGCAAGAGCAGCTACAGCCTCGCGCCCATCCCGAGCACCGACGGCAAGAAGACCGGCCAGTACCTCGGTTCGCTGATGCTCAGCGGCACCGCCCGTACCAAGCACCCCGCCGAGGTCGCGACCTTCATCAGCTTCATGACCCACGACCCCGCCGTCGCCCGCATCATGGGCTACGACCGGGGAGTCCCCGCCACCACCGCGCAGTTCGAGGCCTACCAGCCCACCGACGCCCCGAGCAAGGCGATCGGCGCGTACGAGACCGAGATCGCCAAGGCGGGTGTGCTGGAGCCCATCACCCCGCACCCGGCCGGTGCCGACGTTGTCGAGGCCGCGTTCCTGCGCATCGGCGGCGACATGTCCCTGGGCAAGGCCTCGCCGGAGGACTCCGTCAAGCAGTTCTTCTCCGAGGCGAAGACCGCCCTCGCCTCGAACTGAGAGGAAGACGCGGTGACTCACATCCAGACCTCCACGAGCGGCCCGGTCCTCGACAAGGACCTTGCCGCCGTGGGGCCGAGCGGCCCGGGGCCCAGGACCCGCCCCGCTCCGCGACCGCGGGGCCACCGCGAGAATCTGACCGGCTATCTCTTCATGTCGCCCTGGATCGCGGGCTTCCTGTTCCTGATCGCCGGGCCCATGGTCTTCTCGCTGTACCTCGCGTTCACCGACTACAACCTGTTCGACGCCCCGAAGTGGGTCGGACTGCAGAACTTCACCGACATGTTCGCCGACCCCCGCTGGCGCCAGTCGGTCAAGGTGACCTCCTGGTACGTGGTGATCGGCACCCCGATCAAGCTGGCCGCCGCACTCGCCGTGGCGATGCTGCTGGCCCAGAAGCGCTGGGGACAGTCCTTCTACCGGGCCGCGTTCTACGCCCCGTCGCTGATCGGCGCGAGCGTATCGGCCGCCATCGTCTGGCGCGCCCTGTTCTCCGACGACGCCGTCGTCGACCGGGGGCAGCAGCTGTTCGGCATCGACGCGGGCGGCTGGATCGGCGATCCGGACATGATCATCTATGCGCTGGTGGGCCTCACGGTCTGGCAGTTCGGCGCCCCGATGGTGATCTTCCTGGCGGGTCTCAAGCAGGTCCCCAGGGAGCTGTACGAGGCGGCCGAGGTGGACGGGGCCGGTCCCTGGCGCAAGTTCTTCAACATCACCCTGCCGATGATCTCGCCGGTGCTGTTCTTCAACGTGCTGCTGGAGACCATCCACTCCTTCCAGATCTTCGGATCGGCCTACATCGTCAGCAACGGCAGCTGCGGCCCGGCCGACGCCACGCTCGTCTACACCTGTTACCTGTACGACCAGGGCTTCGCGAACAGCCGGATGGGCTTCGCCTCCGCCATGGCATGGCTGCTGCTCGTCGCCGTGGGCCTGGTCACCGCCGTGCTGTTCTGGTCCCAGAAGCGCTGGGTGCACTACGAGGAGGGGGGCCGATGACCCCGATGGACACCACTGCCGTACGACGCCGGCTGCCCGGCTCCCTCGCCTGGCACATCGGCGCCCTCGCCATCCTCGTGGTGGTCCTGTACCCGGTGGTGTGGACGATCGGTGCCTCGTTCAAGCCGAGCGGGGACATCGTCGGCGCGCTGAACCTCTTCCCGGCCGACCCGATCACCGACAACTACCGGCGGCTCGCCGACGGCATCGCCGACATCCCCATCTGGAAGTTCTTCCTGAACTCGGCCTACATCTCGGTCGGTTCCGTGATCGGCGTCGTCATCTCCTGCTCGCTCACGGCGTACGCCTTCACCAAGGTCCGCTTCGCCGGGCGCAACGCCATGTTCGCCGTCATGATCGGGACGCTGCTGCTCCCGTACCACGTACTGATCATTCCGCAGTACGTGATGTTCCAGAAGCTGGAGCTGATCAACACCTTCACTCCGCTGCTGATCGGCAAGTACCTCGCCACCGACGCGTTCTTCGTCTTCCTGATGGTCCAGTTCATGCGCGGACTGCCCAAGGAACTCGACGAGGCCGCCCGGCTCGACGGCTGCGGGCACCTGCGGATCTACTGGTCGATCGTGATGCCGCTGTGCCGGCCCGCGCTCATCACCAGCGCCATCTTCACCTTCATCCAGGCCTGGAACGACTTCATGGGCCCGTTGCTCTATCTCAACGAGCCGGACAAGTACACCGTCTCGATGGGGCTGCGGATGTTCATCGACCAGGACGCCGTCGCCGACTACGGCGGCATGATCGCGATGTCACTGGTGGCTCTGCTCCCGGTACTCGCCTTCTTCCTGGCCTTCCAGCGCTACCTCATCGACGGCATGGCCACCTCCGGCCTGAAGGGCTGAGCACCCCGTGGCGACCACATCCCGCACCGCACCCAGGACCTCCTTCGTCCGGGAGCGATTCAGCGTCTTCTCCGAATGCCTGCTCACCGGCGTGTGGATCACCGTCGCCGCCCTGCCCCTGGTCACGTTCCCCGCGGCGTTCGCCGCGGGGAGCCGGCACCTGCGCCGGTATCTGGCCGGGGAGGCGGGCGGGGTGCGGGAGTTCGCCGCCGATGTGCGGGAGGCGTTCCGCAGTGGCTGGCGGATCTCCCTGCTCTGGTGGGCGGCGCTCGCGCTGCTCGCCTTCGACTGGCAGGTCGCCCGGTCCGGCCTGCTGCCGGGCGGCCGTCCCCTCATCGCCGTGAGTCTGCTCGGACTGCCGGCCGTGGCCGTCTGGGGACTGCGTACGGCTGCCGCCTGGCGGCCCGGCACACCCTGGACGGCCACCGCGCGGGCCGCGGGCCGCCGGACCTTCACCGACCCGGCGGGATCACTCCTGCTCGTCGGCGGATTCGTCGCCCTGGCCCTCGCCGCCTGGCAGATTCCTCCCCTGGCCGCACCCGCCCTCGGCTGTCTCGCCGCGGCGGCCGTCGCCGCCGACCGTCGCTGACCGACGGCCGGAACCGCCTGCCGAACCACCTCCCACCACGCGTCAGCGTGCGATCAGTCATGCCCGTTTCGCCACGAACTGGAGTCGTGATGTCCCCGATCCCCCGCCGCACCGTCCTCAAGGCCGCCGCCGTAGCCGGTGCGGCCACCACCTTCTCCTGGGCGTTGAACGACACCGCCCAGCAGGCAGCCGCCGCCACCGGCAAGGCCGACGAGGGCCCCGTCGAGATCGGCTGGCTGGAGGAGGACGGCCTGGGCGCCGCGCCCGGCTCCACCTTCGGCGTCCCCTGGGCCAAGGGGCGTTACCCCGCCGACCAGAAGTTCGCCCTCGCCACCGCCGACGGCAAGGACGTTCCCGTCCAGACCTGGGCCACCGCCAAGTGGCCCGACGGCTCGCTCAAGTGGACCGCCCACGCGGTCGGCCCCGAAGCCGGCGGCGCCAGGAAGTTCACCCTCACCACCGGCGAACCCGCCACCGCCGCCCACAAGGTCACCGTCAGGAACAGCGGCGGCTCGGTCACCGTCTCCACCGGGATCATCACCGCGAAGATCGGCAAGACCGGCTCCTCGCTCGTCACCTCCCTCACCCGAGGCTCCACCGAGATCGCCAAGGACGGCCGCCTCGTCCTGATCCGCCAGGGCGAGATCGAGGACGGCGACCAGGGGCAGGAGAAGTACGAACGCTTCGAGAGCGTCATCGGCACGACCGAGGTGGAACAGAGCGGGCCGGTCCGCGCCGTCGTCCGCATCGACGGCAAACACCGCCGCGGCAACCGCTCCTGGCTCCCCTTCACCGTCCGGCTGTACTTCTACGCGGGCGCGGAATCGTTCCGCATGATGCACACCATCACCTTCGACGGCACCCAGGAACCCGGCAAGGCGAGCGGCGACTTCATCCGCGGCCTCGGAGTCCGTTTCACCGTCCCGATGCGCGACGAGACGTACGACCGCCACATCCGCATCGGCGGCGACGAGTCCGGAATGCTCCGCGAAGCCGTCAAGGGCATCACCGGACTGCGCCGCGACCCGGGAGCGGCCGTCCAGGCCGCCCAGTTCGAGGGCACCAAGCTGCCCGACCCCGCCACCTGGGACCAGCGCGTCACCACCCGCCTCCCGCTCATCCCCACCTGGGGCGACTACACCCTCAGCCAGCTCTCCGCCGACGGCTTCGCGCTGCGCAAGCGCACCAAGAAGGGCCACGGCTGGATCGCCGCGGGTGGCGGCCGGCGGGCCTCCGGCTTCGGTTACGTGGGCGGCGCGAGCGGCGGACTCTCCTTCGGGCTGCGCGACTTCTGGGAGAAGTTCCCCGCGCAGCTCGACATCCGCGGCGCCGACACCGACGCCGCCGAAGTCACCCTCTGGCTCTGGTCGCCCGAGGCCGAACCGATGGACCTGCGCTTCTACCACGACGGCCTGGGCCAGGACACCTTCGCCGAACAGCTCGAAGGCCTCAACATCACCTACGAGGACTACGAGCCCGGCTTCGGCACCCCGTACGGCATCGCCCGCACCAGCGAACTCGTCTTCTGGGCCAACGACTCCACCCCCAGCGCCGAGGCCCTCGCCCAGCAGACCCGCACCGTGCGCACCCTCCCGCAGCTCGTGGCGCCGCCGTCCCAGCTGATCGGCGCCGGCGTCTTCGGCGGACTCTTCTCCCCGGTCGACCGCTCGACCCCCGCCAAGGCGAAGATCGAGGACCACCTGGACTTCCTGTTCACGTACTACAAGGACCAGGTCGAGATGCGCCGCTGGTACGGCTTCTGGGACTACGGCGACATCATGCACTCCTACGACCCCGCCCGGCACCAGTGGCGCTACGACGTCGGCGGCTACGCCTGGGACAACTCCGAACTCTCGCCCGACCTCTGGCTCTGGTACGCCTATCTGCGCTCCGGACGCGCCGACATCTTCCGCTTCGCCGAGGCCATGACCCGCCATACCGGCGAGGTCGACGTCTACCACCTGGGCGAATGGGCCGGCCTCGGTACCCGCCACGGCGTCCAGCACTACGCCGACAGCGCCAAGCAGCAGCGCATCGCCAACACCACCTACCGACGCTTCTACTACTTCCTCACGGCGGACGAACGCGTCGGCGACCTGATGCGCGCCAACGTCGACTCCGACGAGACCTTCCTCGGCCTGGATCCCCTCCGCAAGATCCGCACCGAGCCCTACACCCCGGACCGGCACGCCCTGTCCATCGGCTTCGGCACCGACTGGAGCGGACTCGTCTCGGCCTGGCTCACCGAATGGGAACGCGGCGGGCCGCAGGCCGAGAAGGCCAGGGCCCGGGTGCTCGGCACCATGGAGACCATCGCCGCCCAGCCCAACGGATTCGTCCAGGGCAGCGGCCTCTACGACCTGGACACCGGCAGGTTCGCCGTCGCCACCGAACCCGTCGTCAGCGTCTCCCACCTGTCCGGAGTCTTCGGACTCAACGAACTGTGCGCCGAACTCATCGGCCTGGTCGACATGCCGGAGTTCAAGGAGGCGTACCTCGACTACTGCCGCTACTTCAACGCGAGCAAGACCGAGCAGGCAGCCCGCTACGGCTCCAACTTCGGCACCCTGCTCCTCTTCCAGGGCCACTCCCGGATGGACGCCTACGCAGCCGTGCAGACGGGCGACGAGAAGCTCGCCGCCCGCGCCTGGGAGAAGTTCTACAACAGCGACGGCTACCAGGAATCCGCCCCCTGGAAGACCGAGAAGGTGAGCGGCCCGGTCACCACCGTCCCCGGCAGCGAGGCCAACTGGGTCTACACCAACGACACCGCCCTGTACGGACTCGCCGCCATCGAGAACCTCGCCCTGGTCGGTGACCACATGCCGGCCTGAGGCCCGTGAGGGCGCCCCGGGCCGGCATGCGGCAGGTCACCGCATCCGGCCCAGGGCGTCCCGCAGCCGCCGGGCATCACGCAGCCGCTTCTCGTACGTGGCCCCCACCGCCAGCAGCAGCACCCCGGCCAGCGCCGGTGCCACCCAGCGCGGCATCGCACCCACCACCTGCACCACATACGGCGCCAGTTCGTGCAGCGAGTCCAGCGCCAGCACCGCACCGCCCAGCACCAGCAGCGCCTGGAGCCGCAGCCGGGCCCCCAGCAGCGTGATCACCAGCGCCGCCACGCCGAGCAGCAGGGGCCGCAGCCAGTGCGGGTCGGCCCAGGCGGCGAAGAGCGCCGGTACCAGCGTCACCGCCAGACCCGCCCCGTACGCGGTCCACGAGGACGCCGCGGGATCGCGACGGCGGCGCAGCGCACCGATCACCAGCGCCGGAACGGTCACCGGCAGCGTGTACGCCTCCGGGGACGTCACCCCGGACGCCGACAGCCGCACCCAGGAGGCCAGGACGAACAGCGCGGTCGCCAGACCGCCTGCCGTCTGCCGGCGCTCCGGGCGCAGCGCCGTACCCGCCGCCAGCACCCCGCAGAGAGCCAGCACCAGAGCCAGGAACGGCGGGTCCTCCAGGGCCGCCACGACCGAGGCGAGGCCCACTGCCGCGCCGGTCAGTTCGAGCGGCAGCGCCACCGGGTGCCCCTTCAGCCGCGCACCCAGCACGGCGGTCACGGCGGGGACGAGGAGCAGCACGGGCGCCGCCTCGTACACCGTGAGCCCCATCGACGCGCCGAAGGCGGCAGCGAGGACCGCGGCGCAGGCCACCGCCGCGCACGCCGACACCGCCTGCGCGGTCGCGGAGACCGAGGAACGCGACGGTTCCCCGGGCGTCTCCAGCGCCGTCGCGGCGCCCGCGAACAACAGCGACAGCGCCCCGAACACCGCATAGGTGGCGGGCTCCGAACCCAGCGACAGCAACGCCACATCCACCGCGCCGGCCGTCGCGCACACGCACGCGCCCATCGCCGTACCCTTCATCCCGCGGCGCAACGCGCCCCACGCGAGGATCAGCACCGCCGCGACGAGCACCCACTGCAGCGAGACACCCGCCGTGTACGAGACGTCCAGCGCGGGCGGCAGTACCGTCAGCCCCGCCCAGCCGGTCAGTACCGCCGACGTCGCAACGGCCTTCCGCGCAACGGGACCGGGCGCGAGCACCGGCCCCGCCCACCGCGCCACGGCCTCCCACGACCGGTACGCGGCCGTGAGCGCCGCGGCCACCGTCAGCAGCACCACCGGAGCCGTCGCCATCTCCCGCCACGGCAGCTCCGAGGCCCCCAGCGCCCCCCGGATCCCCGGGCCCGGCGCCCCCGACCACAACCGGCCCAGCTGAGTCACCGGACCCACCAGCACCACCGCGACCGGAGCGGCCGAGAAGAGCACCGACGCGACCGTCACCGAACCCGCCGCCCACACCAGCCCCCGCACGGCCGGACGCCCCAGCGGAGCCCGTACCCCCAGCAACAGCAGCCCGCCGCAGACCAGATACACCGGCACCGCCCAGCCGCGGGTCAGCCCCGCGGTCAGGATCCCGCCCACCGCTGCGACGGCGGCCAGCCCGGCCACCGCACCACCGGCGCCCGCGAGAGCCGCCGGCGCCCGCCGGGCACCCGCGAGAGCGATCACCGCACCACCCAGCAGCAACGCCCCCGGCACTACCGCACCCGTCGGCCCCTCGGCCGACACCGACTTCACCAGGGCCACCAGCAGCCCCGCACCACCGGTGACACAGAGCCCGGCACAGGCCGTGACCCGGACGGCAACCCCCTTGAACCGCACCGCGATCACACAGTCCAGCGCCGCAGTCGCCAGCAGCGCGGCAGCGAACACCAGGGCGTCCGCCTCCCCGGCCCACGCCCACAGCACCAGCGGCAACTGGGCGCTGACCACGGCCAGGGGCAGCGGCAGCCGCAGCCGGCCCAGCAGCAGACCGTAGGCCGCCCAGAGCACCGTCAGCACGGCCGAGGCGGCCGCCGCGTACCCGAGCGCGCCGGTTTCCGGAACCGCGACCAGGTACAGGGCGAAGGCGTCCAGCACCATCAGCACCGACGCCAGCGCCGCGAGCGCCTCGGCCGTCGCGGACAGGCCCCGCCGAAGGAGCGTCGCGGGCACGGCCAGGGCCGCGACCGTGACGGCCGTCAGGACCGCCGAACGGCCGCCGATGCCCATCTCACCCCAGCTGACCAGAGTGAACGCGATCGCGGCGATCGTCAGCAGCAGACCGCCGAGGACGAGCAGCACGTTCTGCGTACTACGGGTACGGGCCGGGGGAGCGGGCGGGGCGAACGGCGCCCCGGCGGGGGCGGGGGCGCCGGCCGCAGGGGGCGGGAATTGCGGCGCGTGCGGCGCGGCCGGCCGGGGGCCGGGTGCCCGCAGCACGCTCAGCAGCCAGGTGCGGCGGGTCAGCAGCTGGGCGCGGCGCAGATCGAGCCGGGCGAGCTCACGGTCGAGGATGACCAGTTCCTCGGCGGGTGGCGGCACATGTTCCATGGAGGCGAGTGTGGTGCGGGCCATGCGAACGGGTATGCGCACACGTACTCAGATCTCCGGCTGAGTACGCACATCATGGGGTGCCGGGCCGGGGCCTTTGACGGGCGCCACGGGCCGGCGCCCTGGGCCGGATCCTTCGACCGGGACTGCGGACTGCGGCCGTGGACCGGGACCTTGGGACGGAGCCCTTGACCGGGACCGCGGACAGCGGCCTCGGGCCGGAGCCGTCGCCGATCTGCCGGTGTCCGGTCCTCCCGGCCCTGCCCGGCCGGTGCCGGGACGGCCCGCTTTCCGGTCCTGTCGCGCCCTGATGACGGGGGCCGGGTGGCGTGGTGGCGCGGCTCGGCCTGGAGCGGTTTGAACCACACCCGCCGGGCCCTGTATTGTTCAACCCGTTCCCGGGCGATTAGCTCAGTGGGAGAGCGCTTCGTTCACACCGAAGAGGTCACTGGTTCGAACCCAGTATCGCCCACCCCGGGAGAGGCCGGTCCGTCAGCATCACCGACGGACCGGCCTCTGCGTGTCCGGGCGCGAACCTCTCCGCGCCGCTCACGCCGCTGTGCGCAGCTCCGGACGGAGCGGCCAGGCCGGATCGACCGTCTCCGGCGTGCCGCTCCGGGCGAACCAGGCCTGCAGGCCACGCGCCTGGGCCGCGTGCCACACCGCCTGGAGCGTGTGCAGTTCCGCCGGTGACAGCCGCCCCAGACGGGTGGCGAAGCGCCGCCCCACCGCCCGGACCAGCTCCAGCGACGCGGCCGCGTCGGCCGCCGCGTCGTGGGCGCCGTCCAGCACCACCCCGTACAGCTCGCAGAGATCCGTGAGGGTCCGCCGGCCCTTGCGGTAGCGGTCCAGATGCTTGTCGAGCACCCGCGGGTCCAGCACACACAGCGAGGTGTTCTCCAGATATCCGGCGAGCGATGACGCCCGGTGCCGCTTCAGCTCCCGGTCCAGCAGCGTCAGATCGAACGGGGCGTTCATCACGACCAGCGGCCGGCCCGCCGCGCTCTGCTCGGCCAGCGCCCTGGCGATCTCCTCGACCACCGGCGCGGGCCATCGCCCGTTGCGCTGCAAGTGGTCGTCGGTCAGGCCATGGATCTCCGTCGCCCCCACGGGCACCGGGATCCCCGGGTTCACCAGCCAGCGGGTGACATGCGGCCGCCCGCCGGCAATGTCCTGGACGACGAGCGCGGCCGAAACGATACGGTCCTGCTCGACGTCCACTCCTGTCGTCTCGGTGTCGAAAGCGGCCAGCGGCCCCTCGTACCAATGAGTCATCCCCGAACTCCTCGCGCCCGAGCGGCAGATGGCGAGATTCCTCTGCCCGGTTCGCTGATACCCGCACCCTTTGCCTGATACGCCGTTTGGGGGACACCCTGTGCGGTGACAACACAAGTGACGGGGACGGAAGCTGACATGCCGTCGCGTTCCACCTGCTCATCGGCACAGCCCGGAAGGCATACGGAGCCACGGCGCTCGCGCAGCCCGAACCGAGTGGGCTGCTGTCCCAGCGGACCGCACCGCTGCGCGGCGCCCTCGCCACCACCGCCTGTATGGAGACCCTCCAGGTGGGCTACCTGCACGCGGTCGCGGCCGCGGCGGGGTGCTCCCTCTCACAGCCCTTCCCCGACAACGGCATCGACTGGCACGTCAGCCACGGCGCCCCCGGACATGTCGTCGACGACGAGGTGACCATCAAGGTCCAGCTGAAGTGCACCTACCGGATCCCGCCCCGGCCGCCCGGTCCGGCCTTCGCCTTCACGCTCGACAACGCCCACCTCGTGAAGCTCGCCCGGACCCCCGTTTCCGTGCACAAGATCCTCGTCGTGATGCTCGTGCCCCGCAGCCAGGACGACTGGCTGCGGGCCGGCCCCGACCGCCTCGACCTGCGGCACTGCTGTTACTGGACCAACCCGGCCGGTCACGCCGTGACCGGCCGGAACCGGACCACGGTACGGATCCCGACCTCGCGCCTCTTCGACGACGGGCGCTCTGCGAGATCATGACCCGTGCCGGGGCTGGAGGGAGACCCTGATGCACCGGCCGCTGGATGAGTCCGCCCACCGAGTGTTCCCGTCGGCCGTCCGCCTCTTCCCGGGCGAACGGGCGGGGCCCCGGCCCGCCGGTTCACCGGCCGGCGGCCTTCCCGACCCGGCCCGCGTCGATCCCGCGGTCCTCGGCGTCCTGCTCGCCCGGCACGGCTGGCGGCGGCGCGGCGGGGCGGCCGGCCGCTACAGCCGGTGGACCCCGCCCGGCCCGTCCGCCGGCTCCACCAGCCTCCTGGTGCCCGACACCACCGCCTTCCCCGACAGCGAGGACCTGCTGGCCGAGGCGCTGACAGCCCTGGCCCGCAGCGCGGCGCCCTCCGCCCGCGAGGTCCTCGTCTCGCTCGCCGTCCCCAGCGACGAGATCCGCTGGTGGCGCGATGTGCCGGAACCCGCCGCGGGAGCCGCCGGGGCGGCCGGCTGGACCAGTGCGGAGCAGCTGCACGGCGCGGCCCGTCAGATCCTGCTCGCCGGAGCGCTCGCCGTCCGGGGCCGGGCCGGCTACCACGGCGCCCGCCACCGCCGCCGCGCCCTGGCGGCACTCGGCACGGTCCTCATCGGCCCCGCACCGGGCGGCCGCGAGCTCACGGCGTTCGTCCCCGTCGAGGCGGGCCGCGCCCTCGCCGTGCGCCTCCACCACGCCCTGCGCGCCGCCCGGGAGGCCGTCGACCACGAACGGGCCACCGGCGGCATGGACGCCTTCGACGCCGCCGTGGAGGCGGGTGTCAGCCGCGAGCTGACCGAGGCCGTCGTCGCGCTCGTCCGGGGCTCGGAGGGGGCCGGAATCGCCCTGGACTGGGCGCCCGCCGCGGGAACCCCCGACGGCTGCCCGGCACGCCCCGAGCCGGTCGAGTTCTCCCCGGGGGACCTGCCGGCCCTGCGCCGGGCGGGCGCCCGCTACCTTCGCGACGAGCCCGCGGTCACGGTACGGATCACCGGTGCCGTCGTCCGCCTGCGCCGCTCGGGCCCGCGCGGGGCGGGAATCGTACGGCTGCGGGTCCTGGCCGGCGCCGAGGTGCCGCACCTAAGGCTGGAGCTCGACGAGGAGGTGTACCGGATAGCGGGCCAGGCCCACCTGGTGGGGCTGCCCGTGCGGGTGGAGGGAAGGCTGGAGAGCCGGGGCGGTTTCCGGCGCCTGACCAGGGCCTCGCAGGTCGTTCCGGTGCAGGTGGACGAGGAGGAACGGGACCGGCTGATGAAGTCGCTCCAGGAGAACGTCGACTCTTTCGAGGAGGCGTGCACGGGGGAGTAGCGGGTGGCGGCGGCCCATTTCGCGAAGGGGGCGGTCGGCTCGGTACGATTCCCCTTGCGCCCGCCATGGAAATGCGGCGCACCCCCTGAGTCAGGAGAGACCGGTGTCAGACGTCCGTGTGACCATCCAACGCGATTCCGAGCGGGAAGAGCGCGTGGTGACGACGGGCACTACGGCAGCCGACCTCTTCCCCGGCGAGCGCACCGTCGTCGCCGCCCGCATCGCCGGTGAGCTGAAGGACCTCGCGTACGAGCTCAAGGACGGCGAGACCGTCGAGCCCGTCCTGATCTCCTCCGAGGACGGCCTCAACATCCTGCGGCACTCCACCGCGCACGTGATGGCCCAAGCCGTCCAGGAGCTGCACCCCGAGGCCAAGCTCGGCATCGGCCCGCCGGTCAAGGACGGCTTCTACTACGACTTCGACGTCGAGAAGCCGTTCACGCCCGAGGACCTCAAGGCCATCGAGAAGAAGATGCAGGAGATCCAGAAGCGGGGCCAGAAGTTCTCCCGCCGGGTCGTGACGGACGAGGCGGCCCGCGAGGAGCTCGCCGACGAGCCGTACAAGCTGGAGCTCATCGGCATCAAGGGCTCCGCCTCCTCGGACGACGGCGCGGACGTCGAGGTGGGCGGCGGCGAGCTGACCATCTACGACAACCTCGACGCGAAGACCGGCGAGCTGTGCTGGAAGGACCTCTGCCGCGGTCCCCACCTGCCGACCACCCGGTTCATCCCGGCCTTCAAGCTGATGCGGAACGCGGCGGCGTACTGGCGGGGCAGCGAGAAGAACCCGATGCTCCAGCGTATCTACGGCACCGCCTGGCCCACCAAGGACGAGCTGAAGGCGCACCTGGAGTTCCTGGAGGAGGCCGCCAAGCGCGACCACCGCAAGCTCGGCAACGAGCTGGACCTCTTCTCCTTCCCCGACGAGATCGGTCCCGGTCTCGCCGTCTTCCACCCCAAGGGCGGTGTCATCCGCCGGGCCATGGAGGACTACTCGCGGCGGCGCCACGAGGAGGAGGGCTACGAGTTCGTCTACTCGCCCCACGCCACCAAGGGCAAGCTCTTCGAGAAGTCCGGCCACCTGGACTGGTACGCCGACGGCATGTACCCGCCCATGCAGCTCGACGACGGGGTGGACTACTACCTCAAGCCGATGAACTGCCCGATGCACAACCTGATCTTCGACGCGCGCGGCCGTTCCTACCGTGAACTGCCGCTGCGCCTCTTCGAGTTCGGCACGGTGTACCGGTACGAGAAGTCGGGCGTCGTGCACGGCCTGACCCGCTCGCGCGGCTTCACGCAGGACGACGCGCACATCTACTGCACCAAGGAGCAGATGGCGGAGGAGCTGGACCGGACGCTGACCTTCGTCCTGAACCTGCTCCGCGACTACGGTCTGACCGACTTCTACCTGGAGCTGTCCACCAAGGATCCGGAGAAGTTCGTCGGCTCGGACGAGACCTGGGAAGAGGCCACGGAGACCCTGCAGAAGGTCGCCGAGAAGCAGGGCCTGCCCCTCGTACCGGACCCGGGCGGCGCCGCGTTCTACGGTCCGAAGATCTCGGTGCAGGCGCGGGACGCCATCGGCCGGACCTGGCAGATGTCGACCGTGCAGCTCGACTTCAACCTGCCGGAGCGCTTCGATCTGGAGTACACCGGCCCGGACGGCACCAAGCAGCGCCCGGTCATGATCCACCGCGCCCTGTTCGGCTCCATCGAGCGCTTCTTCGCCGTGCTGCTCGAGCACTACGCGGGTGCGTTCCCGGTGTGGCTTGCGCCCGTCCAGGCGGTCGGCATCCCGATCGGTGACGCGCACATCCCGTACCTTCAGGAGTTCGCGGCGGCGGCGCGGAAGAAGGGCCTGCGCATCGACGTGGACGCTTCGTCCGACCGGATGCAGAAGAAGATCAGGAACCACCAGAAGGCCAAGGTGCCGTTCATGATCATCGCGGGCGACGAGGACATGGCCAACGGCGCCGTCTCGTTCCGTTACCGCGACGGTTCGCAGGAGAACGGCATCCCGGTCGAGGACGCCATCGCCAAGATCGCCAAGGCCGTCGAGGACCGCGTCCAGGTCTGATCCGTGCCCGGCAGGGGCCCCCGGTGAGCTACCCGCTCGCCGGGGGCCCCTTCTCGTCCTCCCGCCGGAACACCTGGATCAGCCACGACGAGAACGAACCCGTCACCGCCCCCAGCAGCGCCAGCCCGCAGGCCATCAGGAACGCCGCGACCACCCGTCCCCACGGCGTCACCGGCACCGCGTCCCCGTACCCCACGGTCGTGAGCGTCGCGCACGCCCACCAGACCGAGTCGCCGAAGGTGCGGATCGAGGCGCCCGGCGCGTCGTGCTCCTGGTTGTAGACCGCGAGGGACGCCGAGAAGCCGAGCAGCACGGCCGTCAGGCCGGCGTACGACATGACGCGTGCGTACAGGCTCAGCCGGGGCTCGTCGTGGCGCTTCTGGACGGCCGTGTAGACCTTGACCAGACGCAGCGGGCGCAGCAGCGGCAGCAGGAGCACGAGCGTGTCGAGCCAGTGGACACGGACGAAGCGGTGTCCCAGGCCGCTGAGCCGGATCCGTACCGCGTAGTCGATGACGAAGAGCAGCCAGGTGGCGGCGACCAGGGCGAGGGAGATGTCGTGCCAGGGCTCGGCGTCGTCCGGGGCGAGTACGCGGGCCGCGTAGCCGAGCAGGAACAGCAGCGAGGCGGCGAAGAGCGGTACCTCGGTGCGCTGCTCCCAGCGGGCGAAGGCGGGTGAGGGCCGGGCCGGGGTGCGGTCGCTCATCGGCCCAGCATCGCTTCGCGCGGACGGGATCGGCCCCGGCGACACGCTTTGCGGGGGGTAAGCAATATGCTGATCGGCATGACGAGTGAGCCGGAGCAGCAGATCGGAGTGGGAACGCCCGATGCGTTCCAGCGCCTGTGGACGCCCCACCGGATGGCGTACATCCAGGGCGAGAACAAGCCGACCGGCCCGGAGGCCGGCGACGGCTGTCCGTTCTGCGAGATCCCTTCGAAGTCGGACGAGGACGGGCTCGTCGTCGCGCGCGGCGAGAAGGTCTACGCCGTGCTGAACCTCTATCCGTACAACGGTGGGCACCTGATGGTGGTGCCGTACCGGCATGTCGCGGACTACACCGAGCTGGACGGTCCGGAGACGCTGGAGCTGGCCGATTTCACCAAGCGTGCGATGACGGCGCTGCGTGCGGCCTCGGGGGCGCACGGTTTCAACATCGGGATGAATCAGGGCGCTGTGGCCGGCGCGGGTATTGCCGCGCATCTGCATCAGCATCTGGTGCCCCGCTGGGGTGGTGACACCAACTTCATGCCGGTGGTGGGTCACACCAAGGTACTGCCGCAGCTGTTGGGCGACACGCGCAGGATGCTGGCCGACGCCTGGCCGCGTACCGCCTGATCCCGTTCTCTCGCGAGGGGCGCCCCGGTCTCCCGGGGCGCCCTTTCCATGTCGGCTCCACGTTTCGTCCGGACCGGACCGGACCGGGACCGGATCTTTGATCGGGCTGGATCAGATGCGGTGCCAGGGGGCGGCGCGAGCCCGGCACGACTCAGAGGGGACAAGCCCTCACGCGTCGTAGAGGTCGGCCTTGCGCGGGGTGGGGTCCTGGACGAGTCCGCCCAGTATCGTCGAGCGGTTGTCGAAGCGTTCCGTGTCTACGCCGTTCTCGTTCAGGACCTTGATGGCGGCGCTGTGCACGACACGCAGGACGGGTGTGGCGGCGCGCATCGCGTCGTCCGCCATGAAGCGGTGGCGCCACGGCTTCTCGGCCCAGGCATGCCGCAGCCCGAAGGGTTCGGGCAGGGCGATCTTGCCGCCGAGGTAGTCGAGGAGCGGCGGGTACCAGGTGAAGGGGGCGCGCAGGGCGAGGCGGACGACTTCCTTGGACTCCACCAGCGCCAGCGTGATGTCGCGGGTCTCCCAGAACTTGACGGTCTTGTTGACCGTCTTCTTCTTGGCCGCGGGCTTGCTGGTGAACAGGGAGTGGACCGGGCCGAGGGCGTGTCCGGTGACTTCGATGCGCAGGGTCTCGAAGAGCACGGTGACGGTGATCATCATGGTGATGACCAGCTGGCCGTCCCAGAGGGTGAACTGGACGCCCAGGTAGTGACGGTCGCCGCCGCCGAACTGCTGGTGGTTGCAGATCCGCTGTATTTCGTGGGGCTTGACCTGGAAGGTGGCGACGTCCTCGCCCTCGGGGCGGGACACCCCGTCGGCGTTCTCCCCTACGGGCGAGACGATCCAGTGGGTGACCGAGGGCGTGGGGAACCCGCCCGTGTTCAGCGGGCCGCGCTCCAGCATCTTGAGTTGGTCGTGGATGGCGCGCACCAGGTCCCAGCTGCGGAACTGGTGGAACTCCTTGCCGGGCTCCTTGGCGACGAGCTCCTCGGCGAGCTGCCAGCTGCCCCAGCGGGTGCCCATGCCGAGGATGCCCTTGGGGCCGGCGTAGAAGACGGAGTTGGACTGCTGTTCGGCGGAGAGCTTCTCCAGGCCCTGACGGAGTGCCTCGCGGGCCGTCTCGTTGGGGTTCTTCGGTACGGCTTCGGGGATCTTGGCGATGATGCCGCCGCCGGAGAGCAGGCCCTCCCAGCGGGCGCGCATGTCCTTGGCCGAGGCCTCGGCGATCCGCTTGGCGATCAGCCAGCCGATGACGGGCGCGACGATCATCACTCGCAGATACAGCGCGAGGAGCCCGGTGAGAGGCATTTTGATCAGGAAGAACAGCGCGGCGATGCCGATGACGGGCAGCAGGGCGTTGCCGAGGGCGGCGAGGCCCTTGTCCTTGGTGTTGGCCAGGCCGTCGCGCAGCCGGAAGGCGATCACCCACAGCAGCATTCCGGGCAGGAAGACGAAGCCGAACAGGGCTGTCACCGCGGTGAGTTTGGTGTCGCGGGTCTTGCGCAGGCGGCTCGCGGACAGGCAGTGCTCGACGACGGTCTGCGGGTCGCTGCCGAAGGACTGGATGAGGGCCTTGCGTGCGCCGCCCAGCATGCGTTCCTGGACGGCGCGGGAGAAGGCCTCGCCGAGGTTGGGTTTGAAGTAGTCGGACTTGAAGAGCTTGGAACGCCCTTCCTTCACCTCGGACTTGTGCCATTCACTGTTGGCTTTGAGGATTTCCTCCACCGGGCTGTCGCGGTACGCGGCAGAGGCGAGGGCGTTGGTCGCCACCGCCGCTCCCGCCGCCCCCTGGAGCGGAATCTGTGCTCCAGGAGAGAAATCGAATCCGTTGCTGGCCACTGTCGCCCCCACTCGCCGCCGAGGAACCGCTCCTGCGGCTGTTTCCCAACTGCCGGGCCCGGCACACTTTCTGAGCTGGAAGCACAGCGTATCGTCCGAATAGGTATGCCGTCCGGCCCTGTGGACAACCTCGGGCGGACGAGGCCGTCAGGCGCCGTTCGCGGCCGTCTCCCGCTGTTCGTGGACGCGGTCGGCGAGCTGTCGGGGCATGGCTTCGTGCCGGGCGTACGCACGGTCGAAACGGCCGGTCCCGTGGGACAGCGAGCGCAGGTCGACCGCGTAACGGCCGATCTCCAGTTCCGGGACCTCGGCCCGTACGAGAGTGCGTCCGGCGCCCGACTGCTCGGTTCCGGTGACCCGGCCGCGGCGGCCGGAGAGGTCGCTCATGACCGGTCCGACGTAGTCGTCGGGGATCAGTACGCGCACTTCGGCGACGGGTTCCAGCAGCTGGATACGGGCGTCGTCCGCGGCCTCGCGCAGGGCCAGGGCGCCCGCCGTCTGGAACGCGGCGTCGGAGGAGTCCACGGAGTGGGACCTGCCGTCCCGCAGGGTCACGCGCACGTCGACCAGCGGGTGCCCGGTGGTGAGGCCCCGGGCGGCCTGGGCGCGTACGCCCTTCTCGACCGACGGGACGAACTGGCGGGGTACCGATCCGCCGACCACCTTGTCGACGAACTCGATGCCGGAGCCCGGCGGCAGTGGTTCGACGTCGATCTCGCAAATGGCGTACTGGCCGTGACCGCCGGACTGCTTCACGTGGCGGCCTCGTCCGGTGGACGGCCCGGCGAACGTCTCGCGCAGCGCGACGCGGTGGGGGACGGCGTCCACCTGTACGCCGTAACGGGTGCGCAGCCGGTCCAGCGCCACGTCCAGATGGGCTTCGCCGAGGCACCACAGGACCACCTGACGGGTGTCCTGATTCTGTTCCAGGCGCATGGACGGGTCCTCGGCGACGAGGCGTGCGAGGCCCTGGGAGAGCTTGTCCTCGTCGGCCTTGCTGTGTGCCTCGATGGCGAGCGGCAGCAGCGGGTCGGGCGTGGTCCACGGTTCCAGCAGCAGGGGTTGGTCCGGTGCGGACAGGGTGTCGCCGGTCTCGGCCGCGTCCAGCCGGGCGACGCAGGCGAGATCGCCGGCGACACAGGCGGTGAGGGGGCGCTGCAGTCTGCCGAAGGGGGAGGAGAGGGCGCCGACGCGGATCTCGGCCTCGTGGAAGGCACGGGCCCCGGGCCCCGGGCCGTCGAGTCCGTGGCCGGCTATGTGCACGGTGTCGTCGGGACGCAGGGTGCCCGAGAAGACGCGGACGAGCGACAGCCGGCCGACGTAGGGATCGGAGGCCGTCTTGACGACCTCGGCGGCCAGAGGGCCCCGGGTGTCGCAGTCCAGAGCGGGGAGCGAGGCGCCGTGCAGGGTGGTGACGGCGGGCAGCGGGCGTTCGAGCGGGGTGGGGAAGCCACCGGTGATCAGGTCGAGGAGTTCGACGGTGCCGATGCCCTGGCGGGCGCCGTCGGCGGCGGGGGCCGCGGTCAGGACCGGGTGGAAGGTGCCGCGCGCGACAGCGCGTTCGAGGTCGTCGACGAGTGTCCCGATGTCGATCACGCCACCGCCGAGATACCGGTCCATGAGGGTCTCGTCCTCGCTCTCGGCGATGATTCCCTCGATCAGCCGGTTGCGGGCTGCGGCCAGCGGCGCCTGCTGGGACTCGGCGGGCGGGTGTTCCCGCCGTTCCCCGCCGGAGTAGTCGAAGATCCGCTGGGTGAGCAGCCCGGTGAGTCCGGTCAGCGGCGCGTGTCCGTCCGCGGCCTCGGGACCGTGCACCGGCAGGTAGAGGGGGAGTACGGCGTCGGGGTCGTCGCCGCCGAAGATCTCGCCGCAGACGCGGGTCATCGCGTCGAAGGGGGTGCGGGCCGTGTCCAGGTGGGTGACGACGATGGCGCGCGGCATGCCGACCGCCGCGCACTCCTCCCAGACGGCGCGGGTGGTACCGGCGACGGCGTCGGCCTCCTGCGCGGCCGAGACGACGAAGAGTGCCGCGTCGGCGGCGCGCAGACCGGCCCTGAGTTCCCCGACGAAGTCGGCGTATCCGGGACTGTCCAGGAGGTTGATCCTGACGCCGTCCCATTCGACGGGGACGAGGGAGAGCGAAACCGAGCGTTGCCGGAGCTGTTCGATCCCGTCGTGGTCGGAGACCGTGGTGCCGTCCTCGACCCGGCCCGGCCGGTTGACCGCGCCCGCGGTCTGTGCCAGGGCCTCGACGAGGGTCGTCTTGCCGGATCCGCTGTGGCCGACCAGCACCACGTTCCGGATGTCCGAGGGATGGCCGGCCGTCGTCGCTCCTGTGGCGGCTCCGGTGTGTGCGTGTGCCTTGGCGCCCATGACGTGCCTCCCGGGTGGCGGCGCCGGCGGGGCCCGCCGGCGCGGGGATGGGGAGCGGTTGCACGGGCACGGGGGAGCCGCCGCGGCGGCTACGGCGACGCCCGCGGTTGGTTCCGAGCTTTCCACTCCCTCCCGGCCGCGTCCATACGCCGTACGCCGCCGCGGGGTCCGGCGCCGGTGCTGCGACATCCCCAGGGTGCCCGGACGGTGGAGTGCGGCAGGCGTGACTACGATGGGCCAGGAGGGTGCTGAAGGGCTTGGCCGCGCTCGCGGCGCCCGGCGCGCACGTCTGCGGCGTTGCCGAAACGTCCCCATGGCGGAGTCAGGGGACGCTCCGGCGCCTTGCAGCCGCACGCACCGGACGCCGCCCCGACCCGGCCAGGACGTCAGCACCCTCCAGCCGGTGGCCGATGGGGCCATACGGCCCACCGACCCCTCGGGAAGGCCATGCTGAACAAGTACGCGCGTGCATTTTTTACGCGTGTCCTCACGCCGTTCGCCGCACTGTTGCTCCGTCTGGGTGTGAGCCCCGACGCGGTCACTCTGATCGGCACGGCCGGGGTGATGGCAGGTGCGCTGGTCTTCTTCCCGATGGGGGAGTTCTTCTGGGGCACGATCGTCATCACGATCTTCGTCTTCTCCGACCTCGTCGACGGAAACATGGCGCGGCAGGCCGGCATCTCCAGCCGCTGGGGCGCGTTCCTGGACTCGACGCTCGACCGGGTGGCCGACGGGGCGATCTTCGCGGGCTTCGCGCTCTGGTACGCGGGCAGCGGCGACGACAACATCCTGTGCGCGGTCGCGATCTTCTGTCTCGCGAGCGGCCAGGTGGTCTCGTACACCAAGGCGCGCGGTGAGTCGATCGGTCTGCCGGTCGCGGTCAACGGGCTCGTGGAGCGTGCCGAGCGTCTGGTGATCTCGCTGGTGGCGGCCGGTCTGGCGGGTCTGCACAAGTTCGGTGTGCCGGGGATCGACATCCTGCTGCCGATCGCGCTGTGGATCGTCGCCGCGGGCAGCCTGGTGACGCTGGTGCAGCGGGTCGTGACCGTGCGCCGTGAGTCCGCCGAGGCCGATGCGGCCGCCGCGGTGTCGGCTGCGGCGGACCGGGGGAGCGAGGCCGCGCAGTGAGCGGCGCACCCGGGGACGCGAAGCCCGGACCCAGGGAACGGCTGAGCGACGGGCTGTACGGACTCGGCTGGGCCGCGGTCAGGAAGCTGCCCGAACCGGCCGCGCGGGCTCTCTTCCGCACCCTGGCCGACCAGGTGTGGAAGCGGCGCGGCAAGAGCGTGCTGCGGCTGGAGTCGAATCTGGCGCGGGTCGTGCCGGACGCGAGTCCGGCCCGGCTCGCGGCCATGTCCAAAGCCGGGATGCGCTCGTACATGCGCTACTGGATGGAGTCGTTCCGGCTGCCCACATGGACCCCGGAGCGGATCAAGGCGTCCATCGACGTGACGGACGCACACCGGCTGACCGAAGGGCTCGACGCGGGAAGCGGCGTGATCCTCGCGCTGCCGCACCTGGGGAACTGGGACCTGGCGGGGGCGTGGGTCACCACGGACCTGAAGGTCCCCTTCACGACGGTCGCCGAGCGGCTCAAGCCGGAATCGCTGTACGACCGGTTCGTGGCCTACCGCGAGGGCCTCGGCATGGAGGTGCTCGCGCACAACGGCGGGAGCGCGTTCGGGACGCTGGCCCGCCGGCTGCGCGAGGGTGGCCTCGTCTGCCTGGTCGCCGACCGCGACCTGTCGGCCTCCGGCGTCGAGGTGACCTTCTTCGGCGACACGGCCCGGATGCCCGCGGGACCGGCCCTCCTGGCCCAGCAGACCGGTGCGCTGCTGCTGCCGGTCACCCTCTCCTACGACGACACGCCGGTCATGAAGGCGCGGATCCATCCGCCCGTCGAGGTACCCGGCTCAGGCAACCGTGCCGAGAAGACGTCTTCCATGACACAGGCCCTGGCCGACGCGTTCGCCCTGGGCATCGCCGAGCACCCGGAGGACTGGCACATGCTGCAACGGCTCTGGCTCGCCGACCTCGAACCCCAGGGAGACTGAGGGCTGTCCCGACAGCCCTCAGGAGCTGTCCCGGGCCCGTGGGGTCCGGCACGCACCCCTGAGGGCACGGCCTCGTTCGACCAGGGGGATCCCCTCGGGCGTCGCCGTCGGTCCCGATGCTCCGCGGTGACTCCCTCCTCCGCCTCGCACCGCACGCACCGGACCCCGCCCTCTGATCCGGTCCGGCCCGAAATCCGGTCCGACCCGAACGAAAGGCCCAGCAGTGAAGATCGGCATCGTCTGCCCGTACTCCTGGGACGTCCCGGGCGGCGTGCAGTTCCACATCCGCGATCTGGCCGAGCATCTGATCCGGCTCGGCCACCAGGTCTCCGTGCTGGCCCCGGCCGACGACGAGACGCCGCTGCCGGCGTACGTGGTGTCCGCGGGCCGGGCCGTCCCCGTTCCGTACAACGGCTCCGTCGCACGGCTGAACTTCGGCTTCCTGTCCGCGGCGCGGGTGCGGCGGTGGCTGCACGACGGCACGTTCGACGTGATCCACATCCATGAGCCGACCTCGCCGTCGCTGGGGCTCCTGACGTGCTGGGCGGCACAGGGGCCGATCGTCGCCACGTTCCACACGTCCAATCCGCGCTCACGGGCGATGATCGCCGCCTACCCGATCCTCCAGCCGGCCCTGGAGAAGATCAGCGCGCGCATCGCGGTGAGCGAGTACGCGCGCCGGACGCTGGTGGAGCATCTGGGCGGCGACGCGGTGGTCATCCCCAACGGGGTGGACGTCGGGTTCTTCGCGGCGGCCGAACCCAGGCCCGAATGGCAGGGCGGCACGATCGGCTTCATCGGCCGCATCGACGAGCCCCGCAAGGGCCTGCCCGTCCTGATGCGCGCGCTGCCCGCGATCCTGGCCGCCCGTCCGGACACGCGGCTGCTGGTGGCGGGCCGGGGCGACGAGGAGGAGGCCGTCGCCTCGCTGCCGAAGGAGATGCGGGAGCGTGTCGAGTTCCTCGGCATGGTGAGCGACGAGGACAAGGCGAGGCTGCTGCGCAGCGTCGACGTGTACGTCGCGCCCAACACCGGAGGCGAGAGCTTCGGCATCATCCTCGTCGAGGCCATGTCGGCGGGCGCTCCGGTCCTGGCCAGCGATCTGGACGCGTTCACGCAGGTCCTGGACCTGGGGGCGGCGGGGGAGCTGTTCGCCAACGAGGACGCGGACGCGCTGGCCACCGGCGCGATCCGGCTGCTGGGCGACCCGGAACGGCGCGCGGAGCTGCGCGAGCGCGGAACCGCGCATGTCCGGCGCTTCGACTGGTCGACGGTGGGCGCGGACATCCTCGCGGTGTACGAGACGGTCACGGACGGCGCGGCGTCCGTGGCGGCGGACGAACGGACGGGCCTGCGGGCCCGGTTCGGGCTGGCCCGGGACTGATCCCGGGGGCGCCGGCCGGCGAGCGGCCCCGCGCCGCCCGGGGGAGGCTGTCCGGACCCCGCTCCCCGGTAGCCTTTCCGCCTGTGACCGAAACCCTCATCTGGACCGCCGTCGTGCTCATCGCGATCGGCCTGTACCTCAGTTGGACCGCGGGCCGTCTCGACCGGCTGCACACCCGGATCGACGCGGCCCGTGCCGCCCTCGACGCCCAACTGCTGCGCCGCGCCTCGGTCACCCAGGAACTCGCCACGTCCGGTGTCCTCGATCCGGCAGCCTCCATCGTGCTGTACGAGGCCGCGCACGCGGCCCGTCAGTCGGAGGAGGAACACCGCGAGGTCGCCGAGAGCGAGCTGAGTACCGCCCTGCGCGCGGTGTTCGGCGAGCCCGCCCAGGTGGAGGCGGTGAAGGAGATCCCGGGCGGTGAGGAGACGGCCTTCGAACTGGCGGCCGCGGTGCGCCGGGTCCCGATGGCACGCAGGTTCCACAACGACGCGGTGCGCGCGGCGCGTGCGCTGCGCCGCCACCGCACGGTGCGCTGGTTCCGGCTGGCCGGGCACGCGCCGTTCCCGCTGGCGTTCGAGATGGACGACGAGCCGCCGGTCGCCCTCGCGGACCGCCCGGTCAGCTGACGGCGGCGGACGCGGGGCCTGGCGGGCCTCCCGGGCTCGGTCCACGGCCGCCGGGTTCCCGGGCTCCGTCCCCAGATGCCGGGGTCTCCGGGCCAAGCCCACGGTCCCGAGTCTCCGGGCTCGGCTCGCGACGGCCCGCCACGGCCGACAAAGACCCGCGACGGCCTGCCGGACCCCTGCCCGCGGCGGCCGCGCAGGCCTCGCCCCGCCTGCCGCGCCGGACCAAAACGATCCACCGGCCTTCCATTGGCCCTTGCTGTGGCCCGGTCCCGGAGAGTTTGCTCAGCAGTGCATCACCCCCGCACGCTCAGCACCCTTTCCCCGAGTGAGGTCGATCCGTGTCCACGCATCCCGCCACCCCGCAGTCCGCCGACGCGCCGGCCACCGGCACCGCCCGAGTCAAGCGCGGCATGGCCGAGCAGCTCAAGGGCGGCGTGATCATGGACGTCGTCGACGCCGAGCAGGCCAGGATCGCCGAGGACGCGGGCGCCGTGGCCGTCATGGCCCTGGAGCGGGTGCCGGCCGACATCCGCAAGGACGGCGGCGTGGCCCGGATGTCGGACCCGAACATGATCGAGGAGATCATCGAGTCGGTCTCCATCCCGGTGATGGCGAAGTCCCGCATCGGACACTTCGTCGAGGCCCAGGTGCTCCAGTCCCTCGGGGTCGACTACATCGACGAGTCCGAGGTCCTCACCCCGGCCGACGAGGTCAACCACAGCGACAAGTTCGCGTTCACCACCCCGTTCGTCTGCGGCGCCACCAACCTGGGCGAGGCCCTGCGCCGCATCGCCGAGGGCGCCGCCATGATCCGTTCGAAGGGCGAGGCGGGCACCGGCAACGTCGTCGAGGCCGTCCGCCACCTGCGGCAGATCAAGAACGAGATCGCCCGGCTGCGCGGCTACGACAACAACGAGCTGTACGCCGCAGCCAAGGACCTCCGCGCCCCCTACGAGCTGGTCAAGGAGGTCGCCGAGCTCGGCAAGCTGCCCGTCGTCCTCTTCTCCGCGGGTGGCGTCGCCACCCCGGCCGATGCCGCGCTGATGCGCCAGCTCGGTGCCGAGGGTGTCTTCGTCGGCTCCGGCATCTTCAAGTCCGGCGACCCGGCCAAGCGCGCCGCCGCCATCGTGAAGGCCACCACCTTCTACGACGACCCGAAGATCATCGCGGACGCCTCCCGCAACCTGGGCGAGGCCATGGTCGGCATCAACTGCGACACCCTGCCCGAGGCCGAGCGCTACGCCAACCGCGGCTGGTAGTCACTGATGAGCGACACCCCTGTGATCGGTGTCCTGGCTCTCCAGGGCGACGTACGGGAGCACCTGATCGCCCTGGCCTCGGCGGACGCCCTGGCCAGGCCGGTCCGGCGTCCCGGGGAACTCGCCGAGGTCGACGGCCTGGTCATTCCGGGCGGCGAGTCCACCACGATGTCCAAACTGGCTGCCCTGTTCGGCATGCTGGAACCCCTGCGTGAGCGCGTGGGCGCCGGAATGCCGGTCTACGGCACCTGCGCCGGGATGATCCTGCTCGCCGACAAGATCCTCGACCCGCGCTCGGGCCAGGAGACCGTCGGCGGTATCGACATGATCGTGCGCCGTAATGCTTTCGGGCGGCAGAACGAGTCGTTCGAGGCGGCCGTCGAGGTCGCCGGGATCGAGGGCGGCCCGGTCGAGGGCGTCTTCATCCGGGCCCCCTGGGTCGAGTCCGTGGGCGCGCGGGCCAAGGTGATAGCCGAGCACGGCGGTCATATCGTGGCGGTACGGCAGGAAAACGCCCTTGCCACGTCATTCCACCCGGAACTGACCGGCGACCAACGGCTTCACGCGTACTTCGTCGACATGGTGCGCGCAGCCACCTGACTCGACCCCGGTAGGATCTCTCGGGTTCGTACGGAATTTGGTGACGCGAAGGAGAAGGCAGATGTCCGGCCACTCTAAATGGGCTACGACGAAGCACAAGAAGGCCGTGATTGATGCCAAGCGCGGCAAACTCTTCGCGAAGATGATCAAGAACATCGAGGTCGCGGCCCGTACCGGCGGTGCCGATGTGTCCGGCAACCCGACCCTCTTCGACGCCATCCAGAAGGCCAAGAAGAGCTCGGTCCCGAACAAGAACATCGACTCGGCGGTCAAGCGTGGTGCCGGTCTCGAGGCCGGTGGCGCCGACTACGAGACGATCATGTACGAGGGCTACGGCCCGAACGGCGTCGCGGTGCTCATCGAGTGCCTCACCGACAACCGCAACCGCGCCGCGTCCGACGTGCGGGTCGCCATGACCCGTAACGGCGGCTCGATGGCCGACCCGGGTTCGGTCTCGTACCTGTTCAACCGCAAGGGCGTCGTGATCGTCCCCAAGGGTGAACTCTCCGAGGACGACGTGCTCGGAGCGGTGCTCGACGCGGGCGCCGAGGAGGTCAACGACCTCGGCGACACGTTCGAGGTGCTCAGCGAGGCCACCGACATGGTCGCGGTCCGTACCGCGCTCCAGGAGGCCGGCATCGACTACGACTCGGCCGAGGCCAACTTCGTCCCGACCATGCAGGTCGAGCTGGACGAAGAGGGCGCGCGCAAGATCTTCAAGCTGATCGACGCGCTGGAGGACAGCGACGACGTGCAGAACGTCTTCGCCAACTTCGACGTCTCCGACGAGGTCATGGAGAAGGTCGAGGCCTGAGAGGCGACCGACCTGCGCAGCTTCCGCGGACGGGCCGACGGGGACACACCCCGTCGGCCCGTCGCATTGTCAGTGCGAGCCGATAGCCTCCAGGAACAGTTGACCGATCGGCAGGAGGGGGGCGGACCGTGCGGGTACTCGGCGTGGACCCCGGGCTCACCCGGTGCGGCATCGGCGTCGTCGAAGGCGTCGCAGGCCGGCCCCTGACGATGCTCGGCGTCGGAGTCGTGCGCACCGCCGCCGACGCGGAGCCCGGCCACCGGCTGGTGGCCATCGAGCGCGGCATCGAGCAGTGGCTCGACGAACACCGGCCCGAATGCGTAGCCGTGGAGCGGGTGTTCGCCCAGCACAACGTCCGTACGGTGATGGGCACCGCCCAGGCCAGCGCGGTCGCCATGCTCTGCGCGTCCCGTCGCGGCATCCCGGTCGCCCTGCACACGCCCAGCGAGGTCAAGGCCGCCGTCACCGGCAGCGGACGTGCGGACAAGGCGCAGGTCGGGGCCATGGTGACCCGGCTCCTGCGCCTGGACGCCCCGCCGAAGCCCGCAGACGCCGCCGACGCCCTCGCTCTCGCCATCTGCCACATCTGGCGCGCACCCGCGCTCAACCGCCTCCAGCAGGCGCACGCGGCGGCCGCAGCGGCCTCCCGCACCCCGCGCGTCCCGCGCACCGCAGCAGTCCCCGTCCGGAAGGTCCCCCGATGATCGCCTTCGTCAGCGGCCCCGTCGCCGCGCTCGCCCCGACCACGGCCGTGATCGAGGTGGGCGGCATCGGCATGGCCGTCCAGTGCGCACCGAACACCCTCGCCGCCCTCCGGATCGGCACGGAGGCCAAACTCGCCACCTCCCTCGTCGTACGGGAGGACTCGCTGACGCTCTACGGCTTCGCCGACGACGACGAACGGCAGGTCTTCGAACTCCTCCAGACCGCCAGCGGGGTCGGGCCCCGGCTCGCCCAGGCCATGCTGGCCACACACAGCCCGGACGCCCTGCGCGTCGCCGTGGCCACGGGCGACGAGAAGGCGCTCACCGCCGTGTCGGGCATCGGCAAGAAGGGAGCCCAGAAGCTCCTGCTCGAACTGAAGGACAGACTCGGCGAGCCCCTCGGCGCCCACACCGGCCGCCAGGGCATCGGCACCGCGGTCACCTCCTCCTGGCGCGACCAGCTCCAGGCAGCCCTGATCGGTCTCGGCTATGCCACGCGTGAGGCGGACGAAGCGGTGTCCGCCGTGGCGCCGCAGGCGGAGGCGGCCCTCGCGGAAGGCGCCCAGCCCCCCGTGCCGCAGCTGCTGCGCGCCGCCCTGCAGACCCTCAACCGCGCGCGCTGAGCGGACGGGCACCCCCTGACACCCGGCCCGAAACCCGATGGCACGGCACCGAAACCCCCGAGGCGGGACTGACGAGATGAACTGGGACGAGACCGGACCCGACACCGACGAGCTCCTCGACGAGCGGCTCGTCGACGCCGGCGCGGACGGCGAGGACACCGCGGTCGAGGCGGCGCTGCGCCCCAAGGACCTCGACGAGTTCGTCGGCCAGGAGAAGGTGCGCGAACAGCTCGACCTGGTCCTCAAGGCGGCCCGCGCCCGCGGTGCGACCGCCGACCACGTGCTGCTGTCCGGTGCCCCGGGGCTGGGCAAGACCACTCTTTCGATGATCATCGCGGCCGAGATGGGCGCGCCGATCAGGATCACCTCCGGTCCCGCCATCCAGCACGCGGGCGATCTGGCGGCCATCCTGTCCTCGCTCCAGGAGGGCGAGGTCCTCTTCCTCGACGAGATCCACCGCATGTCCCGGCCCGCCGAGGAGATGCTCTACATGGCCATGGAGGACTTCCGGGTCGACGTGATCGTCGGCAAGGGCCCCGGGGCCACCGCCATCCCGCTGGAGCTGCCGCCCTTCACCCTGGTCGGCGCGACGACCAGGGCAGGACTGCTGCCGCCCCCGCTGCGCGACCGCTTCGGCTTCACCGGACACATGGAGTTCTACGCCCCGAACGAGCTGGAACGGGTGATTCACCGCTCGGCCGGTCTCCTGGACGTCGCGATAGACTTGGAGGGTGCCGCCGAGATCGCCGGGCGCTCACGCGGCACGCCCCGCATCGCCAACAGGCTGCTGCGCCGGGTCCGGGATTATGCCCAGGTCAAGGCCGACGGCAGGATCGACCGCGAGATCGCCGTCGCGGCCCTGCGGGTGTACGAGGTCGACGCCCGGGGGCTGGACCGGCTGGACCGGGCGGTGCTCGGTGCCCTGCTGAAGCTTTTCGGCGGCGGCCCGGTGGGCCTGTCCACGCTCGCGGTCGCCGTGGGGGAGGAGCGCGAGACGGTCGAGGAGGTCGCCGAGCCCTTCCTCGTACGGGAAGGACTGCTGGCCAGGACGCCGCGAGGGCGGGTCGCCACCCCGGCTGCCTGGGCCCATCTCGGGCTGGTGCCTCCGCAGCACGGCGGAAAGGGACAACAGGGCCTGTTCGGGGCGTGATGCATCACAGGTTGACCCACAGAGGAACCATGGTGCCATGCTGGGCGTTGTTCCATCGATGCGGACTCGCTTAGACTCCGCCGATGCCGCCCTTAACGGGTCGGTGTACCCACCCCCGTAGACCAGGCCGCCTTCCAGCGCGGTCGTGCGAAGGAAAATCGTCCCGTGAATCCCGTGACTCTCCTCCCCTTCATCGTGCTCATCGGGGCCATGTTCCTGATGACGCGGTCCGCCAAGAAGAAGCAGGCGGCGGCTGCGACCATGCGCAATGAAATGCAGCCCGGCACCGGCGTCCGGACGATCGGGGGCATGTACGCCACCGTCAAGGAGCTTCACGACGACACGGTCCTCCTTGAGGTCGCCCCCGGCGTCCACGCCATCTACGCCAAGAACGCCATCGGCGCCGTTCTCGACGACGCGGAGTACAACCGCATCGTCCACGGTGACGAAGAGGAGTTCGACGTCGACGGCGCGATTGTGCCGGACGACGCCTCCTCGCTGACCGAGGCCGACAAGACCGACGAGGCCACGGCGGACGACGCCAAGACCGACCTGGTCAAGAAGACCGAGGCGGACGACGCCGAGCCGGCCGACGACAAGGCCGACAAGAAGTCCGAGGGCAAGGCCGACGGCGAAACCGACGCGAAGTAGCACACGACCCGGGGACGCCGTGAGCCCACAGGCATCCGGTCATCCCCGTACCGTGCGGTCTTCTGCGGGGGCGGGTCCCCACTAAACTTCGTGGCCGCTCGGGCGCGTACCCGGCGCGGGGCGGTTGGACAGGGAGAAACGAGAAGGTGGCAGCACCGAAGAAGGGCCGAGGACCGGCCGGCGGTCAGGGCAGGCCGGGGCGATCCCTGGTTCTGATCCTGATCGCCATGGTCGCTCTCACCGGCGGGATGTTCCTGGCCAAGCAGCCGACGCCGCGACTCGGCATCGACCTGGCCGGTGGTACGTCCATCACGCTGGAGGCGAAGGCCGAGCCCGGCCAGGAGTCGGCGATCAACAAGACCAACATGGACACGGCGGTCCAGATCATGGAGCGCCGCGTCAACGGTCTTGGTGTCTCCGAGGCCGAGGTCCAGACTCAGGGCGATCGCAACATCATCGTCAACATCCCCAAGGGAACGAACTCCGCGCAGGCCCGTGAGCAGGTCGGTACGACCGCCAAGCTCTACTTCCGGCCCGTGCTGACCGTCGCCCAGGGAACGCCCACGCCTGCGCCGAGCGCCTCGCCCTCCGACAAGGCCAGCCCGTCCGCCAAGCCGAGCGCCTCCGCATCGGACAAGGCGAGCAGCTCCTCCGCGAAGCCCAGCGCCGACGCCACCACCCAGGGCCGCGCGGTCACCGGCGCCCTGAAGGCGGACTCGTCGCCCTCGCCCAAGGCGAGCACCGCGCCGACCGCCTCCGCCGAGGAGCAGGCCGCCGCCGCGGATCTGCAGAAGAAGTTCGAGGCGCTGGACTGCTCCAGCAAGGCCTCCCGCTCCAAGGCCAGCCAGGGCACGAAGGCCACCGACACGGTCGTCGCGTGTGAGCAGGACGGCTCCGCCAAGTACGTCCTCGGCCCGGCCGAGGTCGACGGCACGGACGTGGACAGCGCCAAGGCCGCGATCAACCAGCAGACCAGCCAGTGGATCGTCCAGATGGAGTTCACCGGCGGCGGCGCCAAGAAGTTCCACACGATCACGGGCAAGCTCGCCCAGCAGCAGTCCCCGCAGAACCAGTTCGCCATCGCGCTCGACGGCGAAGTCGTCTCGGCACCCTCCGTGAGCCAGGCGCTGAGCGCCAACGCCGAGATCTCCGGCAGCTTCGACCAGCAGTCCGCCGAGGAACTCGCCAACGTGCTCTCCTACGGTGCGCTGCCGCTCTCCTTCCAGGAGCAGAGCGTCACCACCGTCACCGCCGCACTCGGCGGTGAGCAGCTCCGGGCGGGCCTCATCGCGGGCGCCATCGGTCTGGCCCTGGTGGTCGTCTACCTGGTGGCCTACTACCGCGGGCTGGCGTTCATCGCGCTCCTCAGCCTCCTGGTGTCCGGCATCCTGACCTACACGATCATGTCGCTGCTCGGCCCGGCCATCGGCTTCGCGCTGAACCTGCCGGCGGTCTGTGGTGCCATCGTGGCGATCGGTATCACCGCGGACTCGTTCATCGTGTACTTCGAGAGAATCCGGGACGAGATCCGCGAGGGCCGCACCCTGCGTCCGGCCGTCGAACGGGCCTGGCCGCGAGCCCGGCGCACCATCCTCGTCTCCGACTTCGTGTCGTTCCTGGCGGCGGCGGTGCTGTTCGTGGTCACCGTCGGCAAGGTCCAGGGCTTCGCGTTCACGCTGGGCCTCACCACCCTGCTCGACGTGGTCGTGGTCTTCCTCTTCACCAAGCCCATCATGACGATCATGGCCCGCACGAAGTTCTTCGCGAGCGGTCACCCGTGGTCCGGACTGGACCCGAAGCGGCTCGGCGCCAAGCCGCCGCTGCGCCGGTCGCGCCGTGTCAACGCCCCTACCGACCCGAAGGAGGCGTGAGATGTCGCGACTCGGCAATCTCGGCGCCCGTCTCTACCGCGGCGAGGTCGGCTACGACTTCATCGGCAAGCGCAAGATCTGGTACGGCGTCTCGATCCTGATCACGATCACGGCCATCGTCGGCCTGGCGGTCAGCGGCCTGAACATGGGCATCGAGTTCAAGGGCGGCGCCGTCTTCACCACCCCGAAGACGAGCGTCTCGGTCGACAAGGCGGAGTCGCTGGCTTCCGAGTCCTCCGGACACCAGGCCATCGTCCAGAAGCTGGGCAACGGCGGTCTGCGCATCCAGATCACCGAGGTCGACACCGCGAAGTCCGACCAGATCAAGGGCGAGCTCTCCAAGGGCCTCGACGTCCCGGCCGAGAAGATCGCGGCCGACCTGGTCGGCCCCAGCTGGGGTGAGCAGATCGCCAACAAGGCATGGACCGGCCTCGGCGTCTTCATGGTCCTCGTAGTGATCTACCTGGCGATCGCCTTCGAATGGCGGATGGCCATCGCCGCCCTCGTCGCGCTGATCCACGACATCACCATCACGGTCGGTGTCTACGCGCTCGTGGGCTTCGAGGTCACCCCCGGCACGGTGATCGGTCTGCTGACGATCCTCGGTTACTCCCTCTACGACACGGTCGTCGTCTTCGACAGCCTCAAGGAGGGCACGAAGGGGATCACCAAGCAGACCCGGTGGACGTACGGCGAGATCGCCAACCGTTCCATCAACAGCACGCTGGTCCGCTCGATCAACACCACGGTCGTCGCCCTGCTGCCCGTCGCGGGTCTGCTGTTCATCGGTGGCGGTGTCCTCGGCGCCGGCATGCTGAACGACATCTCGCTGGCCCTCTTCGTCGGCCTCGCCGCCGGTGCGTACTCCTCGATCTTCATCGCCACTCCGCTCGTCGCCGACCTCAAGGGACGCGAACCGCAGATGAAGGCCCTGAAGAGGCGGATCCTCGCCAAGCGCGCGGCGGCCGCCGCCAAGGGCGAGCCCAACGAGGCCGAGCAGGCGGACGAGCGTTCCCCCGAGGACGCCGCGCCCGCCGGTGCGGTCGTCGGACAGCGCCAGGAGCCCCCCAGGGGCCACGGCCGGACCTCTGGGAAGCGTTGATGACCAGCACCACCGAGAACACCAGGGACCTCCTGCTCAGCCGGATCCGTGATGTGGCGGACTACCCGAAGCCGGGGGTGCTGTTCAAGGACATCACCCCGCTGCTCGCGGACCCGGTCGCGTTCACGGCCCTGACGGACGCCCTCGCGGAGCTGTGTGTACAGCACGGCGCCACGAAGATCGTCGGCCTGGAGGCCCGCGGCTTCATCCTGGCCGCACCGGTCGCGGTACGGGCCGGTCTCGGCTTCGTCCCCGTCCGCAAGGCCGGGAAGCTGCCGGGAGCCACGCTCTGCCAGGCGTACGAGCTGGAGTACGGCACCGCGGAGATCGAGATCCACGCGGAGGACCTGTCGGCCGACGACCACATCATGGTCATCGATGACGTCCTGGCCACCGGCGGCACCGCCGGAGCCTCGCTGGAGCTGATCCGGCGAGCCGGAGCGCAGGTCGCCGGCGTCGCCGTCCTCATGGAACTGGGATTCCTGGCCGGCCGCGAACGCCTGGCACCGCACCTGCGGGGTGCTCCGCTGGAGGCCCTGATCACGGTCTGAAGGACTGCCGGACGGCAGCAGGCACAGTTACACGCGCAATGATGCGGGCACCCGGGAACAACCGGGTGCCCGCATCGCGTGGTGAGGGCTCCCGCAGTCCCCGGGGGAGCTCCGGCCGCAGGGTCGTTACGATGGCCTTTCCGGGTGTCCGGATCCGCACGAGGAGCGCTCTTGCCAGACGAGGCCCAGCCAGTCGCCGCCCCGCAGCCCGACAAGCCCGAGGCGGCCCCAGCCACGCCCGCGACGCAGCAGCCCGCGGAGAAGCCGAAGCCCCCGGCCCCTGAGCCCGGCACGGGTCCGGCCCCCGCCGAAGCGAACGGGCCCGCGCCCGTTTCCCCCTCGCAGCCGTCCGTCCCCGTCTCCCCGGCACCCACCGCACCGAAGCCGCCCTCCAAGCCCGCGGCGGCACCGGCCGCCCCCGTGGGCCCGGTGGCCCGTACCGGCGGCTCGTCCAACCGCGTAAGGGCCAGGCTGGCCCGACTCGGTGTGCAGCGCTCCAGCCCGTACAACCCGGTCCTGGAACCGTTGCTGCGCACCGTCCGCAGCAACGATCCCAAGATCGAGAGCGCCACGCTGCGGCAGATCGAGAAGGCCTACCAGGTAGCCGAGCGCTGGCACCGCGGCCAGAAGCGCAAGAGCGGCGACCCGTACATCACACATCCGCTCGCCGTGACGACGATCCTCGCCGAGCTGGGCATGGATCCGGCCACCCTGATGGCCGGCCTGCTGCACGACACGGTCGAGGACACCGAGTACGGCCTGGACACGCTGCGCCGCGACTTCGGCGACCAGGTCGCCCTGCTGGTCGACGGCGTCACCAAGCTGGACAAGGTCAAGTTCGGCGAGGCCGCCCAGGCCGAGACCGTACGCAAGATGGTCGTCGCCATGGCCAAGGACCCCCGGGTCCTCGTCATCAAGCTCGCCGACCGGCTGCACAACATGCGCACCATGCGGTATCTCAAGCGGGAGAAGCAGGAGAAGAAGGCCCGCGAGACGCTGGAGATCTACGCTCCGCTGGCCCACCGGCTGGGCATGAACACCATCAAGTGGGAGCTGGAGGACCTCGCCTTCGCGATCCTCTACCCCAAGATGTACGACGAGATCGTCCGCCTCGTCGCCGAGCGGGCGCCCAAACGCGACGAATACCTCGCCATAGTGACCGACGAGGTCCAGTCCGACCTGCGGGCGGCCCGCATCAAGGCCACTGTCACCGGACGGCCGAAGCACTACTACAGCGTCTACCAGAAGATGATCGTGCGAGGCCGTGACTTCGCCGAGATCTACGACCTGGTGGGCATCCGGGTGCTCGTCGACACGGTCCGTGACTGCTACGCGGCGCTCGGTACCGTCCACGCGCGATGGAATCCGGTCCCCGGCCGGTTCAAGGACTACATCGCGATGCCCAAGTTCAACATGTACCAGTCGCTGCACACCACGGTGATCGGCCCCAGCGGCAAGCCCGTCGAGCTGCAGATCCGTACGTTCGACATGCACCGCCGCGCCGAGTACGGCATCGCCGCGCACTGGAAGTACAAGCAGGAGGCCGTCGCGGGCGCCTCCAAGGTCCGCACCGACGTCCCCAAGAACACCGGCCGAGGCCAGGACACCGTCAACGACATGGCGTGGCTGCGCCAGCTCCTGGACTGGCAGAAGGAGACCGAGGACCCCAGCGAGTTCCTGGAGTCCCTGCGCTTCGACCTCTCCCGCAACGAGGTCTTCGTCTTCACGCCCAAGGGCGACGTCATAGCGCTTCCGGCAGGGGCGACACCGGTCGACTTCGCGTACGCCGTCCATACGGAGGTCGGCCACCGGACCATAGGAGCACGGGTCAACGGGCGGCTCGTACCGCTGGAGTCGACGCTCGACAACGGCGACCTGGTGGAGGTCTTCACCTCCAAGGCGGCCGGTGCCGGGCCCTCGCGCGACTGGCTCGGCTTCGTCAAGTCGCCGAGGGCCCGCAACAAGATCCGTGCCTGGTTCTCCAAGGAGCGCCGGGACGAGGCGATCGAGCAGGGCAAGGACTCCATCGCGCGGGCCATGCGCAAGCAGAACCTGCCGATCCAGCGCATCCTGACGGGCGACTCGCTCGTCACGCTCGCCCACGAGATGCGCTACCCCGACATCTCGTCGCTCTACGCCGCGATCGGCGAGGGGCATGTGGCGGCGGCCGGCGTCGTGCAGAAGCTGGTCCAGGCGCTCGGCGGCGAGGACGCGGCCAACGAGGACCTGGCGGAGAGCTCGCCGCCCTCGCACGGCCGCAGCAAGCGCCGCTCCAACGCGGACCCGGGCGTCGTGGTCAAGGGCGTCGAGGACGTGTGGGTCAAGCTGGCCCGCTGTTGTACGCCTGTGCCGGGCGACCCGATCATCGGCTTCGTCACCCGGGGCAGCGGCGTCTCCGTGCACCGTGCGGACTGCGTGAACGTGGACTCGCTCTCGCAGCAGCCGGAGCGGATCCTGGAGGTCGAGTGGGCGCCCACACAGTCCTCGGTCTTCCTGGTCGCGATCCAGGTCGAGGCGCTGGACCGGTCCCGGCTCCTCTCGGACGTCACGCGGATCCTGTCCGACCAGCACGTCAACATTCTGTCCGCGGCCGTGCAGACGTCCCGCGACCGGGTGGCCACCTCGCGCTTCACCTTCGAGATGGGCGACCCCAAGCACCTCGGGCACGTCCTGAAGGCCGTACGGAGCGTGGAGGGCGTCTACGACGTCTACCGGGTGACCTCGGCCCGCAGGCCTTGACGAGGAGCCCACAGGCCCGACCACGCGCCGTGGGCCGTAGCGACGAGCCTGCGGGAAGGTCCTCCCAGGACAGACATGGAGCGGGCCCGGTACGCATCGCGTACCGGGCCCGCGCCCAGGGCCGCGGGGGCGCCGTGCGCCCCCCAACACATACACGCCCGTGTGAGCCATGTGCCGGCACGC